>CAYZZY010000041.1:0-15717 GCA_964482745.1 uncultured bacterium
CCGCAACTTCTGCAATATTAACGAGGAAATCTTTCACATTGCCCGCGATCGTAGTCTCCCGGACAGGAAACTTCACTTCGCCTCCCTCTATCCAGAGGCCGCTCGCGCCGACTGAAAAATCACCGGAAACCATATCCACTGTGTGCATTCCCATGACATCCGTCACGAGATATGCGCGCTCGCATCTTTCGATCAATTCGGCGCGCGTGGCGGTCCCGGGAACAAGATAGAAATTCGATGCTCCAACCTCGGGCAACGCGGAATAGGAGGATCTCACGCCGTTTCCAGTGGATTCGACACCGTCTTTGCCGGCCGTATAGATATTGTGAAGGAATCTCTTGAGAACGCCCGACTCAACCACCACAGTCTTCTGGGACGGCACACCCTCTCCGTCTGCGGGCGTGGGCGCGATCCCCCATTCAAGAGCGCCGTCATCGATGAGCGTGACGCCGGCGCCGGCAACCGCCTCCCCGACCCTTCCGGCAAACAGAGATTTGCCTTTCTGCACCTGATCCGCCAAAAGAGCATATCCGACCGCCGCCAGGAACTCGGAAGCGACGGGAGAATCCAGAATCACGGGAACGGTCATGCTGTCAATCTGTCTGGCGCCAAGCAAATCGATCGCATGTCGGGCGGCATTTCTTCCAACGGATTCCACGTCAAGATTCCGGAAACAGAATGAATGGTCAAAATCCCAGCCCATTTGGGCCTCTCCCTCCGCCTCCGCAACGGCAAGCAGGCTGGCGGAGCAAGACGTCCCTCGGTAGGATAGCCCGAGTCCTTTGCTGTTAGCGATCAGGACCTCGTAGTGCGAATCCGACATGGTTGAATGACGCACCTTCGTTATTCTCTTATCGTAAGCAAGCGCCGTGGCTTCTATTTCCATGGCTCGTTCGATTCGTTCATCCAGTCCGATCCCGGAAAGTTCAGAATCATACCGCTCCACGGTCGGATATTCATACTCTCCCTCCGGAAGCCGGTTATAAGAATCTGGGGCTGCGGGTTCCGCATTGGCGACCGCATCTTCTGCCGCTTTCCTTATGCCGGCTTCGGTCAAATCGGAGGTATGGGCAAATCCAAGGCGGTCTCCAACCATAACGCGCACGCCGACACCCGAGCCTTCACGAACCTTGACGCTCTCCACCTTGCCCCCGCTGACTTCAACATTCGTCGAATTCGACCGATCCAAAAAGCCCTCGGCCTCATCTGCGCCGGCCGAGCGGGCGATCTTTATCGCTGAAGCAATAAGCTTTTTGTCAGATTTTCGTGTCATCCCTTTACCGCCCTGACAAGTTCTGCGACAAATCCTGAAACATGTTCAACAAGATCTGCATCACCGGCCTTATCCTCGATTCTTTTGACGATCGCCGAACCAACGACCACAGCATCGGCATATCCTGCGACTTCGGCGGCCAATTCCGGAGTTGATATTCCGAAGCCGACAGCAAGGGGGGTGTCCGAAACCGACTTTATCTTCTCGGTCATTGCAGCGATACCGCCGGCCATCTTCTCCTGCATCCCGGTCACGCCCTCGCGAGAAACATAGTAGACAAATCCGGTGCTGAAGCGGGTTATGAGATCGATCCGCTCATCCGTGCTGGTCGGCGCAAGGAGATAGACGGTGCATAGGTCCTTCATATCCATCAGCGCCTTGTATTCTTTGGACTCTTCAGGGGGAAGGTCCACAACAAGCGCGCCATCCACACCACTCTCCGAGGCCTCTGCCACAAACTCCTCTATCCCTGTATAATGCAGCGGATTGAAATAAGTATAAAGAATTATCGGTATCTCCGAGACCTCCCTTACCTGTTTGACTGTTGCAAGGATTTTCCGGAGGCTGGTACCGCTCTTGAGGGCCCGTTCGCTTGCCCGCTGGTTCACAACACCGTCGGCCAGTGGATCGGAAAACGGGACGCCAAGCTCGATAAAATCCACACCTATGCGGTCAAACTCGATAACGAGTTCCCGCGTGATATCGAGATTGGGATCGCCTGCGGTAATGTATGCAATAAATCCTTTTTGGCCTGCGGCCTTCAGTGCCTCGAACTTTTGTGTAACGCGATTCGACATCAGCTTTCCCTTTTTGATAATATTTCCGAAACCACCTGGACGTCTTTGTCGCCACGGCCGGAAAGGTTTACGATCACACTTTCTGACGGCTTCATTTTCGGAACCACCTTCAAGGCGTGGGCGACTGCGTGCGCGCTCTCCAGGGCCGGTATTATTCCTTCCATCTTACCGAGAAGTTGAAAAGCTTCGAGAGCCTCATCATCCGTAGCGATCGTATACTCGATACGGCCTTCATCTCGAAGGTGACTGTGCTCGGGACCGACACTTGCATAGTCAAGTCCTGCCGAAACAGAGTGCGTGAGGTCTATCTGCCCTCCCTCGGCCTGCAGCACAAAACTCATGCACCCCTGAAGCACACCCAGTTCTCCCGTTTTAAAGCGCGCGGCATGCTTGCCCGATTCAATTCCCAGTCCGCCGGCCTCCACCCCGATCATCGCGACCTCTTTGTCCTGGAGAAAATCATAGAAGAGGCCGATGGAATTGCTGCCTCCTCCGACACAGGCGATCAGCAGTGAAGGCAGTTTCCCTTCTTTGTCCAGGATCTGGCTGCGCGCCTCTTTCCCGATTATTCTCTGAAAATCACGGACCATCATCGGATACGGATGCGAGCCAAGCACGGATCCCAGAATATAATGGGTTGAGCGCACGTTAGTCACCCAATCGCGCATGGCCTCGCTTATGGCATCCTTCAACGTCCTGCTGCCGGCGTCCACAGGTGTGACTGTCGAGCCCAGAAGCCGCATCCTGAAGACGTTTAATGCCTGCCGCCGCATGTCTTCCTCACCCATATATACGGTGCACTCAAGGCCGAATAACGCGGCTACCGTGGCCGTCGCAACCCCGTGTTGGCCTGCGCCGGTTTCAGCAATCACGCGCGTCTTCCCCATGCGCTTGGCCAGAAGCGCCTGACCTATCGTGTTGTTTATCTTGTGAGCGCCCGTGTGGCAGAGGTCTTCCCTCTTGAGATATACCTTTGCGCCGCCAAGGTGTTCGGTCAAATGCTCGGCAAAGAACAGAGGTGTCGGGCGACCGGTGTACTCAGTAAGATAGTATTCGACTTCCCGCTGGAATTCAGGATCGTCTTTACACTTCAGGTAAGCCTCTTCAAGCTCTCTGAGGGGAGACATAAGTGTTTCAGGCACATATTTGCCGCCATACGGTCCAAAGTGTCCCCCGCTATCAGGTAACATATCCCTTCGCCCTCCGAATAAATTCCCTCACCTTTCCGGGGTCCTTTTTTCCCGGCTCTGACTCGACACCGCTGGAAACGTCGACCGCCTGCGGCGAGGCTATTTCTATCGCCTTCTCGATGTTGTCCGGATTCAAACCGCCCGCCAAAACGATCGGCTTTCCGAACGCCTTGGCTTTCCCGGCAATATTCCAATCGAATGTCTTGCCGGTGCCTCCTGCTTTGCCTGTCACCTTTGTGTCAAGCAGGATCGTTGCGGCCAAAATGTTCTCGATCTCTATCAGGTCTTCCTCGGTCGCCACTGAGACCGTGTAAATCAGTTTTTGCGGATTCAGGCCTGATTCCCGCAGGAACCGGCTCTCCTCGCCTCCATGAAGCTGAATAAAATCCAGTCCTACTTTCTCAAATATTCCACGCGCACTCCGTGGATCGGGATCAACGAAGACTCCGACGGTTGGCACGAATGGCGGCAACTCTCTGCGAATCGCTTCGGCCTTGTTTTCGGAAATCTGTCTGGGACTCGATGCGAAGACAAACCCGATCGCATCGGCGCCCTCTTCGAGAGCATACAGGGCATCCTCGACATTCGTGATCCCGCATATTTTAACTCTGACCACCGATCAGTTCCCGTATCTTTGCCGGTATATCGTCACTGGTAACGAGGGACTCTCCAACAAGTATCGCGTCAGCACCTGCTTCCCTCACCATGCGCGCATCCTCTCCGGTGTGGATGCCGCTCTCGCTTACCAGTATATATTCATCCGGAATCCCGGACGCAAGCTCGACGGTTGTCCGGATATCGGTCTTGAAAACACGCAGATCGCGATTGTTTATCCCGATTATCCGTGCACCCGCGTCAAGCGCCGTATCCAGTTGCTCCCTGTCATGAATTTCTACAAGCGCATCCAATCCAATCCCGGAAGCCAGTTGCAGGTAATCAGATAATTGGCTGGCGGCAAGGCCCGCGACAATCAGCAATATTGCATCGGCGCCGACGACGGCACTCTCCCATACCTGATACTCATCGACGATGAAATCCTTGCGGAGCACCGGCAATCCCGAGGCCTCCTTCGCCTGTACCATATGCGAGATGTCGCCCTGGAAATACCTGAAATCGGTCAGGACCGAGACTGCTGACGCACCGCCCTCGGCATACAGCCTGGCAAGGGCAGGCGGATTGAAATCAGAGCAAAGCACGCCCCGCGATGGAGACGCCTTCTTTACCTCGGCAATGAGAGAAAGCCGGTCGGCCGCACCGATGGCATCGGCAAACCGGCCGCCCTTGCGGGCAACAACACGCCTTTGCAGTTCGGCCAAAGGGCGCTTTTTTTTTAACTCGTTTACCTCGCGGCGCTTGTGCTCGATTATCTCGTCGAGGATCAACTTGACGATGCCTTTCGCAGGGCCTCAAGCTTATCCAGCGCTGCGCCCGAGTCTATTGATCGGGAAGCCGCCTCCATCCCTTCGGAAATAGTCTGCGCCTGATCAGCGGCCACCAGAGCAAATGCGGCGTTCAGGACCACGATATCGCGACGGGGTCCCTTCTCCCCTTTCAGTATCCCTTCCGTAATGCCCGCGTTGACAGAAGCGTCGCCCCCGAGCAAATCCTCGCGGCTCGAACGCTCAATGCCGGCCTCGGCAGGATCATACTCGTATATTTTCACTTCCTCCGCCGTCGCCTCTGCAATAATGGACGTGGATGTGGTCGTCACCTCGTCCAGCCCGTCGGTTCCGCACACGACAAACGCATGGCGTGCGCCAAGGTTCCTGAGAACGTGAGCAAGCGGCTCGACAAGACCACGATCATAGACTCCGACGACCTGGGCCTCCGCCGACGCCGGATTGGCCAGCGGCCCAAGTACGTTAAAAATCGTCCTGACTCCGAGTTCGCGACGGGGCCCGACGGCATGCTTCATGGCGCCGTGGTAAAGGGGTGCAAACATGAATCCCAGGCCGACCTCATCGATACACTTTTCAACGATGGACGGTTCGGCTTCGATATTCACACCGAGTTCCTGCAGCACGTCAGCGCTTCCGCACCCGCTCGACATCCCACGGTTGCCATGCTTTGCTACGGCAGCCGCTCCCTGGCCTGCAACAACAAAAGCCGCCGTGGTGGAGATGTTAAACGTATTGGAGCCGTCACCGCCCGTGCCACATGTATCGACCAGGGGCCGCCTCTTTGGATTAAGTCGTGTCGCCTTCTCCCGCATCACCCTCGCGCATCCGGTAATCTCGTCCACGGTCTCGCCCTTCATCCGCATGGAAACGAGAAACGCGCCGATCTGCGCGGGAGTCGCCCGACCGCTCATGATTTCGTCTAAAGCGGAAGCTGCCTCTTCGAGAGTCAGATTCTTTCCTTCCGTAAGCTTCGCTATCGCCTCTTTGAGCATATCCGCACCCTGCTGTCAATAAGCCTCATTTTTCACCGGCATTCTGGAGTAAGCGATCCTTAACTTCGACCGCCTTCGCAAGTCGGGCTTTATAGCGGATCAACTTTGCTCGCAGTTTCTGGTCATTGAGCGCCAATATCTGAACGGACAAGATCCCTGCGTTTCGAGCGCCCGCCTTGCCGACAGCCATGGTCGCAACCGGAATGCCGCCCGGCATCTGAACCATAGACAAAAGCGCATCCATCCCTTGCAACGGAGAGGAGTCCACGGGGACGCCGATCACCGGAAGGATCGTGTGCGCCGCGATCACGCCGGGAAGGGCAGCGGCGGCGCCGGCTCCCGCTATTACGACTTTCTTTCCATTGGCTGCCGCCTTCTCCGCGAGCGCCGCAGTGCGCGCGGGTGATCGGTGGGCCGAGGATATCCGTATCTCGTAATCGACACCAAATTCGTCAAGAATCTTTTCGGCCTCCGCCATAATTCCGCGGTCACTGTCGCTTCCCATGACGATCAACACTGGAGCTTTCTTTGCGCGCTTTGCCATCAGTCACCCTTCCCTCTGTGCAGCATCGCTTTCTGTCCGATGTCGGTCCTGCAGTATTTCTTGTCAAAATCAATCGCATTCGCGCATCCATATGCGCGCTTTATGGCCGAGGGAATGTCCTTTGCGAGCGCCGTGGCGCCGATGACACGGCCACCGTTGGTAACGACTTTATTGTTTTTCGATGCCGTGCCTGCGTGAAATACGACGGCCCCGGGCAATTTCGCCGCTTTGTCGAGTCCGGTAATGAGCTTTCCCTTCTCATATTTTCCGGGATAACCGCCCGAAGCGAGCACAATGCATACGGCAGCCTCCTCGCTCCATTCGGCCTCCATCCCGCTCAGATCGCCTTCGGCGCAGGCCATGAGGAGAGGAACGATGTCGCTTTTCAGCCTGGGCACGACAACCTGTGTCTCGGGATCACCGAAACGCACATTGAATTCGAGCACTTTCGGCCCCGAATTGGTTACCATGATTCCACAGTACAGGACACCTCGATACTCGCAGTTCTCTTCCCTCAATCCATCGATTGTCGGCCTCACTATCGTTTGTTCAATCTCTTTCATCAATTCATCGGTGATAACCGGCGCGGGAGAATAAGCGCCCATTCCGCCTGTATTCGGCCCTTTGTCACCGTCATATATCGCTTTGTGGTCCTGCGAAGCCGGCATCAAAAGGATATCCTTCCCATCGGTGAATGCAAGCACCGACGCTTCTTCACCCTCGAGGTATTCCTCGATCACGACCCGGTGTCCCGCGCGCCCGAATTCACCCTTTATGAGACATTGTTTGACCGCATCAATCGCGGATTCCTCATCGAACGCAACGGTCACCCCTTTTCCCGCTGCCAGCCCGTCGGCCTTTACCACGACAGGCGCGCCCATGTCGCGAATAAATTCAATGGCCTCGTCCGCGTCGGTAAATGTCTGAAAAGTCCCGGTGGGAATATTAAAACGGGCCATCAACTTCTTCGCGAAGCCCTTGCTGCCTTCGAGCAGCGCGGCATCGGCGCTTGGGCCGAACGCTTTCAGTCCTTTTTCCTGGAGTCGGTCCACTATCCCTTCAACGAGCGGCCCTTCCGGACCGACCACAGTGAGATCTATCTTTTCTTTCTTCGCAAATTTAACAAGCTTATCGATGTCGCTCGCATCTATGTTCACGCACTCCGCCTGTTTAGCTATTCCCGCATTCCCGGGCGCGCAGAATATCTTTTTTACAAGCGGACTCTGACCGATCTTCCAGACAAGCGTATGTTCGCGTCCGCCTCCTCCGACAACGAGAATTTTCATTTGGTCGCTCTCCTTCTCATATATATATATATAATAACCGTTGAATTCTCATTATTCAGAAATGCAGAATGCCGGCGTTTGAGAGACAATCGCCGCTTGTCCGCTTCCTCCCTAAGAGAGTTGGTTCCCTAGTGATGAAACAACCTGAGTCCCGAAAAGGCCATCACCATCCCATACTCGTCGCATGCTTCAATGACCATGTCATCGCGAACCGCGCCTCCTGGCTGAACGATATAACGCACGCCACTCTGGTGGGCTCGGTCGATATTATCCCTGAAGGGGAAAAAGGCGTCGGAGGCAAGCGCGACATCGGAAAAAGTGTCCAGCCATTGCCGTTTCTGTTCAGGGGAAAGTTTCTCGGGCGCCTGTTCGGTGTTGGCTCTCCACCGTTCCTCTTCGCCCGACGTCAGTTTATCTTCAAGGTATAGATCCAGGGTATTATCCTTGTCGACCCTTTTGAGACCTTCTTTGAATTTGAACTCCAGGACAGCGGGATGCCGCCTGAGTAACCAGCGATCTGCCTTTTCCCCCGCAAGACGGGTGCAGTGTATGCGCGACTGCTGGCCTGCTCCAACACCGATAAGTTGGCCATCAAAAGCGTAGCAGACGGAATTTGACTGGGTGTATTTTAAGCCGATCATTGCGACCATAAGGTCCCGCCTGGCCGAATCGGGCAGGTCTTTGTTCTCCGTGACAACATTCTCGAGAACCTCAAATCCAGGCACACGGCTGTTCCGTTTCTGTTCGAAAGTAATCCCGAACACCTGTCTTTTCTCCGTTTCCCCGGGCTCCCAATCCGGGTCGATCTGTATAACGCTATATTTTCCGCCCCTCTTTTCTTTCAGGATCGCCAGGGCTTCATCCTCATACCCCGGCGCGATAACGCCATCGGATACTTCGCGGCCGAGCAATTGCGCGGTATCGATATCTACCGTATCACTCAGAGCGGCCCAATCTCCGAACGAAGACATCCGGTCGGCGCCTCGGGCGCGCGCGTAAGCAGCGCCGAGGGCACCCAGTTCCATATCGTCGACGAAGTAAGCCTTTTTCAGGTCCTCGCTCAGAGGAACGCCGACGGCCGCCCCCGCCGGGCTCACATGCTTGAACGAGGCCGCTGCAGGCATATTAAGCGTCTGCCTCAGTTCCCTAACCAGTTGCCACGAATTGAACGCGTCGAGAAGGTTGATATAACCGGGACTTCCGTTCAATACCCGGATTGGCAGTCTGCCGCTTTCCACGAAGATGCGGGCCGGTACCTGGTGGGGATTGCATCCATATCTGAGGGAAACTTCCATGGAATTCATTTGGCGTTTCCCTTTTCCTTAAAAAGATAGTCGGCTATGGCGCGATCATACGTTGCGGTGTGTTCGAAGGCTTCGCACGCAAGCTCGAATTTCGTTCGATCAGATATTACACCGGCGCCCGATTTGAGTTCCTCGATAATCCCCGGGTAGCGCGCGGGATTGACCACAATGACAACGTCTCGATAGTTTTTTGCGGCTGCTCGCAGCATTGTCGGCCCGCCGATGTCTATCTGTTCAATCGCATCCTCGAGCCTGACATCGCCCTTGCTGATGGTTTCCTGGAAAGGATAGAGATTGACGACCACCATATCGATCAGTTCGATGCCGTGACGGTCCACCTCCTGCATATGTTCCAGGTTCTCCCTGAGCGCCAGGAGTCCTGCATGGATCTTCGGGTGCAACGTCTTAACACGACCATCCATCATCTCAGGGAAACCGGTATAATCGGAGACCGACCGCACGGGTATCCCCGCCGCATCGAGCGCCCTTTGCGTCCCTCCAGTCGAAAGAATCTCGGCACCCATTTCTTGGAGATACGTAGCGAGTTCAACGATTCCTGTTTTATCGGAAACACTTATCAGCACGCGCTGTATCGCGTTGGGCATAACCTCTCCTCATTCCTCTGATGCTATCTATTCTCTTTTATATATCTGACTGCGTTGCGGAATATTGCGACGCCCATTCCCTCGCGCGGAACCTTCTCGCGGGTCCAGCGAGGATGATTTGTCGGAAAAAGGTAGCATTCCGGATGCGGCATAAGACCAAAAATTCTCCCTGTGGGATCGCACAGACCCGCTATGTTATCATCGGATCCGTTGGGGTTGCACGGATAACCGTCCGGTTTCCCATCTTCATTAACATATTGAAACGCGACATGGCCGTGACGGTGCAGACTTTTGAGAGTTTCACGATCTTTGGCAACGAGTTTCCCCTCGCCATGTCGAACAGGCAGATATATTGTATCAAGCCCTTTTGTGAAAATGCAATGAGACTTGGGGTTGGGGGCGAGATAGACCCAACGGTCCTCGAACTTGTTGGAATCGTTGTAGGTCAATGAGACCT
Organism: uncultured bacterium; assembly: GCA_964482745.1. Taxonomy (GTDB): domain Bacteria; phylum Abyssobacteria; class SURF-5; order SURF-5; family SURF-5; genus CAYZZY01. The sequence continues at coordinate 9,849 of CAYZZY010000041.1, forward strand.
GCTGCTCGCTGTACCGTTTTCCGATGGCGGGGAGCAAGCCCATTTTTACGAGAATCTGAAAACCGTTGCAGATGCCTATAATCAGTTTGCCGTCCTCGATGAATTGATTCAGTTGCTCACGGAGTTGTTGGTGCAGCTTGTTTGCAAGCACCTTGCCGCCCGCGATGTCATCGCCATAGGAGAATCCGCCGGGTATCGCGAGGATATCATACTCACGAAGAGATGTCCCATTGGAGGCGTTACCGACAAGGTCATTGACGTGGACCCTCTCCGCCCTTGCGCCGACGCGCGGCATGCTAAAGGCGTACTCGGTTTCATAATCGCAGTTAATACCGTATCCCGTAAGTACCAGTACACGCGGTTTCATATGAGATGGTTTCCTTCTGATAAGACCCATTCCCGCCGTCCGAAGATTTCTTGTATCCTCGCACCCATCTACCAGTCGAGCGGTTTTTGCCAGGCCCTCTTAAGGTCGAATATGTCGGCAGATATGATATTCTTTCGCTTGCCTTCGTTTATAACGAGCAGTGGTGATTTCGTTACTTTACCAATTCTGGCGCAGGGCAAACCGGCCATAACGCTTTCAAACTCGCTGGCTTTTCTGCCGGCAACCGTCACGACAAAACGGCTTTGCGATTCTGAAAAAAGCAGATAGTCGGTCCGCAGCGGGCCGTCCACGGGCACTGCGGAGATATCCGACGTGATCCCGAGTCCACCCGCGAAAGCCGTCTCCGCCAATGCGACCGCCAATCCGCCGTCGGAACAATCATGGCACGATGCAACAAGGCCCTGGTCGAAGGCGTCTCCGAGCGCCCGATAGATCTTTTTCGCGCGCCTCGCGTCCACCTTCGGCACATTGTTCCCGATAAACCCATGCTGTGCGAAGTACTCGCTGCCACCGAGTTCATTTTTTGTGAGGCCGACCGCATAGACGATATGTCCGGACCGCTTGGCGTCCATCGAGACGGCTTTCCTTACATCATCCATTCTCCCGATCACCGAGAAAAGAAGCGTCGGAGGAACCGATATCTTCGTGTCACCGATCATATAATCATTCTTCATGCTGTCCTTGCCGGAGATGCAGGGAAGATCGTAATCGGTACAGTAGTCGTAGAGCGCCATATTGGAACGCACCAGTTGGGCCAGCTTGTAACTGCCATCCGGAGTCTTGTCGGATTGCACCGGATCTGGCCAGCAGAAGTTGTCAAGTCCCGCGAGGTAGCCCAGTTTGCCTCCGACACATATCGCATTTCTTACCGCCTCATCGATAACACATGCCGTCATATGGTAGGTGTCGATATCACTGTACCGGGGATAGATGCCGCTAGAGACAACGACGCCTTCATAAGAGTCATAAAGCGGCTTGAGCACGGCGGCATCACCCGGACCGTCGTTTTCGCTCCCCACAAAAGGCTTGATTGCGCTCATCCCCTGCACTTCATGATCATATTGTCTGACAAACGATTCCTTGCTGCAAATGTTCAGCCGCATCAGTATGTGATCGAGCATCAGGTTGTAATCTGACGGCTCATCGAAATCGGGCTCCTCGTGCTGGGGCGGACGCCATTCCGCGCGCAGTTGCATATCCGGGACACCCTCATGGAAAAAATCCATGTCCAAATAGGCGACAGTGCGGTCTTCGTAAAGGACATGAAACTTGCCCGTATCGGTGAAATTGCCTAATACCGTGGCCTCAACGTCTCGTCTCTGCGCGAGCGCCATGAACTGCTCGATTTTCTGTGGATCGATGGCAAGTGTCATCCGTTCCTGGGCTTCGGAAAGAAGTATTTCCCACGGTTGCAGTCCCTTATATTTAAGCGGCGCATTGTTCAGACGGAGTTGACATCCATTGGAGAATCGTGCCATTTCGCCGACCGACGACGAAAGCCCTCCCGCTCCATTATCGGTAATCGCCCGGTATAAGCCCAGATCGCGCGCCTCAAGCAGGAAATCGTTCATCTTCTTCTGGGTGATCGGATCCCCTATCTGCACGGCTGAGGTCGGCGACTCACTGTGCAATTCTTCTGAAGAGAACGTGGCCCCGTGAATGCCGTCTTTCCCGATCCTGCCTCCAGTCATCACAATAAAGTCTCCAGGCAGCGCGTCCTTGACGTGTGAAGGCTCTCCCAGGATTTCTCGCGGCATGATCCCGCCCGTCCCGCAAAACACAAGCGGTTTGCCGACATACCGGTCATCGAATACAATGCTGCCATTGACATCGGGAATACCGCTTTGATTGCCCCCATCCTTTACGCCGCGATGCACTCCCTTGAAGACCCTCTTGGGATGGAGCAAACGTGGCGGCAGCGGGTCGGAATAATCCGGAGAGGCAAAGCAAAAGGTATCCACGTTGAAGATCAGGCGGCACCCTTTGCCGGTTCCAAAGGGATCCCGGTTTACACCAACAATACCGGTGAGCGCTCCACCATATGGGTCGAGGGCCGAAGGGCTGTTGTGTGTCTCGACTTTCATGACAAGATGCCACTCGTCATTGAACTTTATGACGCCTGCATTGTCGTGAAAAACCGAAACCAGCCAGGGGACGCGTTTGGAAATCTCTTCAGTAGCCCGTTTGATATAGGTATTGAACAGGCTCGCAATCTCCGTCGTCCGTCCGTTTTCGTCCTCATACCTTATCGTGGCATTGAATATCTTGTGTTTACAGTGCTCCGACCAGGTCTGCGCGATGGCTTCGAGTTCCACATCCGACGGCTTTTTCGCAAGTTCGACAAGTTTGCGCGTGTCCGCGACGGATTCACGAGCGAAATAATCACGGATCGCATGCATTTCTTCCAGGCTCAGAGAAAGGATCCCTTCGCGACTGATCTCCATGAGCACGTCGTCGGACACATCCAGATCAAATGTCATCACGGCAGGCTCTTCAGTATCCCCCGCAATGGGAAGCGGAAGCGAGATTCCCCGTTTCTTTTTGAATTCCTTGTAATCCGCGACCCGCCATTGCTCGATCAAGTCATTCGCCAGAAAGTCTCTCGCGATCGATTCTGCCTGTTTCCGGCTCAGCTTCCCCTTGAGGACATACTGCCTGGAAGTAAAAACGGCGCCCTCGCCAAAACTGTTCCCAAAGATATCGATGATAGCTTCACGGGATGTCTTACCGACATTATCCGTTACGCCCGGTTTGAATCCGACTTCGATTATCCAGGAAAACTTCTTTGCCAAGGGCTGGTTGAGAGTCGAAACTTCTATGACAGGATCGGTAAAGAGGTCTGCTTGCAGCCTCTCTACCTGCTTGCGAGTCAAGTCAGCATGAATCGTGTAAACGCGTATTATCTTCACATCTTCAACGGGAATGTCGAGGTCTTCGACCACATTTGATTTAACAGAGTTGCCCGCGGCATCCAGAAGCTCCGGCCGAAGTCCGACTTCTATTCGATAGGTCTTGAGATTGCTCATTTTTCCCTTATCCAAGATATTTTACGATACGGCTCCCTTGCACAATATGTCCGATTGTCCAGGCGTCTTCGCCCTCGTCCTGAAGGTGCTTCAGGGTCACAGGCTCATCTTCGGTGGACACTACCAAAACCATTCCGACTCCCATATTGAATGTTTTCAGCATCTCGTCCCGCCCGATATCGCCGTCGCGCCTTATGAGTTCAAAAATTATCAGAGGCTTCCACGAGTTCAACTCAATTTCGGCATCCAGCGTATCCGGAAGAATACGCGGAACATTATCTGTAAGCCCGCCTCCGGTAATATGGGCCATGCCGTGGACATTGACTTTGTCAAGCAATTTCAGAATCGGCCGGGCGTAGCATCTATGAGGCTCGAGCAATTCGTCACCCAGATTCCTGCCAAGCATGTCCATCTTTTGGTCCAGCCTGTACTTTCCCGAGGCAAGAAACAGCTTCCGAACAAGCGAATAACCGTTTGTATGCAGGCCGGAGGATTTCAAAGCTATTATCGAATCGCCCTCCCGGATGGAGGAGCCATCGATGATTTTTTCTCTTTCGACAACCCCCACAATAGTGCCGGCAAGATCATACTCCCCCGCCGCATAAAAACCCGGCATCTCAGCGGTTTCGCCGCCGATGAGCGAGCATCCCGCCCGCCGGCAACCTTCGGCCAGCCCGGCCACGACCTGTTCCGCAACGGAGACATCAAGCTTCCCCGTTGCGAGATAGTCGAGGAAAAAGAGCGGCTCGGCTCCCTGCATGAGAATGTCGTTGACACAATGCGAGACGAGGTCTATGCCGATGGTATGGTGCCGGCCTAAAGCAAAGGCTATCTTGAGCTTTGTCCCCACACCGTCAACGCTGGAAACGAGGATTGGTTCGCGGAACCTGGAAGTGTCAAGTTTGAAAAGGCCGCCGAACAACCCGATATCCTGAAGCACTTCGGGTGAAAATGTGGCCCGCACCAGGGGTGTAATTCTCTTTTTAAGAGAATTGGCGGCATCGATGTCTACACCCGCTTGTTTGTAGGTGAAAGAGTCGTCTGCCATCTCAGATCTTGACCGTTTCGGTGCTCTTCTTGTGATCGAAGTGAAGTTTGTCGAAATCAACCGAAAGTTTGATCGGATAATCGCCCGTAAAGCAAGCCAGACAGAACTCGTCGGGGTTGCCTCCCGCTGCCTCGACAAGGCCCTTCGGGCTCAGGTAGTGGAGAGAGTCGACGGTGAGATACTTACGTATCTCATCGACTGTGTGGGTGGCGCCTATGAGTTCTTCCCGGGTCGGCGTATCGATCCCGTAGAAGCAAGGATGCGCTATCGGCGGCGAACTGATGCGTGTATGAATTTCCTTCGCGCCGGCGTTGCGAATCATTTTTACGATTTTCCGGCTGGTAGTGCCGCGAACGATGGAATCATCGACAACGATGATGCGCTTTCCCTTCAGAGCGGTTCGAATTGGATTATATTTCAGTTTAGCTCCAAAATCACGTATCGATTGCGAGGGTTCTATGAAAGTGCGACCGATATAATGATTTCGTATCAATCCCATCTGGAAAGGAATTCCGGATTCCATGGCATAGCCGAGCGCAGCCGCATTCGATGAGTCCGGCACAGGAATCACGAGATCGGCTTCAACCGGCGATTCCCTGTGGAGAATTGCGCCCATTTTCTGCCTCACTCTTTCCACGTCACGGCCGAACACAATGCTGTCGGGTCGGGAAAAATATATCAACTCGAAAATGCATACGCCCAGGCGCTCCGGTTTCGGCCCGCCGATCTGCATAGATCGCACACCGGAATCATCTATTACGACCATTTCGCCAGGCTCTATGTCGCGAATAAACTCTGCGTCCACAATATCAAACGCACAGCTTTCGGATGCCAGCAGATATCCGCCCTTGAGCTTGCCAAGGCAAAGAGGTCGGAACCCATATGCATCCCTGGCGCCAATCATACACTTTGCATTCATGATGATAATGGAGCAGGCCCCTTGCACTTTGCGCAATGCCTCGGCAAGCGCCAATTCGATCTTCTCTTCCTTGGAACGCGCGACAAGATGAACGATGACCTCGCTGTCGCTTGTGGATTGAAAAATCGATCCGCTTTTCTCGAGAGTTTCCCGAAGCGGCTGTGCGTTGACGAGATTGCCGTTGTGCGCCACGGCGAGCGGTCCGCGCGCATAATCGACGAGAATGGGCTGAGCGTTCTTCAGCAAGCTTGAACCGGCGGTGGAATAGCGGACGTGCCCAATCGCGCTACTTCCGGGAAGTCTATCGAGGGCTTCTTTCCTGAAGACGTCATGTACCATCCCCATTTCTCGATGGCGGCTCAGGCGGCCTTCGCAACAAGCGACAATGCCTGCGCTCTCCTGCCCCCTGTGCTGAAGGGAATAGAGGCCGAGGTAGGAAATCCTCGCAGCTTCGGGGTGACCAAACACTCCGAAAACACCGCATTCAT
>CAYZZY010000042.1:0-15578 GCA_964482745.1 uncultured bacterium
TGCTGCGGGCCGAAGCTTCACAAAACGATATCGTCATAGAGTGCGACCGTAAGAACGACATCCCCATAATGAAAGCCAGCCCGGTCGCCCTTCGAGATATTATCTTCAACCTGATGAACAACGCCGTCCAGTCGATGACCTCGGGCGGGACCCTCAGCGTTTCCATCACCTATCCTGCGCCCGACAGCGAGACCGGAAGGCCCTCGATTCTTCTTACGGTGCACGATACCGGGCCGGGCATTCCCGAAGAAGAACTCCCGAAAATCTTTGAGCCGTTCCACACAACAAAGGAGGGCGGCACCGGGCTCGGGCTCTGGATAGTGCGTGAAAAACTTACCGACCTGGGCGGGACCATCACCGTGGAAAGCAACGAGGGCACAACCGTAAGCATTATCGTTCCCATCGAGACCCCGGCGGTCGATACGCCCCCTGAAAGCGATCCGTCTTCCAATCCGGAGAAATCTGATGCCTGATTCGAAAATCCTTATCGTTGACGACGAAAAATCGGCCCGCTACGGCATGCAGCGCGCCCTGGCGAGTCTTGACAGCGATATCCTGGAGGCAGCGAACGGCCTGAAAGCCCTCGAAATCATCGACAGAGAGAAACCCGACCTGGTCATCATGGACATTGCAATGCCTGAGATGGACGGGCTCGAAGCCCTCGAGAAACTGCAGGAGATCCCCGAGCCTCCCCTTGTGATCATGGTGACCGCGCATGGATCGGAGAAGATCGCGGTCGACGCGATGAAGAAGGGCGCATATGACTACATTGCCAAACCATATGACGTGGACGAACTCCGTATTGTGGCGCGCAACGCATTGGAGAGGGTATCGCTCGAACGCGAGAACCGCCGCCTCGCCGAAGAGCTGAAAAGACGTGAGGGCTACGGCGAAATCATCGGTACGAGCACGCCGATGCGAGATGTATTTGACCGCATCGCCAAGGTTGCCCCGACCGACGTCGTCGTCCTCATCGAGGGGGAAAGCGGCACCGGAAAGGAACTCGTGGCAAATGAGATCCACCGGCGAAGCCACCGATCTCGCAAGCCATTTATTGTCATGAACTGCGCGGCGCTGCCGGAGAACCTTATAGAAAGCGAACTGTTCGGCCATGAAAAGGGCGCATTCACCGGCGCGACGGCCCAACGCAAGGGGAAGTTCGAAATGGCCGATGGCGGCACACTGTTCCTTGACGAGATCGGCGATATGAGCTTCAATACGCAGGCGAAAGTGCTGCGAGTGCTCCAGGAACAGAAATTCGAGAGGCTCGGAGCCGAAAAAACCATCGTGGTCGATGTCCGGATCATCAGCGCAACAAACAAGGATCTCGCGGCTGCAACCAAAGAGGGACTGTTCCGCGAAGACCTTTACTACAGGCTCAAGGTCGTAAGCATGCGGATGCCGCTGCTCAGGGAGCGCGAAGGCGATATCATGGCTTTGACGAACCATTTCGTTGAGACATTCAGCAGCCAACACAAGAAGACGATAGAGGGCATCAATCCCGAAGCCGTGCGGTTCCTTCATGAATATCCATGGCCCGGCAACGTTCGTGAACTGCGAAACGCGATAGAGAGCGCCGTGGTCCTGGCCGGCGGAAACACCTTGGAGAAAGAGGATCTCCCGCCCGAAATCCAGGGGCGGCTGCCGGACACAGGGGCGGGCGCACTCGTCGTTGAAGATAGTCTGCCCTTCCGCGAATGGAAGAAACAGATGGTCGAAGTCGCCGAGCGGAAATTCTTCGTTCGCAGGCTTTCAGAGAATGACCGTAATATCAGCCAGACGGCACGCGCACTCGATATGCATCGCCAGAGTCTCCAGCAGAAACTCCGCGAACTCGGAATCAATGTAAAAGAACTCCAGGAATAACCACTTCCGGAACACGCAGGAGAAAGGAGGAGCATATGGTAGACAAGTCCGCGATAGGAAAAACCACCGCCGTCAGCACAATGGAGGTCGAGAAAGGCCATATCCGCAGATTCGCCCAGGCGATAGGAGATGACAACCCGCTCTACTTAGACGAGGAATACGCAAAAAAAAGCCGCTACGGAGGTATTATCGCGCCGCCCACCTTTCCGACGACATTCGGTTTCGAGGGCGAGGGCGTGCTTCAGGGACTCGACATCAATTATGCGCGACTGCTGCATGGCGAACAAGAGTATGAATATTTCAGTCCGATCAAGGCCGGCGACACCATTAACTTCAGCACCACGATCACGGATATAACCGAAAAAGAAGGAAAAAGCGGAGCAATGGACATTATCACGACCGAGACGACCGGCCACAACCAGAACGACGAAAAGGTGTTCGTGGGACGATCCACGGTTGTCATCAGGAGATAAGAGCCCCGCCTCGACATCTCCCCGAGGAGATAGAACGGATACCAGAAAGGAAGACGCCAATGGCAGACGCAGGCATATATTTCGATGATGTCAATGTGGGCGACGAAATGACCAGTCTCACGAAACCGCCAGTCACCGAAGTGCAGCTCGTCAAATACGCGGGCGCCTCGGGCGATTTCAACCCAATCCACACGGTCCATCACTACGCGGAAAAGGCCGGCCTCGGCGGCGTGATCGCCCACGGGATGCTGAGCATGGGCTTTGCCGGCGAACACGTGACCAAATGGATCGGCGAAAGCGGCACGCTCAAAAGACTTAAGGTCAGGTTTACCGCCATGACGCGCCCCGGCGACGTCGTCACCCTTAAGGGCAATGTGACCGACAAAAAACTGGCCGAGGGCGAAAATCTGGTCGAATGCGAATTCTGGGTGGAAAAAGAGGACGGCACGAAGACCATCAAGGGAGACGCCACCGTCGCGCTGCCGTCGCGCTCGTGATGATTCAGTTTCTGAATATTTTCCGGTGCCGGTCTCGTCATACGCATTATGCTCTTCACATCATAACATCATAGATGGCGGATTTAATTGAGGACACGATGATGCATCATGTCCCCAATTAGATCCACATTACCCTATTTTCCCTTCAATAAAATATGTGGGTTTGTGAACCTGCCTCCATGCCAGCTTTGAATGTACCTTCTGCACCTTTACCCCAACATTTTGAATAGTCTAATAATTTCTCCAATAAAAGCACAATATTTTGTGTGGTCATTCCGGCTTTTCTTGACAAGTGCGAAAATAGAATGATATACTTCAAAGGTAATAGTGTGAACGGGTTTTGCATTTTTGGCGGGATTTGATGGAGCCCGAGGTAGAGCGGAAATATGGTAGGGGTGTGAAATGACTCCACAAGTGGTAGTAGACCTCGGGCGCGAAGCGTTGATGATGACATTGCTTATCGCAGCGCCTCCTCTTCTGGCCGGTCTCGCTGTCGGGTTGTTCATCAGCATCTTCCAGGCGGTTACGCAGATTCAGGAATTCACCCTTACATTCATTCCGAAAATACTTGCGGTTTTTGTAGCAACAATGATATTTCTGCCGTGGATGATCCAGGTCTTTCTCGGATACGTCACGAATCTTTTCTTGCAGATTCCGACACTGGCCAAGTGAGGACACGCTGCTGGTCGGGGATTGATGGACAAATGGAGAATCCTTTCCTGTTCACCGCCGTCAGGTTCGAGGTGTTTTTGCTTATATTGATGCGCGTGGGCGCGATGCTTTTTGTTGCGCCGATTTTCGGGGGGAACGCGATACCAACACAGGCCAAGTTCCTCTTTGCGATGATGCTGTCGTTGATTCTGCTTCCCTTGATTCGTATCCCGGTCGGTATGGTCCCGCTTGAACTCGTCCCGCTTGGTTGGCTTGCGGTAAATGAGCTGCTTATAGGACTCGTGATGGGCGCGTCATTGTTCTTCGTGTTCGCCGCGATCCAGTACGCCGGGCAGGTCGTGGATTTCCAGATGGGCTTTGCGATTGTGAGCCTGATTGACCCCACGCAGGATATCCAGATCCCGATCATGGGTTTTTTTCATTATCTGATCGCACTTTTGATCTTCCTGGCAATGGACGGGCACCACTGGATGCTGCGGGCCCTCGTGGACAGTTTCGAGATAGTGCCGCTTCTTACCGCAGGCTTCTCCGGGATGGTGGTCAGCGGCATCGTCAGGGCTTTCGGCGATCTTTTCGTGGTGGCCATGCGAGTTGCCGCGCCGGTCGTCGCGGTACTGATGCTCTACAATGCATCCCTTGGCATCATCGCCAAAACCGTTCCGCAGATAAACCTGCTGATTGTTGGTTTTCCGGTGCGCATAGCGCTTGGAATGATCGTCGTGGGATTATCAATGGTGTTCTTTCATCCGTTTCTGTCACATGCTTTTGACATGATGATGGCGAACGTGTATTCGATAATGCGGCAATTTTGAGGTAAGCGATGCCCGAATCGCAAGCAGGAGAAAAGACCGAGCAGGCAACCCCGCGAAGACGTGAAGAGGTACGGAAAAAGGGGCAGGTCGCCAAGAGTGTCGACCTCAACTCATCGATTGTTCTCCTGGCGGCGATGCTCTCCCTGTATTTCCTTATGCCGTCTCTCATGGGCATGCTCATTGATACAACGCGCCAGTACCTGGAAAACTCCGCCAGCATGACAGTCGACGCGCAGATGATACCGGCATTGATGATCAAAATAGTCCTGCAGGTGTCCGCGTTTTTCTTTCCGTTCATGCTGATTCTCTTTTCGGCGGCTCTCATTTCGAATGTCGCTCAGGTCGGTTTCAATCTCAGCGGCTATCCGCTCGTACCGCGTATCGAAAAGATCAGCCCTATAGCCGGCTTCAAGCGGATGTTCTCGGCACGCTCTCTCGCCGAGCTGTTGAAGTCACTCTTCAAAGTCGCTCTCGTCAGCGGCATCGCCTATTTCACTATCCGGGCCGAGTTCGACAAGCTGCTGTCGCTGATGAACGTGGACGTCTGGGGGGCATGGGTCTTCTTTGGAAAGGTCTGCTTTACGTTAGGGATGCGGGTCGCGATAGCATTCCTGGCGCTCGGGCTGGCCGATTACGGGTTCCAGCGCTACCAGTTCGAGCAGGACATCAAGATGACAAAAGAGGAAGTGCGCCAGGAGATGAAGGATTTCGAGGGAGACCCGCAGATACGCGCGCGCATCAGGCGCGTGCGCCGGCAGATGGCGATGAGTCGCATGATGGCGGAAGTGCCCCGGGCGCATGTTGTGGTCACAAACCCGACGTCCCTGGCCATAGCGCTCCGCTACGAAGCAGAAAACATGAATGCCCCCTCCGTCGTGGCCAAGGGGGCGCGCTTGATGGCGGACCGCATACGGCAAGAGGCGGCGGCTCACAATGTTCCCATCGTGGAGAACCCGCCGCTCGCGCAGATGCTTTATAAGTCGGTCGAAATAGGCACGCCGATCCCCGAACGCCTTTATAGGGCAGTGGCCGAAGTGCTCGCATATGTGTATCAGATCGACAAGCGAAGCCAGGAAAGATGGGCGTCGCTCAGCGGGGCGCCGACCGCTTAGCCCAATGACAAGTATACGGACACAATTAAGGAGTCACCTGTAGCAAATGGGCCAGACGGCAATGAGTGCACGATTTCTGCGGTTCGCGCGCAATCAAGACGTGATTGTGGCCGTCATAATCATCGGCATTCTGTTTATCATGCTGGTGAAAATGCCGCCGTGGACCCTCGATCTGCTGCTCACGTTCAATATTTCGATTTCGGTCCTGATGATTCTGGTGACGATGTATGTGCAGACGCCGCTGCAATTCTCGGTATTCCCCTCGTTACTGCTTATCACCACGCTGTTCCGGCTTTCGCTCAACGTGGCTTCCACGCGCCTCATACTGCTGGAGGCATACGCCGGACAGGTCATCGAGGCATTCGGCACATTCGTTGTCGGCGGCAACTATGTTGTCGGGATGATTATCTTTCTTATACTGGTGGTTATCCAGTTCGTCGTGATCACGCGAGGCGCGGGCAGGATCTCCGAGGTCGCGGCCAGATTCACGCTCGACGCGATGCCCGGCAAACAGATGAGCATCGACGCCGACCTCAATGCCGGCCTTGTCACCGACGATGAGGCGCGTGCCCGCAGGCGCGAGATCGAGGATGAAGCCGACTTCTACGGCGCGATGGACGGCGCCACGAAATTCATCAGGGGCGACGTCATCGCGGGGCTGATAATCACAGGCATCAACATCGTCGGCGGCCTGATAATAGGCGTGCTCCAGCAGGGCTTCAGTCTTGCCGAAGCGACCCGAACCTACACGACCCTGACCGTGGGTGACGGGCTTGTCGCGCAGATACCCGCCCTGTTCATCTCGACATCCGCGGGCATTATTATCACCAGAACGGTTTCCGAGACCAACCTCGGCTCCGATATCACACGCCAGTTGTTCTCTTTTCCGAGAGCGGTCGCGATCGCAGCGGTGCTCCTGCTCCTTTTCGCGTTCATTCCGGGCTTGCCCCGGCTCCCGTTTCTCATGATCTCCGCGGGCGCAGGCTTCATATGGTACCAGCTCACCCGCACGCAAGCGCAGGAAAGTCTCACCAAAGAGCGCGAGCGCAAGACTCGCGACGAAGCGGCGCCGAAAGCCCCTGAGAACGTCGAGGGCCTGCTCAAGGTGGACGCCATGGAGGTCGAAATCGGCTACGGCCTCATACCACTGGCCGACCCGAAACAAGGGGGCGACCTGCTGAACAGGATATCCGACATCCGGCGCCGGATGGCGCTCAGGCTCGGAATCGTGCTTCCTCCGATACGCATTCGCGACAACATGGCGATCAAACCGAATGAATACACCATCAAAATAAAAGGGAACGAAATCGCGCGCGGCGAGCTGTTGACCGACCAGTTTCTCATCATGAACCCCGGGCACATAACGGAGAAAATACCGGGTATCGAGACGAAGGAGCCCGCCTTCGGGCTGGAAGCGACCTGGATCACAGAGTCACAAAGGCCCCGGGCGGAGCAACTGGGCTACACGATTGTGGACCCGCCTTCGGTGCTGGCGACACATCTGACCGAAATCATACAGGCGCGCTCGCACGAACTCCTGGGACGGCAGGAGGTAAACAACCTCATAGAAAACATCAAGCAGACCGCATCCGTGGTCGCCGAAGAACTCATTCCCAACCTTCTCACAATGGGCGACATCCAGAAAGTGCTTCGCACCCTTTTGAAGGAGAGGGTCCCTATCCGGAACCTCGAAACCATACTCGAGACCCTGGCCGATTATGCCCGCCGCACCAAGGACTCGGTTGTTCTGACCGAATATGTCAGGCAGGCGCTGGCACGAACGATTTCGCAGGAACACATGGACGAAAAAAACCGCATCACGGCGGCCACACTGGATCCAAGACTCGAAAAACTCATCTCCGATTCCCTGAAAGAATCCGATACGGGCGCCTACATTGCGCTGGATCCGATTACGGTCCAGAAGCTCATCGCCGCCACGACGGAAGAATCCAAACGAATGGTAAATCAGGGCCAGCAGCCTCTCGTCGTGTGTTCTCCCAGGATTCGACCCTATTTCAAGCAACTGGTGCAAAACTCGCTTCCGGGCCTTGTCGTGCTCAGCTTTGCTGAGATCGTGCAGGAAGCAAAACTTCAAGCCGAAAGGATGGTGAGCATCGAAAGTGGAAGTTAAGCGATTTCGCGCCAACTCGATGCAAGCGGCCCTCGCACAGGTGAAGGAAAAACTCGGCGCCGAGGCCGTCATTCTGAACACAAAGACGTTCTACCACGGCGGCTTCCTGGGATTTGGCAAGCGGGAAGCTGTCGAGATACTTGCCTCCAGGGAGGTGAATATCGTTGATACGCCTCCGGCGCTTGCGCGTCGGGAGAAGGCGTATGCTCGCCAGCGGAGTTACCTTCCGAGCGCGCCCTCCCCCAAGCCTGAATCGGACGGGGACACATCCGGCGTGATCCTGAAAGAACTCACGGCGCTCAAGTCCCAGGTGGAATTGCTTACAAAAGAATATGTCCGGGACCCGGACTACCCGCCCTTGCTGAAGAAATATTACAAGAAACTGTTGAACGCGGGCGTCACCAAGCTTCTCGCAAAGAAAATCCTGGGCGCCGTGCATACCGAACTCGGGAAGGGCGACCTGAAAAGCAAGTCGATCGTCGAAGAAAAGCTCATCGAGGAGTTCGGAAATTTGATCCGACTGAGCGGGCCCATAAGGTGTGAAGAAGGCAAAACTCGAAAAATTGTTCTGACCGGCCCGACAGGAGTCGGAAAAACGACCACGATCGCAAAGCTGGCGGCACAATATTCGATAACAGAAAGACGCCGGGTCGGCCTCATAACCGCGGACACATACCGAATCGCCGCAGTTGAACAACTCAAGGTATATGCCGACATAATAGGCGTGTCACTCGATGTCGTGCTCACGCCGAAAGAACTCCGTGAAGCGATCCGCCGCCATTCTGACAAAGAACTGGTCTTCATCGACACGGCCGGAAGAAGCCAGCGGGATCGCACGCGACTTGTAGAACTCAAGAACTTTGTCGAATCCGCCGAACCGGACGAGAACCACCTGCTGATTAGCGCGACGACGGACATGGACGAAGTGCTCAACATCGTGGACAAGTTCGGCCTTGTCGATGTAACGAGTTTCTTATTCTCAAAAGTGGACGAATGCAGGAAACCGGGCCTTATCTTCAACGTCCTGGCGAGTTGCGAGAAACCCATTTCGTATCTCACGACGGGGCAGGACGTTCCAGAAGACATAGAGGTGGCCTGTGAAAAGGGACTGCTCGACCTTCTGTTCAGGGAGGGTGAAGGATGATAGTAGATCAGGCACAGAAGCTGCGCGAGCTTGCGGAGGCATCCAGAACACAGCCCCGCATCATCACCGTAACCAGCGGCAAAGGCGGTGTCGGCAAATCGAACATCGTGATAAATCTTGGCATTTCCCTTGCCCGGATGGGGAAACGGGTTCTGATCATTGACGCCGACCTGGGTCTGGCAAATGTTGACATCCTGCTCGGACTGAGAAACAGGTTCAACCTCCAGCATGTCATGGACGGCAGGATGAAACTGAAGGACATCGTCGTGTCCGGCCCCGCGGGGATCAAAGTGGTCCCCGGCAGTTCGGGCATTCCCGACATCGCCAACATGACCAGTCGCAGAAGGCAGCACTTCATCGCGTCGTTCAAGGAACTCGAAGATGAGGCGGACATCATACTTATCGACACCTCGGCCGGAATGACCAAAAACGTCATAAAGTTCGCGCTGATGGCCGATGACATCATCCTGATCACAACCCCCGAGCCTTCCTCCATTACTGACGCGTATGCAATGATAAAAGTGATCAGCATCGAGAAGCCCACGGCCAAGGTGAGCCTGATCGCAAACTTCACCCGGACCGAGACGCAGGCGACCGAGGTGACCTCAAAGATTGCCGAGGTAGCATGGCAATTCCTCAATTTCCATGTCGACATCCTCGGCTCGCTGCCAAACGATCCCTGTGTGCCAAGGGCGGTCATGCAGCGCCGGCCATGGGCCGAACTCTATCCCAGGGCCGCGGCCACAAAAGCGATAACGCAACTTGCCGGCAGAATACTGAACGGAGATGCCGAGTCCGCCGCAGGGGAAACCGGTTTCATCCAGCGGCTTTCGACCTATTTCAAGTCGGGCAACCAGAAATAGCCCACGCAGGTTGATGCCGAAAAAAGCCCGCATCCGGCCTGCGCCGTGAAAGATGGGCGGCGCGCCGCCTGACGGTTATCTCCGGATGTTTGCCTTTCTTTTTATTTGATGGATGCTATGCTATAATGAGATTGATCTCACAAGTCAAACAGTGAGGCAAGGAAAGGGAAATGGCCGATATACTGAGTCAGGAAGAGGTCGACGCCCTCCTTATGGCGGTTTCCGAAGGAGAAGTGGCGACCGAACCGGATGAACCGGCGGCGGAACGATATCATATCGCCAAATATGATTTCAAAAGACCCGAGCGAATCTCCAAGGACCAATTCCGCGGATTTCAGACGTTGGCGGAAGTATTCGCGCGTGATCTGGGCACCTCGCTCGGCGGATCCCTGCGAGCGGTCGCGCGGGTCTCTGTCGTTTCGGTCGACCAGATCACCTACGACGAATATGTGCTCTCGGTGTCCAATCCCACTTCTTACAATGTTATTCAGCTCCCCCCCTTCGAGGGAAATCTGATACTCGAATTCAGCCCTTCGCTCACGTTCCCGATAATTGACCGCCTGCTCGGCGGGCGCGGCGTGCCAATCGAGAAGACGCGCGAACTTACCGAGATTGAGCAACGTCTCGTGATCAAAATCATCGAAATCGTGCTTACGACCCTCGTGCGCTCGTGGCGGCACCTTGGCGATTTCACATGGAAACTGGTCGCCCAGGAGAACGACCCGCAAATAGTGCAGATCGTGACCGGAAGCGAAGTGGTGCTCGTCATCAGGTTCGAGCTTTCCGTCGGAGATATCTCCGGCACGATGAGCCTGTGCATGCCGGTCGTCGCCATTGAGCCGATGCTCGACAAAGTAGGCGCGGAATACACGTTCTACGGCTCCAGGCCGCAAAGCAAAGATCAGCTTTTCCCCATGCTCCTCAAGGAGATTGTACGGCGCACCAAGACAAAAGTGGAAGCGGACATGGTCGGATCACTCATGACGGTAAGAGATCTTCTGAAAATGCAGGTGGGCGACATAGTCAGGCTTGACAACAACGCCTCGGAGGAAGCCTGCGTGACAGTAACCGTCTGCGGAAAACCGAAATTCAAAGCCAAGCAGGGACGGGTAGGCAAGAAACAGGGAATTCAAATAATCGCCAGGATCCAGTGAAGGGAAATCCACTCCGGAGGTCGATAGGATGACAGAGACACACGATCCAGGCAGCGCGTTGGAACTGCATTTCGCCGATGCCATCGAGGCGGTTCTTGAGGCTGCCTCGAGCATGTTTCCGATAATGGGAGAGACTGAGGTCACATTCTCCGTCGCCCTTGCAGGCCAGGCAGGAAAAAGCGCATGTGCAGACCTGCTTGTGGAAATGCCCGTCTTCGCGGAGATCCCCCTCAGTGATGATCTCGGAGGAGCAGCAGCTATAGTGACCGACGTATCGACGGCCTTGATGCTCGTCGGCCTGGTCTCCGAAGGGGAGCCTGCCGGGGGGGATACGCTGTCGGAAGACGATATTACCTCGCTTCACAGCGCGCTTGTCCCCGTCCTCGACGCGCTCTCGGCCACCTGTGAGGTGGCCACCGGAACACCGTTTGGTCTGATTGAGAAAATCGAAGTCCTCGCCCCGGCGGCAGGGCAAGAGGTGATGGACCGCCTGCCGGAATCGCTCTGTCGCGCGACGGCATCGGTGCATATTAGCGAACAGCCGGACGGACGGATTGGCATCCTTCTCTCGACGGATCTGGCCAGGGCGATGGCAGAGGCAGAAGCGGCCGTTGCGGAGCCCGAAAGCACTCCTTACGAACAGACCGAACTCGACAATGTGGAGTCTATGATTGCGGATTTGGAAGCTCAAGTCCAAATGGAGCCCGCAGTGAAAGCTCCGGTGGAAATAGAGCCGAAGATGGAAGCGCAATCGGAACGAGGGCCCACAGTGGACAACCTTCATCTTATACTGGATATTCAGTTGGAACTTTCTGCCCGCCTGGGACAGGTGGAAATGACCATTAACGAAATTCTGAAGCTCGCGCCCGGTTCCGTCATCGATATCGATAGGTTTGCCGACGAGCCCGTCGAACTTGTGGTAAACGACCGTCCGATAGCCCGTGGAGAGATAGTCGTCGTTCAGGAAAACTTCGGCATCAAGATAACCGAAATCTCCAGCCCGGAGGAGCGGATAGAAAGTCTGAGATGATCGGGGCCTCGCGCGGCATGCTCTTTGTGTCCGCCCTGCCAACTCGCGTTCCACGTTCGATACTACCGCCACGAATCAGGATAATCCGCCTTCGTTTGGAGGTGGCTTCGGAGAATCTTGTTGAAACAGGAATCCGTTTCGCAAACAGACCTTGCCGGATTCTGGAAGCAGTATAAAGAAGAAGGCAGCGCCGAGGCGAAGGACGCGATCATTGTCCATTACCTCGGCCTCGTCAGGTTTATCGCCGGCAGAATGGCGATGAACTCGCCCTCGCACGTGGAAGAAGACGACCTTATTGGATGGGGAGTGCTCGGACTGCTGGATGCGGTCAAAAGGTTTGATGTCCGGCAGGAAGTCGTTTTCGAGACGTACGCCTCCACCAGAATACGCGGAACCATCATCGACCAGATACGTTCGCTCGACTGGGCCCCGCGTTCGCTCCGGCGCAAGGCCCGGCAAATGGGCCAGACAAAAGCGACTCTGAATGACCAACTCGGTCGCGAGCCCACCGAAGCGGAGGTGGCCGCCGATATGGAGATCACCGAGGACGAGCTGTTCAAGCTGATGACCGACGTTCACGGTGCCTACGTGCTCTCGCTTGATGCCGTCATATCGAAAGATGATAATGCCGGCGAGACGACCCTGGGAGACGTCACACACGACTCGGCCACTCCTTCGCCGGAGGAATCGGCCGCCAGAAAAGAGAATGAGCAAAGACTGGCCCGCGCGATAGGTGAACTGTCAACGAATGAGCAGCAAGTGATAACATTATATTACTACGATGAGTTGACGCTCAGAGAGATCGGGGAAGTCCTCGGCCTGTCCGAATCACGAATCTGTCAAATCCACAGGGCGGTCATAAAAAAACTGAAAGATTGTCTCAGCGCGAGATCCTGATATGCAATTCCTCGAAATTTTCCTCATGGCCACCGGTGTGGTGCTGTTGCTGTTGACATTCTATTTCGGCAGGACTCGACAGGTGGATGAGAGTCCGCCGCCCGCCCCGCGAGAACCGGTCCCCGACATCTCCACCGAAAAAGCCGGCAAGCTCCGCACATCGCTCACGGAACTCGTCCAGGAACTCTCAGCGATGAGCCGCGACATGACGATGGATCTCGAACAGAAACTGTCGGAATTAAAGGACCTGCTCCAGCTTGCCGATAGGAAGCTTGAGGAACTGGCGCGGGCGAGCACAAAGAAAAAAGAGAAACCCAAACAGATACCGGAACAGCAAGAGGCGAAAGAACCTCCGTCGGAACCCGCTGTGCCCGAGCCCCAGCCGGCTGCCGGGAGTGAAGCCTCCGCGCCGCAACCCTCCAACCGCTACCAGAAGATTTACGAAATGGCGGATGCAAACCACTCCATCGATGAAATCGCCAGAAGCATGCAGATGGGTAAAGGCGAGATTCAACTCATCCTGAGCCTCAGGAAAAAGGACTGAGCCGTATGTCCATCCGGATTCCCCCCTCGCTCACGGTCAGACCTATGGACTTGTCCGCACAGGGCGGCACGGCACGACCCGCACACGGTGACGTGTTGCTGGGCATGGTCACGCGCGCCATCGCCGGAGGCGAGGCCGGCATCAAGTTCGCAGGTTTCGAGGCCAGGGGATTGTCCGGTGACCTTTTCCAGGCAGGAACCCAGGTGTTTGCAGGCGTGCAAAAGAGTGGCGGCGAAACATCGCTCGCCCTTATCCTCGGCGTCAACGAGGGCGAAATCGTAAACGGCGTCGTCACTCGTGCGGGTTCTTCCGAAACATATGTCCGATTCGGAGAGGCCGAAGTCAGGGTGCGCCTGCCGTCGACGACAAATCCGACTCTCTCCCCCGGCGCTCAAATACGCGTGCAGGCACAGGCAACGGCCGGAAAAGGCGCCTTCCAGATGCTCCCGGCGGATCTCTCAGATCAGAATATCAACGGAACTGTCATGAGCCAGCGGGCCGACGGAAGGGTTCTCTTCGATGTCGGCGGAGCAGTCCTCATGGCGACCACGGCCGAGAATCTGGAGGCGGGCGATCGCGTGCAGGCAAGAATGCTGCGCGCTGGCGACAAGGTAACACTTCAGATTCTGCAGAAGCTTTCCGGCGAGGGAGAAAACGCATCGCCTTCGGGCCGGCCGGCCGGCAGCCTGGAGGTTTTTCTGGCAATGCCGAAGTACGCGCGCATGCTTGACGCGCTGGTCTCCGGCGACCTCAAGCTCGACGCCACCATTCGCGAACTGCTCCTGCTCCTCCAGCAATTGACAAAAGAGACAGCCAGAATCGAGTGGGCCTCAACCCTTGAAAGCATTCTGCAGGCGCTCCTGCTCGATCCGGAAGGAGAACGCCTGGGACAACAACTGGCAGGCGCATTGCGGAATTCAGGAATATTCCTCGAATCGCGTTTACTGCAGGCATCGCTTTCAGCCGCTCCGGACGGCTCTCTTGTCGATGACCTCAAGCTTGCGCTGCTGGCCGCCGGCCAGAAGCTTTCACAGATGCTCGAAGCCGCCGCCTCCGAGGGACGCGAGGCGCCGCAATTTCTCGCCGGGATTGCGACAGGCATCGAACGACTCCTTGACACATTGACGGCATTGCAACTGCAGAACCTTCGCGCGGTTCCTTCGCAGGAACTGTACATCCAGATTCCGTTCGCCGAAGGAGCCGGCATCGAGCACATGGAACTGCAGATATCCCACCATGGAAAACGCGATTCGCAGAAGATTGACGCCCGCAATGTCGTGCTCACGCTGGCGGTCAAGACCTCGAATCTGGGTCGCATACGAAGCTCGATCTCCATCGTCAAGGGCCAGATAAGCTGCCAGTTTCGGGCCGAAAGCGAATCGGTTGTGGAACTCCTGAACGATAGCGCCGACATGCTCAGGCGCGGCTTTGAAAAGCTGGACTATCGGGTGGCCCATATCGGATGCACGCTCTGTGGGGACGAGCGCGAGCTTTCGGTGTTTGACACCATGCCGAAAATCGAGAAGGGAGGACTCGACGTACGCGCATGAATGACGAAAACAAAAAAAACAATGACGCGATAGAACCACCCCGGCGTGCGGTCGCCCTTCGCTACGACAGGGAAAAGGATGAAGCCCCCAGGATTGTCGCGAAAGGGAGCGGATACATCTGCGAGCGCATACTCGAAATCGCCCGCGCCCACGGAATTACTATTTATGAAGACAAAGACCTGATCGAGCTGCTCTCACGCCTCGAACTCTACCAGACCATCCCTCCCGAACTCTACCAGGTCACTGCCGAAGTCCTCGCCTTCGTCTACCGCCTCAACAAATTGGCCGGCCGCCAGACTCCCCTGATATAGCTCCCTTCCTGTCATTGCGAGCATCGGACCCCGCAGGCGGGGTTGTATGTATAAGAAAATCTTCAATTGCATACGTAACACAAGCATATTCAAATAGATAGGCAAATTGGCTCGTTTTTAAATATGGCAAAATATATTTCTATTTTCTTAGGAGGAGCAAAGGATCTCAGACCTGAGCGACGCCCTCGGCCTCGCCAGCCTCGCAGCTAGGCGGGCCGAGAGGCGGGCGGCAATCTCGCCTTTCACTCTCGATTCTCGTTTTTCTTTTCTCTTTCATTCCCATGGAATTCCGGGGACATGGATTTCTCGGTTCCGTGTCCCCGGAATTCCAGAATGTCTCCGGCGACTCGCAATCTCCCCCTTTGAAAATGGGGGATGAAAGGGGGATTTGGTTTTTCAATTCTCGATTCTCAATTCTCTGCGCTGCCATCGGCTGCGCCGTCATTCCCGCAATCCGTAAGCGGGAATCCATTGCTTGTTCTTCTCAGTGTCCTCGGCGTGCTCTGTGGCCAATGTTTCCTG
>CAYZZY010000043.1:0-5025 GCA_964482745.1 uncultured bacterium
AGTCTCGGGATTTCTTTGTCTTCATTGGTGAATATCAGCATGTCAATCTTCTGTGTTTATGCCTGCTTGCTGCATTCTCTGTGGCGCAGCAGCACCCTCTTTGGGTGGAACAGGACGGTCTCACCTTCGCGTGAAAGCTTCCCAACGGCAATCAAACCCCCGTCAGGTCCCAGAGCCTGTGCCCACGAAGCGTCGTCAGCGGAGCACGCAATGCGCTCGCCGACAGCCAGTTGCATCCCGTGCGCGATCTGTCCGGCCTGCTCTGCCGTACAATGCAAAACGGGAAGATGCGGGAGCGCCTTCGAGGTCGGCGCCAGGGCCTCAAGCACTTTTTCCTTTTTGTCCAACCGATCAAGCGGTACGGCATCGCTTATGTTGAAATCGCCAACCGCAAGGCGTCTCAACGATTCCATACATCCGCCGACTCCCAGAGCAGAGCCCAGATCCCTGCAAAGCGCGCGCACGTAGGTTCCTTTGGAGCATTCCAGCAGGAATGTGATCCTGGGCAGACGCACTTCTTCGATCTCGAGTCGCCTTATTTCGACCTTTCTGGGTTTGAGGGGAACGTTTTCCCCTCGTCGTGCCAATGCGTATGCGCGCACTCCGTCGACCTTGATTGCGGAGAAGGCCGGTGGGACCTGGTCCACTTCTCCCACAAAAGAGCGGGCGGCTTCGCGAATAGAGTCTTCGCTTATTTCCTCGGTCGATGTCTGCCGGATTATTCGGCCCGTAAGATCCAGCGTGTCGGTTTCTGTGCCCAGTAATGCCACCGCATGATATACCTTGGACTGCGTTTCAATGAAACCGGCGATCTTGGTGGCCTCGCCAATGCACAAGACCAGGAGACCAGTGGCGACGGGATCGAGCGTGCCCGTGTGTCCCACACGAAGCGGGCGCACAAGTTTTCGCACGGCGGCGACGACATCATGCGAGGTCATGCCGCCCGGCTTATCGACGAGAAGCAGCCCGTCCGCGTATGCTCCGGCATCAGTGTCCATCAGTTCCCGCATCCAGAGGACGATCTTCTTCGAGCGCCGTTCTGACAGCCTCGAAGATCTGCTCTTTGACCTCTTGCATATCGCCTTCTATGTTGCAGCCCGCGGCCCGCACGTGGCCCCCGCCCCCGAAGCGGACGGCTATCTTGTTGACGTCAACCCGATTCTTGGAACGCAGGCTCACCTTGATATTGTTCTCGGTCTCTCGAAACAGCAGCGCGACTTCCACGTCGCCGATTGCCCTGCCCAGGCTCACGATGTCATGCGCGTCTTCCGGCCCCGCGCCGGTTTCCTCGAGCATGGTGCGCGTTATCGTGATACATGCGATACCGTCCTCAATCGCCAGCGTTGAATGCGCGCGCGCCGCTATCAGCGCCGCCTGCGGGCTCAGTTTTTCGAAAACCTCCTGATACACTTCGTATGGTTTCACGCCCAGTTCAATAAGCCTGGCCGATATCTCATGCGCGCGCGGCGTCGTGTTGGAGTACTTGAATGAACCCGTATCGGTCATGATAGCGGTATAGAGCGCATTCGCGACGGCAATGTCCATCGGTTCGCCCATTGTGTCGTAGAGGTCGTAAATGAGTTCTCCGAGAGCCGAAAGCCCCGACTCGATGATGTTGAGATGGCCGAACTTCATGTTATCCACGTGATGATCCAAATTGATCCACAGAGGAATATCTTTGATGATCTGCTCACATGCGGAGCCTGCGCGCTCAACGCTGGGGCATTCCAGGAATACCACCACATCAAACTGTTCGGAGGACGGAATGGTCGACACTATCTGATCCGAACCATCGAGGAAACGATATATTTCGGGTACTCCATCCACGTCGTACGCGACGGCGCGCTTGCCTTTTCGCCTGAGCAGTAACAGAAATGCGATAAGCGATCCTATTGCGTCGCCGTCGGGGTCAAGATGTGAGAGCAGGAAAAAGCTTTCATGCTCCTCGATAATTCCGATCAGTCGCTTCAAGTCATTCATCATCAGGTGTCCGGTATTCCTCTTTAACCACCGAGTCGATGAGCGCTGAGATATGCGCGGCCTTTTCAATGGAGTCGTCGTAGAGAATCATTAAATCCGGCATATATTTCAGCCGTAAACGGCGCCCGAGTTCACGCTTGATGAAACTCGTCGCGCTGTTGAGTCCGGCGAGCGAGGATTTCTTTTCCTTTTCGCTCCCTAAGACACTGATGTAAATCTTTGCATTACGCAGATCCGGCGAGAGATCGACCGACGTGATTGAAACAAACCCGATACGCGGGTCTTTGATCTCCCGCGTTATCAGTTCGCTGATCTCTTGCTTGAGCAATTCTCCGAGGCGTTTCTGTCGGTTTCCCATAATCTACCATCTCAGGGTATATGATGAATTCAACAACCGGAGGCCGTTGCAGGAGCGCCGCTCGGCCGGTCTCATCGGCAATATCGCGTGGTGGGATTTTTCGCCGGCTTTTTCTAGAGTATCTCTATGCTGTAATCCAGGAGTTCCGCTGAAAAATTTCCTTCAATAAACTTGACGACCTCGGAAAGCACGCGGTTGGCATGCACCTTGTCATTCGACGCGCAGCAGATCCCCAGTGCTGCACGCTGCCAGAGATCGTTATGGTCGATCTCGGCGACGGAGACATTAAACCGGTTGTGTGTCCTGTCCTTGATACTCTTGAGAACTTTCCGTTTCCCTTTGAGTGAGGTGTTCCCCCGAAGGAGCAATTCTATTTGGAGAACGCCTACAAACATGTCTTATAATTTTCGGGCTATATGCTCGACCCGGTAACACTCGATTACGTCATCTACCTTTATGTCATTGAAGTTCTCGAGTCCTATACCGCATTCCGTGCCGGCCGGGGCGCTGCGTGCAAAGTCCTTATACCGCTTCAGCGAAGAGATCTTTCCATCAAATACAATGACACCATCCCTTACAAGTCTGACGTTCTGGTTGCCCACGATCTCGCCTTCGGCCACACGGCAGCCGGCTACGGCTCCAACGGAACTGACCTTGAATGTCTGAAGTACGTCGGCCCGTCCGAGGAATATCTCTTTTCTCTCCGGTTCCAGCAGGCCTTCCATAGCGGCGCGCACGTCGTCTATCAGATCGTAGATGATCCTGTAGAGCTTGTAATCGACCCCTTCCTTCTCCGCCAGTTCCCGGGCCTTGGCGTCAGGGCGAACGTTGAATCCGATAAGCAATGCGTTAGAGGCCGATGCAAGAATAATATCCGACTCGTTGATTCCGCCCACTCCGGCATGTATCACGTTCAGCTTTACGCTGTCGGTAGGCAGTTTCATCAAGGCGTCCTGGAGCGCTACAACCGACCCCTGCACGTCGCCTTTGATGATAACACCGAGTTCGCTGACCTCGCCTTCCTGTATCTGGTCGTAGAGATCCTCCAGCGTGATCCGCTTGCGCTGAATCATTTCCTTTTGTCGCTGCTTGAGGGCTCGCGAAACGGCCACCTGGCGCGCCTTCTTCTCATCCTCGACCACGATGAACAGGTCGCTGGCCAGCGGAACGCCCGTGAAACCGAGCACCTCGACCGGGCTGGCCGGACCGGCTTCCGTAATGGATTCCCCTCGATCATCAAACAATGCCCGCACTCTGCCGAACTGGGCTCCAGAAACGAAAGCATCGCCTACACGGAGGGTGCCGTTTTGCACGAGCACGGTTGCTACCGGGCCGCGCCCCCTGTCGAGTTTGGCTTCCAGTACGATGCCTTGCGCCGCCCTGTCCGGATTGCCCTTCATTTCCAGCATTTCGGCTTCCAGAAGCAGCATCTCCAGCAATGAGTTAATACCCTCTTTGGTTTTCGCAGACACAGGAACGGTTATCGTCTTCCCTCCCCAATCTTCGGGAACGAGGTCCAATTCGGCCAGTTGCTGTTTTACACGGTCGAGATTGGCAGTCGGCAAATCCATCTTGTTCACCGCGACAACGATGGGTACATTGGCCGCGCGTGCATGATTCACTGCCTCAAGCGTCTGCGGCATGATCCCGTCGTCTGCTGCCACAACAAGAACAACAACGTCGGTAACCTGTGCGCCATGGGCCCGCATTGCCGTGAAGGCCTCGTGACCGGGGGTGTCGAGGAAGACGACGTGTCCGCCTTTTAGTTCCACACGATATGCCCCGATGTGCTGTGTAATCCCACCGGCCTCTCCCCCCATTACATCTGTTGTTCGAATGGCGTCGAGGAGCGCTGTCTTCCCGTGGTCGACATGGCCCATGACGGTGACAATGGGTGCGCGTGGCACGAGCTTTTCGGGGGCACCCTGTTCCAATTCTTCCAGGAAGAGGTCTTCCGGCGAGCTTGCGACTTGAACGTCATGTTCATGTTGCTCGGCGATCTGTTTTACTATTTCCAGTTCCAGAGGCTGGTTCTTTGTGGCCATAACGTTGATCTTTATGAGTTCAAGAATGAGTACGGATGCCTTGAGCTTCAATTGACTGGCCAACTCATCCACGGTCATGACCTCGTCTACCATTATTACGGGCCTGCGTGGACCTCGTGCCTTGCGCCTCAGGAGGCGTTCGGAGGGAGGCGGGGGAGCGATTGCCTTTGTCTGTTCCGGTTTTTTTGCACGCTTTCGGTCGCGTGGACGCTTTGCTTTCTTTCGATCTCGCCGCTGGGTCCTCCACTCTATTCGTTGTCTTTCTTCAAGAAGAAGAGCGGAATCATCTTCCGGCATTGCCTTCCTTGCGGCCGCGGATCTGCTTTTTCTCCGGGGTTCGTCCTTGGGGGTATCACGCTCTGGCCTTTTTGCTTCTTGAGGTTTGAGAGTGGCGGCTTCCGCCGGAGGGGGAGGCGATACGATATGCGGTCCTCTTCTCGCCGGTTTCCTTTCCGCAGGCCGTTCTTCTTTCTTTTCTCCTTTTTGAGATTCGAGAGTGGCCGCTTCCGCCGGAGGAGGAGGCGATACGATATGTGGTCCCCTTCTCACCGGTCTCTTTTCCGGTTCTTCTTTCTTTTCTGCTTCTTGAGGTTTGAGAGGGGCGGCTTCCGCCGGAGGAGGAGGCGATACGATATGTGGTCC
>CAYZZY010000043.1:5125-15500 GCA_964482745.1 uncultured bacterium
GAGGTTTGAGAGGGGCGGCTTCCGCCGGAGGAGGAGGCGATACGATATGTGGTCCCCTTCTCACCGGTCTCTTTTCCGGTTCTTCTTTCTTTTCCCCTTCTTGAGGTTTGAGAGTGGCGGCTTCCGCCGGAGGAGGAGGCGATACGATATGTGGTCCTCTTCTCACCGGTCTCTCTTCCGGTTCTTCTTTCTTTTCTGCTTCTTGAGGTTTGAGAGTGGCCGCTTCCGCCGGAGGGGGAGGCGATACGATATGTGGTCCTCTTCTCGCCGGTTTCCTTTCCGCAGGCCTTTCTTCTTTCTTTTCTACTTTTTCCGGCTCTTTCTTCTCTTCCATCTTCGCCGGTGCTTTTTTCTTTTTCTTTTCCTCGGGCTCTTCTTCCTTTTTCTTTGTTTTTCTCGGCTTCTTTTCCTCTGGCTTGGCGGCCTCTGTTTTCTTCTTTGGCTTTGCCTTTTTCGGCTCGGGTTTCTTTTCACGTTTCAGATGGCCAAACTTCTTCATGATGAGTTTGACCTCTTTATCTTCCAGCGTGGCCATATGGGAGGCTATGGCGAAACCGAGTTCCTGAAGCTTTGCCATCATTTCTTTGCTGGATAATCCCAGCTCTTTGGCAAGATCGAAGACACGAGCCTTACTCATCAAGCAACTCCTCCCTCTCATCCTCATCGAGCGAGGCCAGCCGTGCGGCCGCGGCCTCGACAATTTTCTCCGCAGTCTTCTTGCCGATACCGGGCAAGGAGGCGATTTCGTCCACGGATGCATTTGCAATTTTGCGGGTGCTGAGGTGACCGGATTCTCTCAGTATCTGGGCGGTTTTCTCGCCCACGCCCGGAAGTTCCATCAGTTCATCTATGATATCGCTCTCGAAGAGGACTGTTTCTTCTCGGAGCCGTTTCTCATCGATGATGTCAACTTTCCACTCTGTGAGCTTGGATGCAAGTCGTGCGTTCTGGCCGCGTTTCCCTATGGCCAGCGATAGCTGATCGTGTGCGACCGTCACGAGGACGCTCTTGAGTTTGTCATCGACCATAATATTTGATATTACTGCAGGACTCAAGGCATTTCCGATGAAGGTTTTGATGTCATCGCTCCACTTTATGACGTCAATCTTCTCGCCCCTCAGTTCGTCAACAACGGTACGTACCCGCATCCCTTTCATGCCGACACATGCGCCGACGGCATCCACATTCGTGTTGTGGGAGACCACGGCAATCTTTGTCCTGTGGCCGGCCTCTCGGGCAAGTGAGCGGACCTCCACTATCCCGTCATATATCTCCGGGACTTCCATCTCGAACAACACCCGGACCAGTTCCTGTGTGGCGCGGGACAAAATAATCTGAGGGCCCCGCTCGTTTTCCACGACCTCCAGCACATGAAATTTCATGCGTTCCCCGAAACGGTACATATCGCGAGGAGATTGCTCCTTGGCGGGGACTACGCCCTCGGTCCTTCCGAGATCTACAATCACGTTGCCATGGGACTGCTTTTTCACCACTCCGGCGATTACGTCGCCTTCGCGCTTTTTAAATTCTGCAAATACGTTTTTCCGTTCCGCTTCTTTTATTTTCTGAATAATCACCTGTTTTGCCGTCTGAGCGGCGATGCGCCCGAAGTTGCCGGGAGAGATCTCGTCCCTGACCTTCCCGCCGATCTCGGCCTTGGAATCGATAGCCTTTGCATCAGCCAGTGATATCTGCAGCTTTCGATTCTCGGGAGTCTCGACTATTTCTCTTACCTGATAGACACAGAAATCCCAATGCTCCTCATCGAAGTCTACCTCGATGTCGCCACAGGTATCGAAGCTCTTTTTGCCGGCCGTCTCAATGGCTGAGCGAATTGCCTCAATGAGCACATCCTTGTCGATATTTCGCTCACTCTGCAATTGCTCAAATATAGGCAACAGGTTGGCCTTCATCTAAGAGCCCCTCCTTAAACAATAAAAAATACACTATCCCACGCCGCCGCCCTGCGTCCAGGGCCGGGAAGAAGTCGAAGCACTGTTTTTTCAGATGACCTTTAAGTTTGCTCGATCGATGGCCTCAAGCGGAACCCGGCTGATCTTTTCAACGCCCGAGCGGTCATAGCGAATGAGCACTTCCGCGTCCTCGACGCCTTCTATTACGCCTGTGAACTTCCGGCGTCCGTCCACCGGCGAACGCGCGTGAATTGTGACCGTATTGGCCACAAATTTTTCGAAATCCGTTTTTTTCCTTATTCTTCGGTTAATACCCGGCGATGAGACCTCAAGGTAGTACTTCCCCTCCACTACGTCTTCGACATCCAGCACCGGGCTTACGAGTTCGCTTACTTCTTGGCAGTCGTCAAGGGTGATTCCGCCCTCGGGTTTATCGATAAATAACCTCAGAACCTGGTTTCCACTCTTGCCCTTTAGTTCTACGTCCACAAGGGTATAGCCCTCTGACTCGATTGCGGGCTCAAGCGCATCCATGACCCTCTGAGCGCTTGCATCCATTTAAAATCACTCTTTCTCCGCCTCGAGGGCATTTGCCCATAATAAAGGCGGCAAACGCCGCCTTGATCACATCTCTTCTGATACCACCCGCATTGAGTCAGCCCCATCAATGCAAAAGAGTGGGTCGCAGCCCACTCTGACTCAACGGCGGCTCGGTCTTTATCTATTATACTATAAGAGGTTAGGGAAATGCAAGTCCATCGCGTTACGATCCGTGGCAGAGCAAATCAGTATAGAGTGGATGACATTTCATCGGGGAAATATCGCCAAGGGCGATGGAAACGAGTGCTTTTGCGCCAAGGTGTCTCGAACTGTGGATCAGGTGATGCTTCCCCCGAAAATGGTAAAATTAGACCCCTTCCGGCGTTGCTTCACATTTTCTATGATGCTCATGAGGAATGCCTTGAAACTATGTAGCGATTGTCAAGCGGTATCTTTTTTAAGCCTGACGAGTGCAGGGTATGCTCGGCTGCGGCTATGTCGTACTGCGTTGTATTACGATTGGCCTTCCATTCGCAGCACGCGCCTTTATCTTAATCGCTGAAAATGGTATAATTTTTGAGGTGTTTTGCAGAAAATCGTTCCTAATAAAGAAAGGATTAATCATAATGGTATATGAGCTTCCGCCGTTCAGGCCGCCGAGCGAGGCCTACAGCATGCTGCTCCGTGTGACCCGCGGGTGTCCATGGAACCGCTGTAGATTCTGCGGCATGTATAAGTCGATGCGGTTCCAGAAGCGCTCAGTCGAGGAAGTAAAAGGTGACATCGACAAAGCGCTCGAATTCTATGGCGACCGCGAAATGACCGTGTTCATCGGTGATGCCGATAGCCCGGTAATCAAGACGGACGAGTTCGTGGAAATACTCGAGTACCTGCGGTCGCAATTCACGAAAATAGAACGGGTAACGAGCTACGGGCGCGCCAAGACGCTTGCGCTCATGGCGCCTGAAAAGTTGAAACGATTGGGCGAAGCAGGACTCGATCGCCTGCATCTCGGGCTGGAGACAGGAGATCCCGAACTGCTCAAATTCATCTGCAAGGGGGCGACTCCCGAGCAGATGATAGCGGGCGGCCGCAAGGTGAAAGAGGCCGGAATCGAACTTTCCGAGTACCTGATGCTGGGATTGGGTGGGGCCGATGGATGGGAAACCCATGCGCGCGAGAGTGCGGCGGTTCTCAATGCGATAGACCCCGATTTCATACGCGTTCGAACTATGACCCTGATCCCCGGCAGTTCTCTCTATGAGGCATACGAGAACGGCGAATACAAGCCGGCGAACGTCCTTGAAATGCTGCTTGAGGAGAAATTGCTCATTGAATGTTTTGAGGGCATAAGCTCCGATTTCGCGAGCGACCATGTTTCCAACCTCGTGCCGCTTTTCGGGAGACTGATGGGCGATAAAGAGGAAATGCTTGCGGCGCTCGAGCCGGTGATTGAGCGCGTGGAAAAGAACAAGGACAAGCTGACAAATGAGCCCAGGATAGCGACGGTGATGTGATCTTATGACCTCTGAAAGAAACATTTCCACGGTTTTCTTTGATTTCGGCGACACGCTCGTGGAAGGAAAGCCCGCTTATTTAATGAGAATAACCGAATTGATTGGTGAGTTCGGTTTTCAGCGTGAATACCAGGATGTCGTTCTCGCATTTAACAGGGCCGATTACTTGCTGTATATTGACGCCAGTTCCGGAGCGCTCAGCAGCGACGATCAATACCTTATGCGATTCCTCGATCATTTTGGACAATGCCTGGAGGTGGATATCGACTGGCCGACCGTTCTCCCACAGATCATGCGGAAGTTCGAGGATACGCCTTATGAAAGGGTCCTCTCGGACGGCGCCGTAGAGACGTTGGAAACCCTGCTTCAACAGGGATACAGGTTGGGCATAATCTCCAACAACGACGGCAGTTGCCCCGAAAAGTGTGAAGAACTTGGCATTGCCAAATATTTCGAGATCATCGTGGACTCATCGCTGGAAGGAGTGCGCAAGCCGGCGCCAGCTATCTTCGAACTGGCGATGGAGCGAATGGCTGTATCTCCGCACGAAGCGGCGCACGTGGGCGATATGTATGGGAGCGATGTGCTCGGCGCGCGCGACGTCGGCATCTCGTCCGTCTGGTACAACCAGCGTCGGCTGGGAGTATTCGATAACCATCTGCCCGACCACGATATAGTCAGTCTTCTGCAGATTCCGAAAATCCTGTAACCAACGCCCGACCCGATGGCGCACCGGCGGCCGGGCATCTATTTCATATCGAAGGAGCCGGTCGATTGGCGCTTCCCCGCACATTTAAGGTTTCGCTTCTCATATCCATGCTGATTCACATGGGCGCTTTCGCGGTCGTGAGCCATGAAAGTGTCACTCAAAGGATCAAGGCCGGGCCGGTCATGGTCGCGAAACAGAAGACAAAGCCGACATCGGTCCGCTTCGAGTTGATTGAGACTCCCGCATCGGCGAAGACAAGCAATCCCCCGACCAAAACCAACCTCCGCTCTGACAAAAACACGCAGGCACAGGACAGATTCGAAAGCGAAAAGAAGCTCGAGGATGCCCCCCGTATGGAGGGGAAGCATGAGGATGTAAAAGACACAAGACCCAGGATGATCCCGGCAAAACCGACTGTCGAAAAGCCCGCGCCTCAAAAAGAACCGCAATCAGAGCCTGAGAAACCGCCGGAGAAGGAGAAGGTCGAGGAACAGAAGACGGAAAAGGCCAAGTCCGGTCTGCCTGCCGAAAAGAAAGAAGACCCGAAAGAACCTGACAAGGAAATACGCATAGAGCCGGAACCCAAACCGGAAGAAATCAAGAAGCTTGCGAAAAAGCTGCCCGATCCGGCTGAATCGATCATGCCGGCCCCGTCTAGTGCGCTATCCCGGATGATGTCGGCCGTCAGCGCCGGCAACACGGGCGCTGACGCCCAGATAACGGGCGATCTCTCGTTTGCGGCCTCGCGTCATTTCTTCGGAGAATACCTGGTCAAGATGAAGCAGGCGGTTGAGAGGGAATGGGTTTCGCGCCTGGTCTCGAAGTATACCGGCGTCAGGAGTTCACGCGCTGTCATCGATTTCAAAATCCAGCCTGACGGCAAGGTGACCGATATAGCGGTTAACTCCGTCGAAGGAGATCAATACTTTGCGGTGATGTGTGCTTCATCTATCAATGATGCGCAGCCCTTCGACGAGATACCATACGCGGAGGCACAGGGGCTCCCCGAGGAATTCGTGAACAAACCCCTTAACATACGGTTTACGTTCCGATATAATTAAGTCTTTACAAAATCATAGAAGGGATCAGAGGAGGCAAAATTTGGAAACGGCCCTGCATCTTTTCAGTGCGGGCGGAGTTACGATGATACCGCTCGCCATCTGTTCGATAGTTGCCCTTGCAATTATCATAGAGAAGGCATATGCCTTGAGATCGCGCAGGGTCATTCCTCCTGCTATTGCCCGGCTGGTCCAGAAAATGCGCGGGCCCGAGGATGTCGCGCCTTCGATTGCCGCGTGTGAACGCAACGATACGCCGTTTGCGCGAGTTATAAATGCTGGCCTGAGCAACCGCATATTGCCGCGCGCTGAGAACGTTGAATTGATCCAGGCTGCCGCGCGCCAGGAGGTCGGATCCCTCGAGCGCGGACTGCTGATGCTCGAGATTATTACCGGCATCTCGCCGCTTCTCGGGCTCCTGGGGACGGTGGTGGGCATATTTCATGTATTCAACATGATAGTTGAGCGCGGGGTGGGGGATGCGTCAACGCTTTCGGGCGGGATATCAGAGGCGTTGGTAACCACCATTTTCGGGCTGTTCATCGCGATACCGTCACTCGTTGCCCATAGCTACTACTCGAAGCGGGTGGACGAGCATATGTTGGAAATGGAGCGCCACGCGAATATCCTCATTCACAAACTCTATAGTGGGAGCGAGACGGCAGGCGGCCAGACGGCCCGGGCAGAGCAGGAGAGGCCCGCCGGGTAAAACAGGGATGCAGATTCGGGAAAGAAAAAGGAAGCGCCCCATTATCAACATCACATCGCTCATAGATGTGATGTTCCTGCTTCTCATATTCTTCATGGTGTCGACGACGTTTGCCGAACAGCCGGGCATCAAGCTGAAGCTGCCGTCCGCGAGCACGGCCGAACCCAGCAGGCTTGAGCGGCTTACGCTGACGATCGACAAGGACGGCCGCATGTTCCTCAATGATGTGCCCGTCCAGGAGGAAAAACTCCGTGTCGATTTGAAGGCGGCGGCCTCGAAACCCGATGCGACCCTTGTGCTCAGAGCGGACAGGGATGTACCCTACGGTTATGTGATACGTGCTATGGATATCTCGCGCCAGAGCGGCATCCGCAATATCGTCTCGCTGACCGAAACGCCGTCGGTGAAGGAATAAAAAACTCTCGCGCTCTTCTCCCAATGTGCCGTTGCCGGGAATTCTGTCCTTATTGGATGCTTAACACCGTTGATCGAAAAGGCTCCCTGCGACCGGCAAGAATAGAGCGCCAGCGGAAAAGCGACTACCCGGCTGGCACAAGCGTCCTGTAGGTGCGAATTCATTCGCATGCTTTGGCTTGTCTGCCATTCAGGTCAGAGATTGCATGACGAACCCTTCATGCCTGGTATGAAAGCAGTGTCAGGTTGGCAAAGACAATGAACGTTGGACAATAACGAATGTCGGAAAAACGCATAAACCTTTTTCGCGCCAATATGGCGGATCAATCCATCGATGCCGCAATCCTGCTCTTTTCGCGCGACATCTATTACTATTCGGGCGCTTCGGTGCCGAGCGTTCTTCTGGTGACCCCGAAGACGGCGCGCCTCCACGTTCGCCGGGCGCTGGACTTCGCCCGGCAGGATGCGACCATCGATGATATTGTCCCTGACGGCAGCCTGCGAACGGTTGCCGAACGGCTGAAGTCGGAAAAGCTGGATAGCTCGAAGATCGGGCTCGAAATGGACGTGATACCGGCGGATTTGTTTCTCAAAATTCAGGAGGAACTTCCCGACGCGACGTTTGTGAACGTCACTCCCCTTATAATCGCCCAGCGCATGGTCAAAGACGCGGATGAACTTGAATTCGTTCGTGTTTCCGCTTCGATGATCGACAAGGCACAGCGGCGCGCGCTCGATGTGATACGTGAGGGCGTAACCGAGGTCGAGATGGCCGCCGAAGTCGAAGCGGAACTGCGCCGAAACAGGCACGAGGGAATCCTTGTCAACCGCCGGTTCGACACGTACGCGATGTATGGGATGATGGGCTCAGGCGAGAACCTCACGCGGTACTCGGGTTTTGCCAACGTTGCCACCGGCGTGGGGCTGAGCCCTGCCATGCGAATGAGCGCGTCGAACAGGGTTTTGAAACGCGGCGATCTCGTCATGATTGATATTACCGGGAGCTATTATGGTTATATCACCGATATGACGAGAATGTATGTTATAGGAAGCGCTTCCAGGCAGCAGGTCGAAGTGTTCGAGGCGCTGTGCGAGGTCGAAGACAAGATACTCGCAAGCGTCCGGCCCGGGGTGCCCGTGGCGGATGTCTACGCGAAAGGTGTCGAGGCGGCCAATAAAACGAAGTACGGCGACTACTTCATGGGTTATGAAGAAAAAGGGCGATTCGTCGGGCATGGACTCGGACTGGAGTTGGACGAGCCGCCCATCATCGGTCCCAACGATCCGACCATCATAGCCGAGAATATGACGCTCGCCATCGAGATCAATACCATTATTCCCGATTTCGGCACGATCAAAGTGGAGGATTCATTCATAGTCACTTCCGATGGTATCGAGCTTCTCTCGAATACCGAGCGCAGACTTTTTGAGGTGGATAAGTAAGAATATCCGGAAATCCACGAAGAACACGGGGAAATATTCCCTGTAGGGGCGCACGGGCTGCGCCCTATGATGATTACCGATTACCAGTGTCTTGTAGGTGCGAATTCGTTCGCAGAATGTCTCCGGCGACTCGCTGGCTCCCCCTTTGAAAAAGGGGGATTAAGGGGGATTTATATCGGAGCGTTCCGCCCGGGCGGGATTCTGCCCTTCCGTCCTCGGTGATCTTGGGTCTGCGACCCTCTGTGGCAAGAAATGTAGTGCAGATTATTCTCATGCAAGGAGACTCATTAAATGAAGATTGATCCATCCGTATACGTGCATCCGACCGCTGCCCTGCACGGCAACCTGGAGGTCGGCAAGAACAGCAGCATATGGGCGAGCGCAGTCATCCGCGCCGACTTCAATTCCATCAAGATCGGACGCTACACGAATATACAGGACAATGTTGCCATCCATTGTTCGCCCACACATCCGACGACCATCGGCGATTTTGTCACTGTGGCGCATCTGTCGATTATTCATGCGTGCACCATCGGCAATTGCGTCATGATCGGCATGGGCGCCACCGTCATGGACGGGGCGCAGATAGGCGACGGCACGATGGTGGCCGCCAACGCGCTCGTGACGGCGAACACGATTGTCCCGCCCAACTCGCTCGTTGTCGGTATGCCGGGAAAGGTCATCGAAGGCAAAGGTCAGCCCGAGTTCATGGAGCAGAACGCGATCTCTTATTACGTCCTCTCCCGGAAATATATTACCGGCGAAGATTCCATCGACCCGGAGGAACTGATGAAAGCGATGCGGTCCTTCAAGCTTGAGGATTGAGAAGGGTAGGGGGAAAGCCGCGCTTCGTTTGCGGGGACTGTGCGATGCCAGGAAAGCAATTGATTAATCCGAGTGCAGTGTATGCGCGGCGACGGGGACTGTCCCCGATACTCAGAGCCACGGATATGCCTCGACATGCAAATCCATAGACCCTTTTCCATTCGTGCCATTTGTGATTCGGTTTTGTGCCTATTATTATGAATCTTCCTTATCCCCGCAGCTTCTTTGTCACCTCCGCCACCCGGCGCCCATGTGCGCGTGCGATTTCCAGATCCTCAGGCGTCGGCTGCAGTTCGCCTTGCGAACCCGCCACCGTGGAAGCGCCATAGGGTGTGCCGCCGCGCCCTTCTGTATGAATCATGCCTGGCGTCGAATACGGCACGCCGACGATGATCATTCCCAGATGCAGAAGCGGCGCCATCGTCGTCAACGCCGTCGTCTCCTGCCCGCCGTGTGTTGACGCCGTCGAGACGAATACGCCCGCGGGCTTGCCTTCCATCTCGCCTTTGAGCCAGAGTTCGGCTGTGGAATCTATGAGTTGTTTCATCTGTGCCGTCATGTTCCCGAACCGGGTCGGTGTCCCGAATAGCACGCCATCCGCCTCACGAAGATCGTCGAGCGTACATACGGGAATATTCTTTTGCTGTTCTCTGATTTTGCCTGCAAACTCGTTGCCGTCGATGATCTTGTCAACGGCCTCAAACTCCTGCACCCGGCGCAGCACAACATCCGCTCCTTCGATCGATTTGGCGCCTTCTGCCACAGCCTGCGCCAATTGCAGTACATGCCCGTACATTGAGTAAAAAACGACCAATATCTTCATTTTCTGCCTCCTTGTCTTTCAACGACACCACTCTGGGAAGGTGAGTTCTTTAATAAGCCCTCGATCTCCTACCTGCCAAAAAGACTTTCGAGATGTCTAAACCCCATTGCAAAAGTATGCAATATCTTAGATTGCCTCGCAAGGAACCCGATGGTTTCGGGTCTGACACTTGACGCTTTGGGGCCGCTGTTATATATTTATTCACGAGTTTGGTTGGTTTCAGAAAGAAAGGTGAGGGTGAAGACAATGGCGGATGTTCAGAAAACAATTGAAGCTCTCGAGGCGAATAACATAGAAGTTATTCTGGTAGAAAATAAAGGGGCGGCCCTTGAGAAGGCGCTTGAATTGATACCCGAGGGCTCGGAGGTCGGCCTTGGCGGGTCGATGACGGTGGAAGAGATAGGATTACTGGAGAAGTTGCGCA
>CAYZZY010000044.1:0-15419 GCA_964482745.1 uncultured bacterium
CCGTCTTAAAATCGGCGACAAACGCTTCCGGTTGTCCCTGCGACACCTCCAGTCCTTTGAGGGTTCCCTCCATTATTCCGTTAATAGACCCGAAATCCAACACATCTGTGACCGTCGAAAGATCGAACTCCTTGAATTCGAGATCCGCCGCAAAAGTGCGAACAGATGAAAGCGGTTTATACACCTTCACGGACATTATGTCAAGAATTCCTCCAAACGCTTGCACACTGGCCGTTCCTTCGGTTGTCACTGCATCGAACGT
Organism: uncultured bacterium; assembly: GCA_964482745.1. Classification (GTDB taxonomy): domain Bacteria; phylum Abyssobacteria; class SURF-5; order SURF-5; family SURF-5; genus CAYZZY01. Next base: position 263 of record CAYZZY010000044.1, read on the forward strand.
AAGATTAATCGTGGGATATCGGACTTCAACCGTGCCATCGACTTTCGGCAAGCCCAGTTTTTCGGTGGCTTGAGCCAGCCCGATCTGCTCGCCCGAAATTGAGGTTGTCATTTGTGCTGAAGGTCCGAACAGGCTCTCGCCCCGGATCGGTCCGACATCGAGAGTGCCTCCGAACACGTCTATTGGGGCGGGGTCCTTGATGCTGAGTGCGTTTCCCTTCACCGCAATGTCCAGAACGAGCGAGGGAACGTCGACAGGCCCGACGGTAACGCTGTCGAGTTCGATTCTGCCATAGTCTTCCTTTTCGAATCGAATCGCCGCCCGCTGTGTTTCTTGCGCCGGCAAATATATGTCGAACGGCAGGCTGACGGAGATCGGGGCGGCCCTGAATGCGCCTTGACCAAGGTCGAGGAGGCCGTCCTCGACCTTTATTCTGCCCCGAATATCCTGGCGGTTGCCGTCACCGTGCACCGAAAAGTTTCCGCTGGCAAACCCGCCGACCTTGGCTTCATTAAAAAACGACGACATCTCCGGCAATAGTTTTCTTCCGATCTGCTCGAACACTTCTCCCAGGTCGACGTCGTCCGCTTTCAGTTCCAAGTCATATGCAGGAGTGGGATTGAGTTGAGCCGTTCCGCGAGCGGACAATTTTCCCATTTGTCCGAGATCCAACGAAGCTTTGGCATTCCGCACCTGTTTTCCTTCGGTCATGTATTCTCCCGAAACGGAGAATGGGAAAATGGTTTTCGAAAAATCTTTGTAGAAGATGTCGATCAAAAGTTCGAAGCCTCCCGCTTTGCCGGAAGCATCGAATTGCCAGAGTTCTCCCGGCGCGTCCATCCCGATGCTTCCGCTTATGTCTGCGTCGATCCCGGCGACGGTCATGAATTCGCCCGATGAAAACTCTCCTTCCTTCAGGGAGACTTTGTAGTCTGCGTTCAAGTCTTCCAATGTCGTCGCCAGTGTTGCCTGGATATCGCTTTCAAGGGTCAATCTTCCACTGCCGGCAAGGTTATCCGGAATCTGCTGGAGCGCGGAGGAGGCAAAGCCCAGTGTTTGCTCCACACTGATGTCGTCCGCGCCAACATGGCCGTGGAGATGGCCGGAGTCGAACTCGTAGGTTCCGCTCATTGAAATCGTGCCGATATCTTCGAGTTGCATGGAGCAAGCCTCTGCGGTGACGCGAGATGCATCGACCGAGAACAGCCCCTCCAGCGATGCCGCCTCGATATTCTTTTCGCCGATCGGAACGACCGCCCTGTCTCCGCTGATTTTGCCTGGACCTGCCGAAAAGCCTCCGGCGTCAATTGAAATCGGCATTTCGGCGTCGAGCCCCTCGAGAACAACGCCTTTCCAGTCAAATCGTCCATCGGTGGCCTTTGCCCGAAGAGATACCTCCGGTTGCCAGGGCGCTCCCGGCGCGTCTATCTTGACGCTTCCGCTTATGTCTGCGTTGATTCCGGTGACGGTCATGAATTCGCCCGATGAAAACTCCCCTTCCTTCAGGGAGATTTTGCAGTCTGCGTTCAAGTCTTCCAGCGTCGTCGCCAGTGTTGCCTGGATATCGCTTTCAAGGGTCAATCTTCCACTGCCGGCAAGGTTATCCGGAATCTGCTGGAGCGCGGAGGAGGCAAAGCCCAGCGTTTGCTCCACACTGATGTCGTCCGCGTGAACGTGTCCGCGGAGAAGACCAGAGTCGAACTCGTAGGTCCCGCTCATTAAAAGCGTGCCGATATCTTCGAGTTGCATGGAGCAATCCTCTGCGGTGACGCGAGAGGCATCGACCGAAAGCAATCCCCCCAGCGCTGTCGCCTTGACATTCTTTTCGCCGATCGGAACAACCGCCCTGGCTCCGCTGATTTTGCCGGGACCTGCCGAAAAGCCCTTGGCGTCAATTGAAATCGGCATTTCGGCTTCGAGCCCCTCGAGAACAACGCCTTTCCAGTCAAATCGTCCATCGGTGGCCTTTGCCCGAAGAGATACCTCCGGGCTCTCAAGGGTTCCACCTATTTCTGCGCTCACTCTGACCTGGCCTTTCACCTTCATTTCCTTATAACTTGGACGTTGAAACATCTCGCAATATTCAAGCAAAGTGCCGATTTCAGCGGCTTCGGCAGTAAGATTCAAGTTAAGATCGGGCGTGCCGCTGGAGAGATTTGCCATGGACCCATAGATGCGGGCCTTCGTGAACGGGAGCGCCGAGAGAGAAAAAATCCCGTTTTCAAGCGAGTCTTTGTGCGAGAGGTAGTCAGTGGCGAGAGAAATGTTGACAGGAACGTCGATCGGCAGCCGCAAGTAGGGGATCTCGGCCGTCACAAGGGTGCTCATCTCGGCTTCGACCTCAGTCGCTGCCGGCATGGGCCGAAAGACAAACTTCGACTGAAAAACCTTGCATCCGACCGGGATCTGTTCCAAACCATTTGGTCGGATATTCGCGTGAACGGCGTCGATATTCAGCACGAGCACCTTCTCGTCATTCGCCGGCAGCGGCGATTCACTCAACGTTACCAGTATCCCTTTGATATCAGCCTTGATCGCAGACATCTCGAGTGTGATCTCGCCATCAACGACCTTGACTGTACCGAAAGAAAACGGCCTGTCGGAAGCCGGAATGTCCGGCATCATTAACCGTCCGTTGCTATCCTCCGCCAGATCGATTTTGGCCCCGACCAGAACCAGGGAGTCGATGCGTTTCCTCATTAACTTCCCGATGCTTGTGGCGATTGTGAGTTTCGAGCAAGAGAACACCGGCATTGCGTCCGCTTCCGGCATCGACGCAGTCAACCCCTCTATGTAAATCTGAGAAGGCCAGTGGAAACGGAGCGTATTGATGGAGACACTCATCCCGATCGCTTCCCCGGCCCGATTCTCAATCAGTGTCTTAAGCCTGCCGGATCTGACATACCAGGTCAAGAAGAAGAGTGTCCCACATAAGATCAGGCAAGAGATCAGGATCGCTGCCGAGATTGCCTTGGTTCTTGTTCTCATAGAGATCAGAAATCGAGTTGGCCGTTATGAAAGTTGCCAGGGAAAGCCATTGATGCCAGGATATGCAAGATTCTAACACTTGCAGCCCGAATCGTCAAAGGGGAGCCCGAGCTTTGCCGGGCGCATCCCCCTCATGTGCTATAATTATGTAACCGTATCCTCTTGTTGCGCCAGTCCTCGGATTTTCCGGTTGCGTGTGACGAGAGCGTATCCGCGCGGTCGGGGAATTGGCGATGCGTTCTTCCGGATAGGTACTCTGCGGCATCGACAGAACGGCGGTCCCGGAAGGTCACCAATCGATCCTGCCTGTTTTGAGCCAGTGTTGTGGTGACATACTTGTTGAAGAATCACGGGTGATGTCTTTTTTATGGGGCAGCCCCCTGTGTTAAAGACAATTGTGGTGGAGTAATTGGTTTAAGGAAAAATCGGGAATGAAAAATTATTTGAGAGTCATCGTTGTCGCGCTGTTTATGCAGGCTTTTCTTCTCTGGCCGGCACACGCCGAGCAGGATGGTCCGAGAAGATATGTACTGGATAATGGGATGTCCGTGATTCTGCTTGAAAATCACCGGGCGCCTGTCGTGACGATTCAGGCATGGGTAGGCGCGGGAAGTCTCACCGAAGGGGAGTTCAGCGCCAGCGGCATATCGCACTTTGTCGAACATATGCTGTTCAAGGGAACCGAACGCCGTAGCGTTGGTCAAATAGGCCGCGAAGTAAAGGAAGCGGGCGGGCGCACCAATGCATATACGGGCCATGACAAGACCGTGTATTATATAACCTTTCACAGCGACCATTTTGACAAAGCGCTGGATATTCTGGCCGACGTTCTCATGCATTCAGTGTTCGCCCCGGAGGAGGTGGAAACGGAGCGAGATGTCGTCATCAAAGAGATAGAGATGAATCGTGACGATCCGTTTCGACGCCTTTATCTGATGGCCCATAACACCGCTTATGATGTCCATCCCTACAAAAATCCGGTGATCGGCTACGAGAATCTGCTGAGAGGCCTGACTCGTGATGATCTTCTCACCTACTACAAAAGGCTCTACGTTCCTAACAATATGTCGTTCGTGGTTGTCGGTGATTTCGATGCCGGTGAGGCGCTTCCAAAAATAAAAGAAGCATTTCACGGCTTCGATCGCAAATCAATCACTCCCGTCGTTGTTCCGCAGGAACCCCGACAGATGGGTCCCCGCGAAAGGGTAGAAGAGTTCGAGGTGACGGTTGCGCAATTCCTGATGGGATTCCATGGGCCGAGCCTCAATTCGAACGACCTGTATCCAATGGATGTGCTCGCCATAGTTCTTGGCGGCGGCGACACATCCCGCCTATACAGGGAACTGCGAGAGAGACAGGGGATTGTCTACTCGATAAGCGCGTGGTCGGCCACTCCCCGTGATCCCGGAGTGTTCTGGATATCCGGGTCTTATGAGCCGGAAAACCGCAAAGCCGTCCGGGATGCTATATGGGAAGAGATAGAGAAACTGAGGTCGGAGGGAGTGTCGGAGGAGGAATTGGAGACGGCACGCGCCAAGGTTCTCAGCGGATATATCTTTTCACGCGAGACGGTCGAAGGACAGGCACGCAGCCTCGGCTCCGGCGAAATGGATGCCCATGATATATTCTTTGACAAGCGCTATGTCGAATCAATTGCGCGCGTGACGGCTCGAGATGTGCAAGAAGTCATGGAAAAGTATTTCAGACCTGAGAACGTCGTGACAGCGACACTGATGCCCGCGGGGCAAAAGACCGCCGTCGAGGTTGAGGAGGAAGCACAGGGGGAAAAACCGAAGACTGCGAGCGTGGTAGAGAAGGCGATGCTGCCAAACGGGCTCACTCTTTTGATGCGCGAGGACCATAGCACCGAGACCGTTTCCCTCCGGTTGTTTATTCTCGGGGGTGCGCGGGCGGAGACCAGGGCCAACACGGGCATAAGCAATCTCATGAGCAAAGCAATGCTGAAGGGAACGAAGGAGCGTTCGGCCGAAGAGATAGCCCGCGAGATCGAGTCTCGCGGCGGCAGTATCGGCTCGTTTTCCGGCTATAACAGCCTGGGCTTTGAAGTAGACATGCTCAGCCGTGACCTGGAGGCCGGCATCAAGATTCTCGGCGATGTTGTTGCCAACCCCTCGTTTCCCGATGAGGAAGTGGAGCGCGAGAAAGCCGCGGCACTTGCGGGAATAAAGACTATTGACGATCAGATGTTTCCCTCCTCGATGAAGCTTCTCAGGGAGACGATCTTCAAGGGCCATCCGTATAGTTTTCAGGTGAAGGGAGACGCTGAAGCGGTGCAATCTATCACGCCGCAAGAGTTGAGGGAGTTTCATGCCGAGGCGGTGGTGGGTTCAAGAATGGTGCTCTCTGTCTTCGGGGACTTCGACAAATCCCAGGTTCTGGAAAGTGTGAAAGAAAAATTTGGCGGCCTGGACGCCGGCCGCGAGTTTTCCGGAGCAGGGGACACTGAACCGTTTGAGGAAGCGCTCAGGCAGGCATTCAAACCGATGAAGAAGGAGCAACTGGCCATACTCATAGGATTCCCCGGTGTGACTGTTGCGGATCCCGTGCGCTATCCCCTGGAGGTTCTTTCCGGTTTTCTCAACAGCCAGGGAGGAAAACTTTTTCAGACACTGCGCGACGAGCGTGGGCTGGCATATTCGGTGGGCGCGTTCAATATCCTCGGTGTCGAGCCGGGGGCCTTTGTGTTGTATATTATGACCGAGCCGGAGAAGGCCGAGGAAGCTATAGGCGGGATGTTCGAGGTGATGCACGACCTGCGTGAAACCGGCCTTGACGAGGAGGAACTGGAGCGCACAAAAATCGAGGTCACGGGAAAGCACGCCATAGAGATGCAAACCAATGCACAGATCGCAACACAGGTGTCCTTCGATGAACTCTATGGGCTGGGTCACAACGACTACATGGAATACGACGCGAAGATATATGGGGTCTCCCCGGAGGACATCCGTCGCGTCGCCATGGATATATTCGATTTCAACCGTTCTACGCTTGTCGCAATCGGTGATCTTGGATCCGAGCAGAGCCTGCAATCGGCTATTGCGGCCGTCGAGGAGCGATTCGGAGTCATGCGGTAGTTTTTGCATATCGCATTGGGGAAAACAAGAAAGGAGAGAACTTACATTGGAATGCAATAAGGAACGCAACCTTCAGAAGTGCAATTGCACCTACGAGCCGTGCAGCCGGAAAGGGATCTGTTGCGAGTGCATCGCGTACCATCGCGCGAACAAGGAACTACCCGCATGCGTTTTCCCGGATGATGTTGAGAAGACGTACGACAGGTCGTTCCGCAAATTCATCCAGACCTATAGTTAGTTTACGCCCCCGGGACTCCTGACGGAAAGCACGGTGTCTTGCGAGGTCTTCAGCGAAGCAGCGAGAAGAGTGTGTCGAGTGAAAGGTTCTCGATATCAAAGCGAGCGCCCGTCACCGCCCAGAGCATGTAGGAAATCCCGATTACAAACAGCGCTGTATAAGGAACAAGAACGACACATATCGCCAGGGGAAATGAGAAGCGATGGACCTCTTTGAGGCCGATCGTCACCAGTATCAAATGCCAGAGTCCCCCGATAAGCCCCCCCAGTATGGGAAGAAAATAGAACGCGTTGACGCCCGTACTGTAGCAGATGACCCTCAAGGTCGCCTCGAAGCCCGCATGTTGCCGGGTGAGCATGACGACAAAGACGTGGTAGAGCCAGCAGGCTAACAATAAAAGAACAAGAGCGAGAAGCGGGGAGAGCAGCAAGAGTGCGGTGACCAGCGCGTAGTCGGGGGAAAGCTGAATCGATAAAGTGAGAGGTTTTCCCTCTAAGAAAACCATTGCTGTCGGGTAAATAGAGAGCAGAACCTTCCACGCGATGCCTCCCGCCATTCCCACCAGGGTCCAAAAGAGCCCGTAAAGCAGTGGGCTGCGATAGCCTCCTGTGAGGGGGACCATGTGGAAAAATTTCCTCGGGCTGAGAAGTGTCTGCTGCCAGGTCGTAAACAGAGCGTTGACTCTGCCCACCCTTCGGCGGTGCTCCCACGCAACATATGGCCGCCCCGGCATCGGTTGTTGAGGCATTCTCTCGTCCCGTGGTTGTTCTTCCGCGGGCGGGGGGCGGTCAAGGGGAACGGAGTCTGCCGTTGCCGTTGGATAAGCCGTTCCTGTTTGTTCCGCGCACGATTCGCAGAGGCGCCCCTCCTGTGTTTCCACAATGCACGCATAACAGATCGGCCGGTCGCAGCGTTTACAATAATCCAGGGCGTCGGCATCGGAATGGAAAGCACATTTATCCTCCGCCTCTTCCAATAAACTATGGTCTTTTTTGAGGTTTATCAGGTCGGACGATCGGACTATCTTGAGGTTTCCATGGTCCGGGTCGTCTTTTTTGAAGACGAAATGACAGTGAGGACAAACATGGGTGTGTTCGTGAGCGGAGTTGAACTCCGTATCGCAACGGATACATCGTACGATCATTTACGCAAGCACCCGCATTTCCCCCATTGAACGCGCCCGGCGTATCAATAGGCTGGAGTCAGCCAATCGGAATACTCTGGCAGCTTATTCTGGACCAGGCTGAAATAGAGGGCGTGCAGTTTCATTGTCAGTTCGCCCGGTTTCCCGTTGCCGATGGGGCGGCGATCCACCGACGTCACGGGGGCTACCTGCGCGCCGGTGCCGCAAAAGAACAACTCGTCTGCAACATATAACTCGCTCCGATCGATCCGGCGCTCCGTGGTCCCGATGCTCATTTCCTCAGAGGCAATCTGCATAATGGTCTGTCGAGTGATACCCTCCAGAATGTTTTCGGTCACCGGCGAAGTTATTAATTCGCCGTCACGCACCATAAACAAGTTCATGGCGCTGCCTTCTGCAACGGTCCCTCCCTGCGTGAGCATGATGCCCTCATCAAAACCGTTTTCTTTTGCCTCCGTCTTGGCGAGAGCGGAATTTATATAGATTCCGGTGGCCTTGCTGCGCGCAGGAATGCTGTTATCCGGAACCCTTCGCCAACTCGACACCATGACGCTCAGCCCGTCGGTGGTATTGACGTAATCTCCCAGCGGGATGTTGAAGATGGTGAACTCATTCTGCAGATCATTGACTCGCGGCCCTATCTCGTAAGAACTCTTGTATGCAATGGGCCTGATGTACATGTCCTGGCGGTATTCGTTCTTCCGCGCGAGTTCGATGGTAATCCTGCAGGCGTCCTCGATTGTGATAGGCAACTCAATGCGGAAAAGATTGAAGTTTCTGAACATGCGGTTATAATGTTCCTTCAGGCGGAATATATAGAGCTGCTCCTCTTCAGTGTTCCAATACCCCCGGATACCCTCGAATACTCCGGTTCCATAGTTGAACGCATGCGTCATAATATTTATCCTGGCATTCTCGATTGGAACGATTTTGCCCTCAAAATAGGCATATTTGCCATATTCCATTTCCAGATGTTCTCCCGCTAAATTATTTTCGTGTGCCCTGCCACGTGGTTCTTGAAATGAACATGCGCTTGAAGCCGAATGGCTCAGGATCGATTATAGCAGAACAAAATTTCCGATTCAAGCGAAATCTCCTTCTTCAGGCGACGTAACTTTTTGACAGGAATTGACTTTTGGAGAGCGGGGTCGCTATACTATTGCTTAGGAAAGCCTCAATTAATACAACTTATCCACAATATGAACACCTTATCCACAAGATATAGTGGTCTGCCTTGATTTTGCACGAGGAGTGTCGCAACGGTGGATGACCTCAAGAAGCTCTATGCTGAATCGGAAAAGCTGCGGGAGATGCAGGTTCGCTTTCATCCGAATAAAGAACTGTTTTGCGAGGGAGAACTCAGTCGTGAGATGTACATTTTGCTTGCAGGAAAGGTCGAAATCCTGAAAGATAACAAGCGGATTGCGATTATTGACCAAAAAGGAAGCTATCTGGGCGAATTATCGACTCTGCTGGGGGTTCCTCGGACCGCTACCGTAAGGACAATTACATCGTGCGATTTCATCGTTGTCGTGGGCGAGAAAGTGGGAGACTTTTTTTCCGGTTCTCATGCTCTTGGCTTGAAACTGGCCGGAATACTGGCTGACAGGTTAGCGAAGATGAATAAAGAACACGTAAGATTGGAAAGGGAAAAGGATCTGCTTTCCGCCAAACTGGTGGACGCGCTGAAGAAGTTGAAGAATCGCGATCAACAAATACAAAAACTCGTGAAACGGATCGAACAAATCCACAAGCTTGGGTCTTAGATAGATCGGCTCTCCACCTCATTCTCTCTTGAATCTCCGGGCTTCGCCTTCTTGCCTTGGAGTTTTGCGCTGTGCTATAGTAATGTTCTACTTACACCAGAAAAGGACATTTCACCATACCGCCGATTCGGTGACCTTCTATGAAAAGATTATCCCGTGAACAGGCTTCTCGCGCTCTTGGGCTGATGATGGGACTCGAGCCGCACCGATTCTTCTACAAGGCGAGCGGTTTCACCGACGCCGAATTGGACCGTCCCCTTATTGCGATCGCCAATACGAGGCAGGACGCCGGCGTGGGACATATGCATCTCGGAAAGGTCGCGGAAGCCGTGAAGGCGGGCGTTTACCTGGCCGGAGGGACACCCATCGAATTCAATACGATCGGACCCTGCGGCGGATACTGCCGGACGCGAGGGATGGACGATCTGACCATGCTGTATGACCTGCCCCAGCGTGATGTGATTGCCGATTCGCTCGAGGTCCAGATGCGCAATTACGGCGCAGACGGCCTGGTCTGCATAGGGACATGCGATAAGAGCATTCCGGGGCTGTGGCTGGGCGCGGCCCGATTGAATTTGCCGACGATCTTCGTTACCGGTGGCCCTGCCTATCCGGGAGAATTCAGGGGAGAACCGACCGTATTCCCGACCGATGTGATGCTGCGCTGTGTGAACGAAGTGCTGGCGGGGTCGATAGACGAGGAACAGTTCAAACAGACCATGTCGGAGATGGAGGGCAAATGGCTGACGTCGTGTGGCGCCTGCCCCGAACTGACCACGGCAAACACGGTGCAGATGGCAACCGAGGTGATGGGGCTCTGCCTGCCTCACACGTCCACCATTCCGGGACCGGATATGGAGCGGTTGCGCATGGCCAAGGAAGCCGGCATGAGAATCATGGAGCTTGTGCGTGAGGGCTCCCTTTTTTCAGATTATGTTACCGAGCATTCCATTGCCGACGCCGCGCGAATCATCATGGCCACGGCAGCCGGGACCAACGGCATCCTCCATTTGCTCAGCCTTGCGAAATCACTCTCTCTGGATGTCACGGTCGACACATTTGCGGATATCAGCGAGACAACGCCCTATTACTGTCCGATTCGTCCAAGTGGGAACTACACCATGATCGACCTGCATCGGGCGGGCGGCCCGTTTGCGGTTTTGAAGAGGGTGCGTGATCGCCTGACCGAAGCCAGACCGACGGTGGCGGGGAAAAGCGTCGCGCAGGTTCTGGATGAAACGGAGATCGTTGATGAAAACGTGATCCTCCCGCTCGAGAAAAGCCTTGCTTCCCATGGTGGGATTGTCGTGCTGAGGGGGAACCTCGCGCCGCGAGGCTCTCTTTCGCGCTATACGGTTGCAGGCGACGAAAAGCAGACGTTCCGGGGCCCATGCAAGTGCTATGATACGCAGCAGGCGGCCATCCTCGGTGTTCTTTCGGGCGAGGTCGAGTCCGGAACCGCTGTCGTGATTCGGTACGAGGGGCCGCGCGGAGGGCCGGGCTTTTCCGACAATTTCCAGGTTGTGCTGCTTCTTGAAGCGCTGGGAATTCACGATGTCGCCGTGATCACCGACAGTCGTTTCTCCGGTGCAACGGTAGGCGCGCTGTACGTAGGCTATATCACGCCCGAGGCCCAGGTGGGAGGACCGCTTGCGGCGGTCCGTGACGGCGATTCCATTTCGATTGATATTCCAGCACGAGAGATCAAAGTGGAAATCAGTGATGATGAAATCGAGAAGCGCCTTGAGCGCTGGACGCCGCCTTCCCCCCGTGTGACGTCAGGGATTCTTGTTGATTGGCATCTTCTTGCGACGCAGTTTGATGAAGGCGCGATGGTAAAACGGATGCTTTAGCGGATGAAGGCCATATGACCGAACTCCAACGCTCAATCCTTGTAATAAGCAGTGCGCTCGCCATTTTGCTTGCCGCGCTCATCCTACGAGCGACCGGCAAGCAGGCGGAGAAGGCGCGGATTACGAAGACCGAACCCCGCATCGAATTTTCATCTGCTTATGAAAAAGCCCGGCTGCTGGCAACCCGTTTCCCCGAAAGGGCGACAGGCGCCACGGGTGGGCAGGATGCCGCCAAATGGATCGAAAAGGAGATGAGTGCCCTGGGCCTGCAGACAGGGGAACAAAGGTTTGACGCATGGATTGCAGGAGAACAGGTTACAGGCCGAAACGTCATTGGAGTTGATGAAGGGACTCGCGCCGGCGTAATCGTGATCATTGCTCATTATGACATTCCCTTTCATGTGCGCGAGGGCGCCATGGACGATGCAAGCGGTGTCGGCGTGCTGCTTGAACTCGCAAGGGTCTTCTCAAGCGAAGAACAGGAGATGACGCTCATTTTCGTTGCATCGGACGGCGAAGAATGGGGGATGCTGGGAGCGCGTCATTTTGTGAAAGAATATCCAAACCTGGATCTGATTCGCGGTTCGGATCGCGATCTCAAGCGTATTCGCGCGGTCGTCTCTCTGGATTATGTGCCTCTGGAAAAGCCGGAGCAGGTCTTTATCCATGGGGAAGGTCAATTCCACGGGTATGTCCCGCTCTGGCTATGGATGCTTGCCGAGGACTGTGTCACACAGGCGGGCGGTGATCCCCAATCAGTCGGGTCTTTGATGCACTATGTGTCTCAGGCTGTCAATATCTCCGGCACTGACCAGGGGCCGTTCCTCAAGGCCGGAGTTCCAGGCGTAGACTTCGGCGGAAGTCGTTCCAACAGTCCCCTGGCCAGGAAGATATATCACACCACGATGGACACAAGCGAAAACCTCAAGCCGGAGATTTTTGAGGTTTACGGGAAGGCCGCTGAATTGATGATTCGCTCGCTTGACGAGCTCGGGTATTCCATGGGTAACAATCCATACTATCTGCGGACCGGCAAGCGGATGTATGTGGGGCGAAACGGGCTGCTCGCGCTTCAGTTGTTTATTTTCGTTCCGCTTCTTCTGGCGACCGCTTTTCAATATTACAACCTACGATTGCGCGATGGTTTTCTTAGAGATGCCGGTATTGAATTCGGCAATATTGGCCTTTTTCTCCTGCCGTCGCTGTCTGCCTTGGCCACATTGTATCTCCTTGTCTCCAGGAATTATATCCCAAGGTACGAACTCTATCCGGCGACACCGCTGGACCCCTTTCTTGAGAGCCCCGACTGGAAGGCAGTGGCGATTGTGGCGGCAGCCTGCTTCGTTGTATGGATAGCGGTCTGGCTTCTGCGATGGTTTCTGTCGATGCAGAAAAGGCCGGATTTTGAAAGCTCGAAGGCTGTTTGTCTGGATGTTTTGCTTACGCTCTCGATTGTCGGGTTTTTCTTCAATGGATTTGCAGCGAGTCTTTTCCTTGGGCCGCCCGCCCTGCTGTGGATTTGGATTGACCGCCGGCGGGGACCCATGGGCTGGGCTTTGAACATCATCCTGGCTTTTGCCGCTGCCCTACCGCTTGTTTTCCTCGTGATCACGTTTGCAACCAGACTGATGCTCGGACCCTACGTGTTCTGGTACGTGCTCCTGGGGACAGGTTATAGGTTCTTCTCGCCCGCTGCGGTTTTGATTGCGATCGGGGCCGCGACTATTGGTGGACGGCTTCTGTTGAAGGCGCTTGCCGGGGGCGTCATGCCCGCTCCTGAAACGGAAGGGAACGAATGAGAATTGTGGCGGGGCGCGTGTGTCTGCTTCTGCTCTTGCTCTTATTGACCGCGGGATGCACACGAAGTCGGCCTCGGGCCGATGGGGCGCCGCTGGAACCGGAGAAACAGATCGCCGTCGATGCCGATTTCTCTCGCGTGCAGTGGTTGAATTACTACGATGCGCTGAGCGAGCCCTCCCGAGAGACGAACCGCACAATGATCCTCTATTTCACGAAGAAATCATGCCCGGGGTGCACAAGGATGGACAAATGGACTTTTACCGACGAAAGGGTCTTGAAAGCCATCAAAGGGTTTATGCCGATCAAAATCAGAGGCGATGCGGATCTCCAGATCGTTCGGCGATTTGCCATTCAAACATTTCCTATGATTGTATTTGCCGAAGCCGACGGAGGGGAGATCGACCGAAAAGCGGGATATAGAAGCGCGGATTCCATGATACGGTGGGTTGAGGATGTAAAAGCCGGAAAAGCGACGCTTCGCGCTCTCAATACACAACTCAAGCACGAACCCAACAATCTTCAGGCTTTGTTAAGGCAAGCCCGCAATTACCTGGACGCCGATGAAGTCGAACAAGCCATTGAACTGACGCGGAAGGCATCTGATAGAGCAGCGGAAAACGCAGACGTGCTTGCGATGTTTGGACTTTGCTACATGGCGGTGAACAGACTCGAAGAAGCCGACGCCGCAGTCGCGGCCGCTCTGAAAGCGGACCCCGGGCATGATGAAGCCCGGAACCTCAAGACAGCCATTCTTCTCAAGAGGGCCGACGAATCACTTGCGGAGGGCGATTCGGCAAAGGCTGCAGATATATTTGCGGCCATCCTGAGCGAGGTCCCCGAGAACTTTGACGCGTGCATGGGATTGGGGCGCATGCATGCGGCGAGCGGCGAATATGACCGTGCCATGGAGGCATTTCAAAAGGCGACGACGCTTCGGCCCGATTCGCCTGTCCCCCGGGCGGCAAGCGGCAATGTACACATGCAGACGGAAGAGTATGCCAAAGCTGAACAGGATCTTCTGGAAGCCATCGAAATTGAGCCCCGATATGAGCCCCCGTATTTTTATCTCATGGAATTGTATGAGAAAACAGGCAGGCGAGACGCCCTTCTGCGAACGTACGAAAAGGTGCTCCCCCTCGAACCGGCCGGCGCCCATAATGAGATAGCCTGGTTTATGGCTGTTTCGAAGCACTCCGAAATCTTCGATCCGGCATCGGCGGCGAAACATGCCGGCATCGCCGTCGAGCTGGAGCCTCACCCCTGGTATATCGATACGCTTGCGGAGGCGTACTACGCCGGCGGCAAGTATAATCTCGCCATCGCACTGATAAAAGAGGCAATTGCAAAGCATCCTGGTAACTTACAATATTATGAAGACCAGTTGGAGAAGTTTCGAAAGGCAAGAGAGCAGGCTTTCCCCCGGGAAAGCGGAAGCGGGGATGAACGGTGATTGGACGACTTGTTAGGAGCGTGCCGATCTTTTTTCTGTTAACGCTCCTTTTCCTACTCACTCTTCTTGTGTCTGTTTCCGGGCGGGCCGAGGAGCATGAAACACGTTCTCGTGAATCCGATCCGGGTAAGAGGCAGGATCGGAGTATACCGGAGGATACTGATGTCCAAGCATTAGGCCGAGATGCGGATAAAGGGATTGAGAAAAATCAAAAAGAAGCATGCAGCGATGGAGAAATGCAGCCATATCATGGAAAGTGCATCAGGGCCGATGAGAAAACGGCCCTGATTGAAATAGAGATCAGACATGTAGAGAAGCTAATCAGTAAGGCCCTCCGTCTCTATCAGTCGTCCTCCCCTGAACTTGTTGCCATGACTTTCAAGCAAACTCTGGAGTATCTGGACAAGTTTGAAGCCGACACAGTAATTGACGACCGCATTGAAAAAAACATTCTTCTTCTCCTTGGTTTCCTTTATGGTCCAACTGTTGAGGCGGCTGAAGAACTGAAGGCGGCAGTTGAAACGTCAGCATTGGAGGAGGAACCGCTCGTCTTGCTGGATGCTCATAGACGCGTGGATGATTTCCGGGCGCAGGTACAGATTCCACTGATGCGCCTGCTGGGAGAAAAGCTGGAGATCTACGAATTGCGCTATGGCAGGAAAGAATTCGAACGATTGATTGTCGACAACAGCCTTGGCCATATTCTGAAGGAACTACAGTGAGCATTGGCCAGGGGTATTCCCGGCGTATGCATTGTTCTGATCAAACGGGCTTCCTGTCGAGGACCTTTATTCTCTTAAAAAACTGCCGTTCCACCAGTATA
>CAYZZY010000045.1:0-10348 GCA_964482745.1 uncultured bacterium
TTTTCAATGTCATTTTCGACCCTTCGGGGTTTAAATGGCGGGGGGGGGGGGGTAAATTTTCGTAAGTCGTTGATATTATTGGGTTGAGGTTTTTGTGGGCTTAAAAATGTAGTGCCATATATTTTGAGGCCAGGATTGATGGCCATTGCCGCTTATGCTATAATATCGCTATGTTTGTTAGGGCTAAGAAGGGCGGAAACAAAGCAAATCCACACAGGTATTTGCAAATTGTAGAATCGTACCGAACGGGGCAAACCGTGCGGCAAAGGGTTGTCTGCACACTGGGACGACTGGACCGGCTCCAGGAATCCGGTGAGATCGACCGCCTGGTGCGCAGTTTGGCGCGATTCTCCGAGACTCAACGCGTGCTTTCGGCCTCATACTCGCCGGATGTCGATTCCTGCCAGGCAAGACTGTGAGGGCCTGCGCTTGTGTTCGCCCGCTGTTCCACCACTGTGACGCCACGCGGATCGGTCACATCGTGACAAGTTCCCTGGCGTTGTGCCTTGAGATTGATCTGCAGAGGAAGCTGGAAGAGAAAAATATTGAGGTCTTATGACCACGGTTAATGGATGATCTGGCGCGCTTGCAGGCCGCGGCTCGACGGCAAAGCGTACCGCATTCGGACTGACTTGGAGGGATCGGCCTATGAAGCTTTCCAGGCTGCGGAGGCGCGTGTGCCTGGTCGAGTGATGCCATTGGATCAGCAGAAAAGTGTAGTGCCATAAACGATTTTCGTCTCTACAACTCATTAATACCACAAAACTTAAGCTTTCAAACTTTCGAAAATGAGTCTAATATATTCAGGACTCTCATAATGAACATGAGTCGTACAGGATTCCGTGGCCAGTCTAACTCTTTATCCTGGAAACCCGGACTTTGGTCCACAGTTTTCTCTGTTTTCCCATTTGACATGACATGCTACAATATACGGAGCTTTGGTGGATTGTACCGTTGCCGGATATCGCAGCTCGGCATACATAGGCTCTGTGTACAGTCTCTATTCTATCCCGGCGGCGGGACTTCGGCTCCTCGGTGTCGTCTCAGCGAAAGGGCAGTCCCCGTCGCTCTCAATATGGAGAAAACAATCCTGAGCCGGAATCCCCGCGGCGAAAGCGAAGGTCGCCGATAAGGTACGATTGATGCCTGTGGAAAAGACAGAGGCGATAGTGCTTCATACCTATAACCTCACCGAGTCCAGCAAAATCGTTGTTTTGCTTACGCCTCTCAGGGGGAAGGTGCGTGTTGTCGCCAAGGGCGTGAGAAGGACGAAAAGCAAGTTTGGCAGCGCGCTCGAGCCGATAACCCATGTAGAGGTCCAGGTACACTTCAAGGAAGGCCGCGATCTGCAGACGCTTTCCCAGGCAGAGACGCGCGAATCTTTTTCCATGCTTCGCTCTGATCTTACACGCCTGGGACTGGCCTCGGTCATGTGCGAGTTGATGGAGCAATTTGTCCAGGAAGACGAAGAGGCGAGCCGTCCCTTCGTGCTTCTGCTTCTCTCCCTGAAGACGCTCGCGGCTATGTCGAAGAATTACGGCAGCCTGCTGATCTTTTTCTACATGAAGGTGCTGGATATCTCCGGCTACCTGCCCGAAGTAAATCATTGTGTCGGCTGCTCGCAGCCGCTCCGCAACCAGGCCTATCTCGACGCGGGTGCGGGCGGCGCGCTGTGCAGCAAGTGCAGCGGAGGTCTGGGGAAAAGGATCTCGCTCGGGTCGTTGAAAATTATGCAGCGGCTGGTATCCACTGATTGGACCATGCTCGGGCGAACGCGGATTCCGGCGTCCTCGGCCGATGAGATTCTTCCCGCGCTTAGTGCTTATACAACCTACCATACGGGTCGGGAACTCAGGTCGGCGAAATTTCTCGAGGCCGTGACAAAGCTGAAATAGTCGATGTCGATCCCTTGCAAAAATGCGAACCGTGCTATATAGTGTGGCAACATTAGCGACTGGGTCCTGACTGTTTTTCAATATCCACACCACAGGCTGGAGATCCTCATTCTCAAGGAGGCGTTCGTTTGGCGGAGCTTGACGCAATCCTTACTGAAGCAGTCAAGGCAGGGGCTTCAGACATTCACATCTGCGCGGAGACCGTTCCCACGGCCCGGCTCTGGGGCGAAATACGGCCGATGCGCAGACACGGAAAAGTCTCGGCCGAAGAGAATAAGAAACGTCTGCATGAAATACTCACCACGAGGCAACTCGACGATCTGGAGCGAAACCTCGAAATCGACATCTCGTATACGGTAGAGGGATTGGGCCGCTTCAGAGTCAACATCTATAATGAAGACAGAGGACTCTCTGGCGCATTTCGTGTTGTTCCCTCAAAAATCAGGACGGTCGAGGAACTGAATCTGCCCGAAGCGGCGCGCAACCTGACCCGACTTCACCAGGGGCTGGTTCTCGTGACGGGCCCGTCCGGCTGCGGCAAATCGACCACGCTCGCCGCGCTGATAGACCTTATAAACCGCGAATCCAGCCGCCATATCATATGTGTGGAGGATCCTGTCGAATTCGTTCACAAGAGTCAGAAGTCTCACATCGATCAACGTGAAGTCGGAGTACATACTCGAAGCTTTTCCACCGCGTTAAGGGCGGCGTTGCGCGAGGATCCCGACGTGATCCTCGTGGGCGAGATGCGCGACCTGGAGACGATAGCCATGGCAATCACCGCCTCCGAGACGGGACATCTCGTGTTCAGCACCCTCCATACACGCAGCGCAGCAAAAACGATAGAGCGCATCATTAATGTTTTTCCGCCGGATCAGATCGCACAGATACGAACCATGCTTTCCGAATCACTCGCGGGCGTCATTTCGCAACAACTTATTCGAAACGCAGAGGGTACGGGGCGTGTGCTCGCTCTGGAAATACTCCTGCGGACAACGGCGCTGAGCACGCTTATCCGCGAGGGGCTTACTTATCGGATTCCCAGCGTTATGCAGACGGGCAGGAAAATGGGCATGATGCTGATGGATGACTACATCGTTTCCCTGACCCAGCGGCACATTGTCGACCCGAAGGATGCCCTGGAGAAAGTCATTGATCGCGAACGTTTTCTCGGCGTTCTTGCCGGTGAAGGTTCCCCGTAGAGAAATGCTTTTCGGAGGATTTTTTTGGCTGCCCAGATCGACAGATTCGTGAGATTCATGGTTGACCGCGACGGCTCCGACCTCATGCTGGCGTCGGGCTCAAAACCGATGCTCCGTGTGCACGGCGACCTGTTCCCTCTCGATTTCGGCAACGAAAACTCGCTCCTTACAACCGAACTCACCCGCAGCCTCATCCATGAAATACTGACTGATGAGCAGATTCGGCGGTTCGAGCGATCGGGCGACCTGGATTTTGCTTACGAAGTGCCCGATTGCGCGCGATTCCGGTGCAATGTATATAAACAGACAAAAGGCCTCGGCATTGTCATGCGGACGATCCCGACAAAAATCAAGACAATCGAAGAACTCGGAATGCCGCCGGGCGTAAAGCAGCTCGCCCGCTCCACGCGCGGATTTATTCTCGTGACCGGCCCGACCGGGAGCGGCAAGACGACTACCCTGGCTGCAATCATCGACCGCATCAACCGGGAACGTCACGCCCACGTTGTCACGATTGAGGAACCGATAGAATATGTCCACAGGAATATCCGGTCTCTGATCACTCAACGCGAGGTGGGGCTGCATACCCACAATTTCAAAGCGGCGCTTCGCAGCGCCGTGCGGCAGGACCCCGACATAATTCTCGTGGGCGAAATGCGCGACCTGGACACGATCTCGATGGCGCTGACGACCGCCGAGATGGGCGCGCTTGTATTCGGGACACTTCACACGACAAGCGCACCCAAGACAGTCAACCGGATAATCGACGTGTTTCCGTTTGAGGAGCGCAATCGCATCCGGGCGCTGCTTGCGGAAGCTTTGACCGGCGTCATCGCGCAGCAGCTCCTCAAGACGGCCGACGGGAAGGGGCGTGTTGCCGTTGTTGAGATAATGGTCACTACATCTGCGATCTCAAACACTATCAGGGAAGGGAAGACAGAGCAGGTAACCTCGCTCATGGAGACCGGCAAGAAACACGGGATGCAGATGCTGGATGAACATCTGAAGCAGCTTGTTCAACAAGGTGTTGTCACGCCCTCTGCTGCGCGAACGGTCGCGACCAACAAGGCCCTGTTCCGCTAGCCTTTGCGGGAGATGCGAATATTCTCGATCTCGGGCGGATTCTCGCGCTCGGGTTTCTCCTGTGTCTGGCTCATCTCCAACATGACGTCGGTAAAATCGAAATCTTCGGGCAACCGTTCAATTGCCGACACCTGTTCTTTTGGGATGGAGATGACTTCCGGCGCCAGGATATAGCTATCCTCATCCTCACAATAATTGGTGATCCTGCCGAGAATAATCACATCTCTTATTCGGCCTTTCTCTGACTCGCCGCCTGCGGACAGCCTCATATGCACCAGGTCGCCTCTTGATATCATAAACGCGCTCCTTCCGGGGTTTTCCGATCCCATGAATGGACATGATTATATGACCTGCAGTCTCCGGGTGTCAATACGGGTCATCGTGAAAATATTCATTGCGCCGGCTTCGATCAGTTTGCCGATGGCGGAAAGGAATTGCCTGAAACATTGAGTATTTGGATCACAAAGTGGAATAATCTGCTCTCCTCACACTTTCGGACCGATTTACCTTGACACCGAGTAGCAAAAGTGACAGAATAATCGATGCGTTGACTATCGAAGAAACGGGGTGGAGATATGGCAAAGACGACCAAAAAAAGGACCAAAGCGAATAATTCACAGGAACCTTCCGGTGGGCGTTGTATTCTGCTGACAGGGACATCGGGTTTTTTGGGGAATAGCCTGCTCGAACATTTGTCCAAAGATTCGCGCGTATCAAGACTTATCGCGGTGGACATGCAGAGGCCGCCCTACAAAATGCGCAAAATGAAGTTCTGCAAGCTTGACCTGACGCATCCCCGCGCCGACGAAATGCTCTCCGAAATCCTGAACGAGGAACGCCCCGAGACGGTGGTCCATACCGGTTTCTATCAAAGACCCATCGAGGACACCACGTATGCGCATGAGGTCAACTCAATCGGGACGATGCACATCCTTTCGGCCTGCGCGGAGGCCCCGGTTCGCAAGATAGTCGTCGGCAGCCGTACGATGGTATATGGGGCTCAATTCGAGAACCCGCATTACATGAGCGAGGACCACTCCCCCCGACCGCAGATGGATTATGAATTTCAAAGGGATAAGGTGGAAGTCGAGCGCCAGTTGCTGCGTTTCTGGAAGGACCACCCGGAAACACTGGTGACAGTGCTGAGACATTGCAGCATAATGGGGCCGACGGTGGACAACTGTTGGACTCACTATCTCGGCATGCCTGTTTGTCCCACCGTTCTCGGGTATAACCCTCTTATCCAGTTTATCTCTGAGGCAGATGTGATCGACGCTTTCGAGCTTGCCGTAGATGGGGATTTCCCCGGTGTATTCAATATTGTCGGCAGGCGCGCGATTCCTCTGAGCATGATTCTCAAGCTTGCGAACAAACCTCGTATGCCCATGCCGTCTCCGGTGGCAGAGAATCTTTTAAGAATGCTGTGGATCACGAATCTGGGGCCTTTCCCGGCCGAGCATATCAATTTCCTCCGGTACCATTGCCTGGCCGACGGATCGAGGGCAAAAGAAATAATGGGATTCGAGGCGAAGAAAACCGCATGGGAGGCGCTCGAGGAATTCCTCGAAGTGAAGCGACTCGGCCGTGTGGGTCGTCCGACCGAACCGGAAGAGTCGGACGAAGAGTTGGAGGAGGAACTCGCAGTCGTTTCCGGCGTCGAATAATTGCTAGATCCGGCGAATCAATCGAGGAGAGGTCGAATATGGCTGAGAAAACCCAAAAAAAAGGCGGATCCCGGAGCAACTCATCAGACGGCGAAGCTCGGAAACGGAGCAGATCCAGGGCAAGCGATGAGGACGTGATCGTGTCTCGCAAGGCCAGAGGTGTCGACTCGGTTAGCGCGCGGATTGAAAAAATAGTCGGAGAACGCCTGTCGGATAGTGAGCCCGATGTCGAGGAAAAGAAGACACGCAGGAGAGTCTCATCCCGCAACACAGGTCGAGCGGGCCGTGCCCGTCGTGCCGAGGACTCAGAAGGCGCCGACAATACAACAGATTCATCACCCACGGAACCCCGTAAAAGAAAGCGCCGCCGGAGGCGGAAAACAGGCCTTCTCGATCAGGTGCTTTCGCTCATGCCGGGCCTTGGATCGCGTGATTATGACGAGCTTATCGATCAGTTGGAACAGATGGATGAATTCGGCAAGGCAGCCGAAGTTGACAGCAGACTTGAAGCGTTAATGATGTTTTTATACGAAACGTATTGGCGTGTGGAAACGTCGGGTCTCGAAAATATTCCTGACGAGGGACGCGCCTTGATCGTTTCCAACCATTCCGGTGTTCTTCCCTTCGATGGCGCAATGATGGCAACGGCCATATACAAGTTTCATCCCGCCGAGCGCCTCGCCCGGTTCATGATCGAGGACTGGTTCGGCATGCTGCCATTTGCGATGGAATTCATGAACGCGGTGGGCCAGGTGCGCGCGTGCCAGGAGAATGCCGAACGATTACTTCGGCAGGAGCAATTGGTGGGTGTTTTCCCCGAGGGAATAAAGGGGATGGCAAAGGGATTCAAGGATCGGTACAACCTTGCTCGATTCGGCCGTGGCGGCGTTGTGCGGCTGGCGATAAGGACCCGTTCGCCCGTGATACCCTGTGCCGTAGTGGGGGCTGAAGAGATCTATATCGTGCTCGGCTATGCGAACTGGCTGGGCAAGATGTTCGGCATGCCCCTGTTTCCCATTACGGCCACGTTCCCGTGGCTCGGGCCTCTTGGGTTTGTCCCGCTGCCGACAAAATGGCATATACAATTCGGAGAGGTCATCAGCTATGACGAATATGATGATTCGGCTCTCAAGGATAACGTAATTATTAATCGTCTCAACAGGCAGCTTCGAACCACGGTGCAGGAGATGGTGGACTCGTTGCTTAAGAAGAGGAGATCATTGTTTCTCGGGTGATTTTGAGGCGTCCCGCCGGGGGATAAGGGACGGAGTATTTGTATATGCCGGCCGCTTTTCGAGCCGAGCAAGCAAGCCGGAAACACAATAATCCTGCCGCAAGTCTTCTGTCTCAAACCCATGCCTCAGTCAATGGCTTCCAGACTTGGGAACAATCTTGACACGGGAAGCTGATTGTTACTAAAATGGTCTGTTCCTTCCGGCCCAGGGATAGAATCCAGGGAACACCGGTGGAGGGGGCGAGTCTCCGTATGATCAAGCCTCCTGGTGGGAAGCTCATTGACCATGGAGAACTTCCGCCGCCGGAATTTGCACGGCCGGAAGTGGCTCAACTCCTAATTGAAGCGCTGGAAAAGCAGGACATGGGGAGATAAATTCAGTGGGGAATCTTGTGATATTCGGGCTTGATTGCGCCGAGCCCGATCTTGTGTTCAACAAATGGCTTGATGACCTTCCAAACATCAAGCGACTGGTGGATAGCGGGCTTCATGGACCTTTAAAATCAACCATTCCTCCCATCACCGTGCCCGCATGGACCGCGATGATGACCTCGCAGGACCCGGGCATGCTGGGATTCTATGGTTTTCGCAATCGCCGCAGTTACGGATACGAAGATCTGTATTTTGCCAACGCTAAATATGTCAAGGCAAAGACGTTATGGAACTATCTCTCGCGAAACCGAAAACGGTCGCTGATCTTCGGGGTTCCCCAGACGTATCCTCCCAGGCCCCTCAATGGCGTGATGGTGGCAAGTTTTCTGACCCCCGGCAAGGATGTTCAATTCACTTTCCCCGATGAAATCAAGGCTGAACTCGATCAGGTCGCCGACGGGGATTATATGATTGATGTCGAGAATTTCAGAACCGAGCAAAAGGATGACTTGCTGAAGGATATATACACGATGACCGAGCGCCGCTTCAAGGCGTTTCGGCATTTTTATTCGAAGGACTCCTTTGACTTCGCAATAATCGTCGAGATGGGGATCGACAGGATACACCATGGATTCTGGCGCTACTTCGCCAAAAATCACCGGCTCTACGAGCCCGGCAACCAATATGAGAACGTCATCCACGACTATTATGTAATGGTGGATACGGAAATCGGCAAGACAATTGATATACTACCTGCCAATACATCGATCATGGTGGTCTCCGATCACGGCGCGAAAACCATGACGGGCGCGATCTGCATCAACGAATGGCTGCAACGTGAGGGCTATCTGACGCTCAAGGAACAGCCGACCGAACAAAAACGTCTCAAAACTGACATGATAGATTGGGGCAAGACGAAGGCATGGGGCGAGGGCGGATACTACAGCCGAATATTCATGAACGTGCAGGACAGGGAACCCGAGGGAGTCATACCCCAAGCAGAGTATGAAGCCGTCCGCGACGAACTTAAGGCCCGGCTTGAAGCGATTGAGGACGAAGCCGGTAATTGCATAAACACAAAGGTCTTCAAGGCC
This sequence comes from uncultured bacterium, assembly GCA_964482745.1. Classification (GTDB taxonomy): domain Bacteria; phylum Abyssobacteria; class SURF-5; order SURF-5; family SURF-5; genus CAYZZY01. Next base: position 8,545 of record CAYZZY010000045.1, read on the forward strand.
GAAGAGGTTTACCGCGCTACGAACAATATCCCGCCGGATTTGATTGCCTATCTCGGCAACCTCGATTGGAGGTCTGCGGGATCGGTCGGCATGGATTCGGTATATCTGTATGAGAACGATACCGGCCCCGACGATGCCAACCATGCCGAGGAGGGCATCTTTATCTGGCATGTTCCCGGAGAAAAGGCCGCGGGTCCGAAAGCCTATTCAATATATGATATCGCCCCCTCGGTCTTGAAATACTTCGGCATCGAGATCCCGGATGATATGATTGGCAAGCCTGTTTTCTGACAAATGGGAGGTATGATTCGATGAGAGGTTTTACGCTCTGGTTGACCGGCCTGTCGGGCTCCGGCAAGACGACGCTTTCACGCAAGGTTGAGGAGGTCTTGCTCGAAAGGGGCATGAGGGTGGAAGTCCTCGACGGTGATATAGTCCGCACGAATCTCAGCAAGGGCCTTGGTTATTCCAAGGAGGACCGCGACACCAATATCAAACGCATCGGATTTGTATGCAACCTTCTGACTCGCAACGATGTCGTCGCCGTTGCCGCTGCCATTTCGCCCTACCGCAACACCCGTAAAGAAAACCGCAAGCTCATCGGCTCGTTTGTCGAAGTCTTCTGCAAATGCCCGCTGGAAATCCTGAAAGAGCGTGATCCGAAGGGCCTCTACGAGAAGGCCGAAAAGGGCGATATCCAACACTTCACGGGGGTCGATGATCCCTATGAGGAACCGCAGGATCCGGAAGTCTTTGTTGAAACCGACAAGGAAACTGTGGAAGAAAGCACGAACAAGATAATCAAGACGCTCGAAATCCTGAACTATATTCCGCCATCGGGTCTTGACGACGAATACACCGACGAAGAAGAGGATAAAATCAAGGAACGGCTGCGTTCCTTGGGATACATATAGGGAAGAAGCGATCTTATGGCGGCATTCTGGAGCAAGAAGAAGAAACGCGCGTGCGTGATCGGGCTCGACGGTGTTCCCTACACGCTCGTCAAACGATTCACCGAAGATGGCACCATGCCCGCGTTGGCTGAAATCACACGCGCCGGGCACTTGAGCAAGATGCGCGTGACGCTGCCTGAGATCTCGGCGGTGAGCTGGCCAAGCTTCATGACGGGAAAGAATCCCGGGGGGCATTCCATCTTCGGATTCACCGATCTCAAGCCGAATTCGTACAGCCTGCGTTTCCCGAATTTCCGCGACCTGCGCGCTCCCACCATCTGGGACCAGTTGGGCCAGAGCAAGAAAAGGAGCGTGATCGTCAATCAGCCGTCCACATACCCCGCGCGTCCCCTGGAAGGCGTTCTTATTTCCGGATTCGTTGCGCTCAGCCTGCGAAAGGCGGTCTATCCACCGTCGATCCTCCCGAAACTGGAGCAGGATAACTATATAATCGATATCGATACCATGCGCGCGCGCGACGACCACGCCTACCTGATAAACGAGCTTCCGAAGATTCTTGACGCGCGCGAGCGTGCCGTCAATTTCCTCTGGGAGAGCGAAAAGTGGGACTACTTCGAGGCCGTCATTACGGGAACCGACAGGCTTCATCATTATCTTTGGGATGCGCTGGACGACTCGGCGCATCCGTTCCACGAGGCATTCCTTGACTACTATCGTCGCGTGGACTCATTCATTGGAAACATTCACTCGCGGTTCCGGCGGCTCACCGATGAGGATGAGCCCGCTTCGGGCATTTTCATACTCTCCGACCACGGCTTCACCGGCGTGAAGCAGGAATTCTATCTCAATGCGTGGCTTAAGAAGGAAGGGTTCCTGAATCTTGAAAATGA
>CAYZZY010000045.1:10448-15356 GCA_964482745.1 uncultured bacterium
GCCGCGATGGGGCCGGATCTCGTGGCGGTCTCGAATTATGGATTCGATATCAAGGCCTCGCCAAAACACAAAGAACTGTTCGGGCGCAGTCCGCTGACGGGAATGCACACGTGGGACGACGCGTTCCTGTGGTCGGCGCAAAAACCGCCTGAAAACCTTAATATTACCGATGTCGCCCAACTTATCCTGGAACACATGGAAAGCTGAAAAAGTACGTGAAGAAGAAAAAACAGCGCGGAACACGTCCTTCCAGCCTGCTGAAAGCTGCGATGGCGCTCGGTCTGGGAGTGGTTCTCCTGGCGTTCCTTTCGAGGGATGCGCATGCCTATATCGGGCCCGGCGCGGGCTTCGCGCTTATCTCTTCGTTTTTTGCGATCTTTATGGCGTTTCTTCTCGCATTCGTATTGATACTCACGTGGCCGATCCGGTACATTTTCACCGGCCTGAAGAGGAGGAAGGCATACGGTCACAGCCAGGCCGACCGCCTTGTCATCATGGGGCTGGACGGGCTCGACCCGAACCTTGTCGACAAGTTTATCTCGGAGGGGAAGCTTCCCAACTTTGCCCGGCTCAAGGAAACGGGAACGTATAAAAGGCTGAACACAACGTGTCCATCGATCTCCCCGGTGGCGTGGTCCTCGTTCATGACCGGGGCGAATCCCGGACGTCATAATATTTTCGATTTCCTCGCGCGCGACAAGAAAACGTATCTGCCCGACCTTTCCTCCGCCCATATCGGGAAATCTCGCAGGACATTCTCTATCGGAAAATATGAGATCCCTATCGGGAAACCCGAAATCAGGCTGCTGCGAAAAAGCAAGACATTCTGGACCGTTCTCGGCGAACACGGCATCTTCTCAACCGTTCTAAGGGTTCCGATCACGTTTCCCCCTGAAAAATTCAATGGGGTCATGCTGTCCGCCATGTGCGTGCCCGACCTGAAGGGCACACAGGGTTCGTTCACGCATTTCACGACCAGGGAGCGGCCGGAAGGCAGCTATACCGGCGGAACCGAGATCATGGCCAGGCGCGACGGCGCCACCGTGCGCTCTCATATCAGCGGCCCCGAGAATCCTCTTCTGAAAGAGTCGCTGGAGATGGAAATTCCCTTCGAGGTCATTCTTGACGGCAAAAAGGACGAGGGCGAACTGCATGTCGATGGCCGGAAGGTAGTGCTCCGGAAGGGCGAATACTCCGAGTGGGTGCGGCTTGCGTTCAAGGCGGGCCCCGGGATCAAGGCTTACGGCATCTGCAGATTCCTGCTGAAGGAAGTGGAGCCGCATTTCGAGCTGTACATGACGCCGATCAATATCGATCCGTCCAAGCCCGCGCTGCCGGTTTCACATCCGCTCATCTACTCGATCTATCTCTCAAAACTGCTGGGCCGATATGCCACGCTCGGACTTGCCGAGGACACATGGGCCATCAACGAGCGCATCATCGAGGAGGAAGCCTTCGAAAAGCAGTGCTACCTTATCCAGCAAGAGCGGGAGGCCATGTTCTTTAACGCGCTGGAGAAAACGCGGAAGGGGCTGTGCGTGTGCGTGTTCGATATCACGGACAGAATGCAGCATCTCTTCTGGCGATATCTCGAAGACGACCATCCCGCCAACCGCGACAAGGATACCGTGAATTTCAAGGGCGCAATCGAGAAGCTTTATATCAAGATGGATAAACTCGTCGGGCGCGTGCATGAGAAGATGAACGAGAATGACGCGCTGATAATCATGTCGGATCATGGTTTCAATTCGTTCCGCCGCGGCGTCAACCTCAACTCGTGGCTCTCTATGAACGGGTACCTCCATTTGAAGGACGGCAAGTCGGGCGGCGAATGGTTCCAGGGCGTCGATTGGAGCAAGACGAAAGCCTTCGCGCTCGGGCTTGGCGGGCTGTACCTGAACATCAAGGGGCGCGAGGCCCAGGGCATCATCGAGCCGGGCGAAGAGGCCGAAAAGCTGAAACAGGAGCTTGTCGAGAAGCTGACCGGGCTGAGGGACGAAGAAGCCGGCGAAGTCGCCATAAACAAGATGTTTGACAGCGCCCGGATGTATACGGGGCCTTATAAAGGGGACGCGCCCGATCTCACAATCGGTTACAACGCCGGATACCGGGCCTCGTGGGACTCTGTGACGGGTACGGTGACCGAGATCGTTTTCGATGACAATACCAAGAGTTGGAGCGGCGATCATTGCATAGACCCGTCGCTCGTGCCGGGCGTATTCTTCTCGAACCGAAGAATGCGGGACGGTGAGGTGCACATAATGGATGTCGCGCCCACCGCGCTCGAGATCTTCGGTGTTCAGGTTCCTCCATATATGGATGGGAAGTCGTTGCTGAGAAAAGAGGAAGGCTCGAAGGAGCCGGAAGGCAAAGGGTGAGAGGTTCAATGATTCCAGGTAATAGGCGCAGGTTGTTTTTTGTCGGGATGTTCGTTTTGTTCTCTTTTGCATGCGTGTCGTTGTTCTCATGTGGGGGAAGAGGCTCCTCCACCTCGAAGAAGGTCATCGTCCTCGGTATCGATGGCATGGATCCGGGCATCCTCGCGAAAATGATGGCGGAAGGCAAAATGCCCAATTTCTCACGACTTGCCGAACAGGGATCCTTCCATCCGCTGGGGACCAGCATACCACCGCAGAGCCCCGTCGCATGGTCCGATTTCATCACCGGCATGGACCCCGGCGACCACGGCATCTTCGACTTCATTCACCGCGAACCGGATTCCTATCTTCCGTATCTTTCAACCAGCAAGACCGAGACGTCCGAAAAAGTCATTTCGCTCGGCAGTTGGGTAATCCCGCTTTCCGCAGGAAAGACAACCCTGTTGCGCAAGGGCAGGGCCTTTTGGCAGATCCTCGAGGAACACGGAGTGCCCACGACAATCATAAAGATGCCGTCGAATTTCCCGCCCGCCGAGAGCGAGGGTCAGTCGCTTTCAGGGATGGGGACTCCCGATGTGCTTGGAACGTACGGCACGTTCTCCTTCTATACGGACGCGCCCGGACGATTTGAAGGGAAAGACGTCACCGGCGGAAAAATCTATCCGGTCGATGTGTATGACAATGTTGTCAAGGCCAGGCTCTACGGGCCAAAAAACAGCTTCAAGAAGGACCAGCCGACGATCACCGTAGATTTCACTGTCGGGGTCGACCCGCAAAACAACGTCGCGAAAATAAAGGTGCAGGACAAGGAGATATTGCTCAATGTCGGTGAATGGAGCGACTGGGTTCGAGTCAAGTTTGTGGCGGTCCCGCTTCTTCAAAGCGTGAGCGGTGTGTGCAGGTTCTATCTGAAAGAGGCTCAGCCCGATTTCAGTCTCTATGTCACGCCGATAAATATCGATCCGCTCGCCCCGGCGCTGCCCATCTCGACGCCGGATGACTACGCCGCGGAGTTGGCCAAGGAGATAGGAATATATTACACCCAGGGGATGCCCGAGGACACAAAAGCTTTTTCCGCGGACGTCCTTGGCATCGAGGACTATCTGGGACAGACCGGAATCGTGCTGCGCGAGCGGCTGGCGATGTATGACTACGCGCTCGAAGACTTCGAGTCGGGCATGTTGTTCTTCTATTTCTGCAGCCTTGACCAGAACTCTCATATGCTGTGGTGGCTCATTGATCCGAAGCACCCTCTTTATGATGAAGACCTCGCTCAGAAATACGGACATGTTCTCTATGACATCTACCAGAAGATGGATGAGGTTCTCGGGAAGGCTATGAAGAAGGTCGATGCCGATACCACGCTCATCGCGATGTCGGATCACGGTTTCGCCCCGTTCTATCGTTCATTCAACCTGAACACCTGGCTCAAGGACAACGGCTATATCACGCTGACCGATGATGAAAAAGGCGAATTCTACTCGAATGTCAACTGGGGACGCACAAAAGCGTATGCGCTCGGCTTGAACGGACTCTATATCAACCAGAGGGGTCGCGAGGGCAGGGGTATTGTTGATCCCTCGAGCAAGGATGCGCTGCTGGATGAAATCAAGGCGAAACTGCTCGAAGTGCGCGATCCGGAGACCGGCGAGCAGGCGGTACTCCGCGTGTACAAGACAAAAGAGGTGTACTCGAATCCCGATGAGAGCATGGTACCCGATGCAATCATCGGATACGGTCGCGGCTACCGCGCGTCATGGGAAACCGCCATCGGCTCGTTCCCGAAGGAGTTGTTCACCGACAACCTGGAGCGATGGAGCGGAGATCACTGCGTTGCCGCTGAAGAGGTGCCCGGCATTATTGTGACCAACAAGAAGGCAAAGCTCAGCGATCCGCGCCTGCGCGATATGGCGCCAACGATTCTGAAGGAGTTCGGTGTTGAGCCGCCGAAGGAAATGAGGGGCAGGCCGATATTCTGAGGTGATATTCGACGCATTTGCGGCAAGGAGGATCAATGTTTGGTTCGAAGATAAAACTCGATAAGGAACTGCTCAAAAAGGTCAAGTATTTTTCCGAACTGGCCGGATATTCCTCGGTCGAAGAGTTCGTCACCCATGCGCTCGAACGCGAGATCGAACGTCTTGAGGAAGGCGATTCGGAAGAAGAAATCAAGAACAAGCTCAAGGGACTGGGATATATTTCCTAGGAAGTGCTGTAAGGGCAGCGCCTCCCCCTTTGAAAAAGGGGGACCGAGGGGGATTTGGATTCTCTAAGCATTAGTAGTTGTAGGGGCGCAGCATGATGCGCCCTCAATAGCGAACCAGTTGGATTCAAACGGGACATATGCAGACATTCAACGCATTCATAACGAATACATTTGATGTGATCCTCCAACCGTTCAGTGGCATGGCGCCCATATGGGGGCTGCTGCTGGTCTCCGTTGTGACGGGGATCGTGATGGTGTTCATTTTCAAATACACGTCCAACCAGGATGCCATAAGCCGCACGAAGGAAAAGATCAGCGCATACT
>CAYZZY010000046.1:0-14853 GCA_964482745.1 uncultured bacterium
AGCAAGAATAAACGGATTCCTTTCACCCCAAAAGTCGTGGGGAAGGCATTCTTCAGCCTGCCCTGCAATAGTGAAAGCATAAGGATTTACAGCCTTGCAGAGAGTATCGACCCGCAATCGAGCGTTCTCGCCGAGCGCAGGCGCGCGTGCGACAGATATGTTCTGCAGAATCCGGAACCGGAGCCTTCGGTCCCGGAGCGGAAATTTCCAAGTCATATGTACGGCAAGGAAGGTAAACCGCCAAGCATTTACGTGTATCAGCACAGTTCCGGTCTCAAGATATTCACGAGCAAGGTAAAAGAGGTCGGAGACGACTACGTTCTCTTGAACTACGAGCCGATAAAAAAGATTGTACGGAAAAAGGTCATACGGACCATTAAGGTCAAACAGGAGTCCGGTGGCACACGCAAGGAGGAAGTAGTCGAGTTCGACCTTGAGCAAATAATCAATTTATATGCGAAGGATTATGATGTCCCACCCGCTCTCGTCAAGGCGATAATAAAAGTAGAGTCCGACTTCAATCCTCATGCTGTATCAAGCGCGGGCGCCAGGGGTCTGATGCAGCTTATGCCCATGACAGCGCTCGAGATGCAAGTCAAGGACTCATTCGACCCCATTCAGAATGTGGGCGGAGGAGTCCAGTATTTTGCCCGCATGCGTGAACTCTTTGATGGAGACGTTCGACTCGCGCTTGCCGCATACAATGCCGGTCCGGGAAACGTCCTGCGTTATGGCGGCATGCCGCCCTTCAAGGAAACACAGAAATATGTGCCCAAGGTACTGGGTTATTATGAGCGCTATGAGAGCAACCCGCCGCCTGTGCGACGGCTGCGAGTTGCCCTGAACAAGAAACCCTCACCGGACTATTTGCCTGATGTGGAAACGACAAAGGAAGTGGTCGAAGAGGTGGAAGAAGTCGTCCTGTCCATGCCGAAACCGAAACCGCCGCCTCCCGGAGAATATGTGGTTGTTTACTTCACGAACGGAGAAACGATGCGGGGGAAAACATATGAGAAAACGCCCAAGGGCGTCAGACTCGAATTAGAGAAAGAGAGAGGGTGGGTCCTTATTCGCGAAGACTTGATTACAAAGATCACATGATATTACCAATCCCTTTCAGATCCTGTTCGTCGCAGCACCCCAATCGCCCGAGAGTTCCTCTCCGAAGGCTTTCTGGTAGACTTATCATCTTCCTGCTTGTCCTCCTATCGTGTGCCGCTGTGCCCGGTTGCGCGCCGGCCCGAAAACCGATAACCATCAAACTATGGGAGTTCCCCCGCTGGCTGGAGAGCGCTGATTCAATCGATCGGTTCATTTGGATACGGCGGCAGATCGTACAGTTTGAAGAGATGCATCCCGAGGTCTCCATAGAGTTGACGGAACTCACGTGGGAGCGCGGCAGTGACAAGAAAAAGATAGCTATTGCCGCCGGTGTTGGCCCCGACATCATCACGGGGACTTTGCCGATACAACTTATCGAGCAGGGCCTGGTTGAGCCGATCGACCCGTATCTGACGCCGGAGGAGCGAGCGGATTTCTTCAAACCGGCGCTCGACGCCTTCACCTGCGACGACAGAATCTATGGCTGGCCCTGGTATCTGACCGGAAGCGTAATGTTCGTTAACCTCGACCTGTTCGAGCGATACGGTGTAGAGCCTCCCGGAGCGGATTGGAATTACGGGGAGTTTCTTGACTCCGCCCGCCAATTGACACGCGACGCCGACGCAGACGGGCAGCCTGATACTTACGGTTTCGGATTCCTCATCCGTCCCGGCGACACCAACGCATGGCCCTTCCTGTTTCCTGACGGCCTACGGTTGCCTGCCGGAGATACTTCCGATGTGGCAGGCCTGGAAACCGCTCTTTTCCGCCTGCAAGACCTGGTTCAAAAAAAACGTGTCGCGCCGGCGCAGTCAGCGGCTTGGACCACTGAAACGCTCTGGCAGCGTTTTACAAACCAGCGCGATATCGCCATGGCGCCATGGGGAATCTGGGCCATACCGAAACTGCGCACGATGGAAGGCTTCACATTCGATGTGCTCCCCTACCCGTCACTGCAAGACGGTGATTCAGGCGCCCCCATGCGGGCATTCATCGGAACCGCCGGCTTCATGATTCTTCGCCAATCGAATGAACGGAAAAGAAAACTCTGTATGGAGCTTGCCAAATTCCTGGTAAGACCCGAGGAGCAAGCCCGGCTCGCATCCTACGGAGTTTTCCCATCGAGGGTCCGCGCGGGGGACATCTATGAGGGCGACGAATTGATGGCGAAGGCGCAAAGGATAATCACCGCTGGACAAACGGCGCCCCGTCACCCCCAATGGGCACGGATGGATGAGAAGTTGCAGCGCGAGATTCAACTGGCGCTCCTTGGTGAAAAAAGCGTTGAATCCGCTGTCGCTGACAGCGAGGCGCAGATAGCGAGGATTCTGGCGGAAGCGCCATCGCCCGCCGCTGCTTCAGGCATGCGGCGATCGAATTGGATGCTTTTCGCTGTCTCTGCGATCCTTGTCTCCGGCGCCGTGTTTGCCTTATGCTTTATGTTTCTCATGAAAAAAATGCGTTCTGATACCCTTTCTGCGTTTGCGTTTTTGGCGCCGGCGCTCTGCCTGTTCGCGGTCTTCCTCCTTCTTCCGCTTTGCTGGGTGGTGATGCTCGCCTTCCAGAACTACTCAATCGCTACCGGACGCTCGAGCTGGGTCGGCCTGGAGAATATGCGTTCGGTCTTTCGCGATCCGGTGTTCATGCGGTCTGCGCTGAACACCCTTATCTATGCCGTCGTGGTGGTGCCCGTGAATACGCTTTCCGCGCTCGTGGTCGCAAGCCTCATCTACCCGCTCTCAAACCGTATGCGCTCTTTTTTCCGCGGAGCATATTATCTGCCGGGCATCGCCTCGGTAGTCGTTATCGCCATGGTTTGGCGATGGATGTTCAACGAAAGCTTTGGCTTGCTCAATACGGGCCTCGGTTTTCTTGGGCTTCCCGGCGTTCATTGGCTGACAAATCCGCGTGTCGCGCTGTGGAGTATCATCCTTACCAGCATCGCCCGCCCGCCCGGCGGCCCGATACTGGTATATCTGGCCTCGCTCGACGCAATTCCGACGTCGCTGTATGACGCGGGCGAAATCGACGGCGCCGGCCCGCTGAAAAGATGGTGGCATATCACGGTTCCGCTGTTAAGGCCGACAACGTTGTTTCTGGCGCTTACCATGACAATCGCCTCATTCCAGGTGTTCGCACAGGTGCAGATACTGACCGACGGCGGGCCGGGCTACGCAACCGAGGTCGTTGTTCACAGAATCTACACGGCGGCCATTCGCGATTTCGATTTCGGAGCGGCGGCCGCGATGTCGCTCATTCTTTTCTGCGTCATCATGTTCGCCTCGGCGGTGCAATACAGGTACTTCAGATCGGACACCGAATACTAGATACATTGGTTAAAGAAAAGTCATGAACGCTCGGAAATCAAACATATTCCTTATAGCGCTTCTGGCAATCGGGGCAGTCGTATCGATTTTTCCCGCGTTTTGGATGTTGTACACTTCGTTCTGCCCTTCGGACGAATTGAGCGCGCTGCCGCCCGTGCTTATTCATCGAAATCTGACGTTGCGGAACTATGCACAATTATTCCTGAACGCACCTATCGCGCGATGGACGCTCAATTCATTCATGATCTGCGCTGTCATAACTCTCGGCCAACTGCTGTTCGACAGCATGGCGGGCTACGCGTTTGCCAGAAAGAGATTCCCAGGCCGGCGTATAATCTTCTGGCTGGTCATCGGCACGATGATGGTGCCAGTGCATATACTCATTGTGCCGCTCTATATAATGATGGTGCAGTTGCGTCTCGTGGATACGTTGTGGGCCGCCATATTGCCCGGATTGGCGGGCCCGTTTGGAATTTTCTTTATGAGACAATACATGATGACGATCCCGACCGCCCTCGAAGAGGCCGCGAGAATTGACGGTTGCACCGAATCACAGGTCTTCTTTCGAGTTATTCTTCCCGTGTCCTCGCCTGCGCTGGGGGTGCTGGCAATATTCCTTTTCATCTCGAATTGGAACTCGTTCCTCTGGCCGCTGCTTGTCCTCAACAGCGCCGAAACTTATACGCTCACCGTCGGACTCGCGACGCTGCAGGACAAGCAAGTGCTTGACTATGGGTTGTTGATGGCCGGCGCCGCTATGGCGTCGATTCCAATGTTTTGTGTGTTCCTGCTTTTTCAGCGTGTCTTCGTAAGAGGCATCAGAATGGGCGCGCTGAAGGGATAGAAAAGGAGTGTGAAAGGTTGCTCGATTTGGATTCATTGAGGAAGAGGTTGCAGCGAACGGTGTTGCCCGTTGTGCTTATTTTTATTAGCGCCTCATGTGCGCGCGCCCCATCTGCTACCAGTGTGACCAAACAAACGACAAAGCCGGCTGTCCCCACAGACATGACGCGGTCAACGACACCATCAACTCCAAAAATCGAAAACATGAAAGTACCGGCCGCGGCAGAGGAGAAGGCAAAAGAAGAGACAAAGGCCGAGCAGAGAATTGATATCCCGGTGGTTGAACCCCGGGAGATCAAGCGGCGAAAGGCATATCTGGAGCCGACTGTGCGCGTGATGATTTTCGGAGAATCATCGTCGATCAAGCTGGGGAGCAAAGGGGCGTTTGCGCTCAGCTTCGGCGAAAACACGATGAAGGTTGCTCCCGGGTCGATCATTCAGTTCAAGCCTCGTAGCGCGCGCGTTGGGGTGCGGTCGTTCACTGTCGGAATTGCCACGTATGAGGCAAACGAATACGATGAAGCAGTCAAATTCGCCGAGACGTGGAAGCGAAAGGGATACACCGTCAGGCTGATTAAGGCGGGAGGCCCGCTCGTACAGGCGGATGGATCAGTCGCCGACACGACCGTCTACTGGGTGGCGCTCGGCGTTTTCAAGGAAAAGCAGTCCGCTGAAAAATTCAAGGACAAGATGTTCCGGCAGGAAATCTCGTGCTGGGTAATTGATGAGAGTGTGCTCGGTCCGCGCGGGAACATAGAAATGACCGATGCGAAAGGCCGTCCCCGGGCTTATGCCGACTCCCGCGTAACGATTGCGAGCAGCTCGCCCATAACAATATTTAATGTCCCCTTCGGCAATGGGTTCTGGGATTCCGGCAACCACGAGGATCGGAGTTTTTTGAGTCCGATCGAAGTTATTGTAGACAAAAAGGGAATGCTGGCGGTTATCAACGAAGTAAAGCTTGAAGAATATATTAAAGGGGTTCTACCGGTCGAAATACGGCTTAAGGCGCCGGATGAGACCATGAAGGCGCAGGCGGTCGCCGCCCGGACCGAATCGCTTGCCAAACTCGGCATTCATCACGTGTATGACCCTTACGATTTCTGCGCCTCACAGCACTGCCAGGAATTCGGCGGGCTCGCGCGCAGGACGCGCCGTACCGACGCCGCCGTCGATAAGACCCGCGGCCAGGTGCTCATGCGCGATGGCTCGCTGGTGGATGCGGTCTATAGCGCAAACTGCGGCGGCCACACGGAGAGCAACGAAAACGTCTGGAGTTCACGACCCGACAAATCGCTCCGTGGGGTCCCCGACCTTCGTAGAAACGCCGCCGCTTACAAATCTCCGCTCCCGGCATCGCAGTTGAACGATTGGCTTAACGGCTTTCCTATAGCCTATTGCTCCGACACCCGCGCTTCCGCGCGGCACCATTTCCGCTGGAAGGTCAAATATAGCGCAAGAGAGATGGATAGCCGGGTGAACAAGCACAGGAATCTGGGCTCGATAAGGGACATCAAGGTGCTTCAGCGCGGGGTTTCCGGACGGGCCATGCGTATCAAGATTGTCGGCAGTCGGGACAATGCCATAATCAATAAGGAGTTGCAGATAAGGCGGGTGCTGGGAGGACTGAAAAGCTCGATGTTTGTCGTGGACATCAAACGGGATTCCTCGGGCAGTCCAACCTCATTCGAATTTACCGGCGGTGGATGGGGCCATGGAGTGGGCATGTGTCAGTCCGGCGCCGAAGGGATGGCGTTCCAGGGATTCAAGTATACGGAAATTCTCGGTCACTACTATTCCGGAACCGAAATCAGACAATTGTATGATTGATTCATCTCGAATGGTCAAGCTGGGGGTCACCTGCCTGCTGGAATCGGAGCGCAGTATCCTCGAAGGGACTCGCGTCGGGCTGATAGCGAATACCGCCAGCGTAGACGAACAGGCGACTCCCACGGCTTCACTGTTGCTCAATGCGGGTATCCGGCTCGAATGCCTGTTTTCGCCCGAACACGGGTATGATGCTGCGGCCGGACCCGGAAGCAAAGTCCCCGACTCGATCGATAATAATACGGGGCTTCCCATCCGCAGCCTCTACGATAGAACTCGCGAGCCCACGGAGGAAATGCTCGCAGATATCGATGCGGTCCTGTTTGACTTGCAGGATGTGGGGGTTCGGTGTTATACATACATCTGGACAATGGCGCGGGCGATGCGGGCCGCCGCCCTATTCGGCAAGCTCTTCGTTGTTCTCGACCGGCCGAACCCGATCGGCGGTCTCGCGGTCCAGGGGCCGGTTCTCGATCCGCGATTCGCCGGCTTTATGGGAATGTATCCGATTCCCCTCCGACATGGAATGACTGTGGGCGAACTGGCGCTGCTGTTTAACGACACATTCGGTATAGGGGCCAACCTCGCCGTTATCAGGATGAAAGGCTGGCGCCGCAGGCTCTGGTTCGCTGACACAGGGTTAGAGTGGTTGCCGCCGTCGCCGGCGATACGTTCGCTCGAATGCGCGCTGATGTATGCGGGAACATGCCTGTTCGAGGGGATAAACATTTCAGAGGGACGGGGTACCTCGTCGCCGTTCTGCCTTATCGGGGCTCCGTGGCTTGATCCAATTATATCAAAACAACTCGATGGCAGATGGCTTGAGGGACTCGCGTTAACTCCGCAGAGGTTCACGCCGAGCCAATCAAAATATGCAGGCAGGGAATGCGCCGGATTTGCCCTATCTGTCGTCGAGAAGGACGGGATTGATCCGATTGCTTTTTCGGTCGCATTGTTGGCTGGAATAGCCAGGTATCACAAAACCGAGTTGGAATGGGATGAAAAACACTTCGATGCCATAGCAGGCACGGATGCGATTCGCCGAGAAATATGTGCCGATGTCGATCCTGCCGAGCTGATTGAAAGCTGGGAGGAGCCGCACAGGCAATTCGAGCGACTCCGCCGGAAGTTCCTGCTCTATGAGGGTTGATTTTCCATGCGAGGACTGGAAGAAAAAACAGGCCAGATGTTTATGGTCGGCTTTTACGGAACCGATCCGGCGGCGGCGCGCGAACTCATCGAGCGACATCACGTCGGCGGCATCATTCTTTTTTCCCGAAATATTGAAAGCGCCTCTCAGCTTCAGGGCATGTGCGCTGAACTGCAAAAGTTCAGACGACAGGTAAGCGACTCGCCGCTCTTCATCGCCATCGATCAAGAAGGCGGCTGCGTCGCGAGAATAACCGAGGATGTCACCGTCTTCCCCGGTAATATGGCGCTGGGAGCGGTCGGCTCCGAAAAGGTTGCCGCAAAGGTTGCGGAAACGACCGCATCGGAGCTTTCGTTCCTGGGATTGAATGTAAACTTTGCCCCCGTGCTTGATCTGGGAACGAATCCGCGGAATCCGGGAGTGGGAGCGCGCTCTTTCGGCGCTGACCATGAAATGACTGCAAGGATGGGCGCCGCCATGATAGAAGGAATGCAGGCAAAGGGCGTTCATGCGGCCGCGAAACATTTCCCGGGTCTGGGCGAGGCCCTGGTTGACTCCCACGACGAGTTGCCCAGGATAGATGCCTCAGCGGATGAGATGGAGAGCCGCGAACTCTTGCCTTTCAGGGCTGCCATTCATGCCGGTGTGTCATTCATCATGACGGCCCACTGTTCGTATCCCTCACTCGATGACACATGTGCTCCTGCAACGTTGTCCGCGCCGATCCTCAATGGACTGCTGCGCGAGCGAATGGGATTCGAGGGCATCATCATAACCGACTGCCTCGAAATGGCGGCGGTGGAGAAGCGGCTCCCGCCGGCGCAATCCGTGATCGATGCCGTCCGCTCGGGCGCCGATATGCTCCTTATATGTCATACTCTGGAGAAGCAGCTTTCCGCGATAGAATCGCTCAAGCAAGCCGTCGACGCGGGTAAAGTGCCTGTTGCAGCGATTGATGATTCGGTGAAGAGAATCCTTTCCGTGAAAAAGCGGATGCTGCATGCCGGGCTGCCTTCTCCCGTAGGAATCGAGACGCAGGATTCGTTCAGCGAGGCCATCGCTACCGATGCCGTCACAGTGGTGAGAAACAAGGATTCCATGCTGCCGCTACGGCTGGCGCCGGCGCAAAGGCTCGCAGTTATCGTTCCGGCCTTCGATGCGCTCACAAAGGTGGAGGAAGCCGCCGAGCCGCATGAGGTGCTCCTGAACGAATTGAAGGGTCGCCATCCGTCCATTGAGTATCGCAAGGTTCCGGTGAAACCTGATTACTCCGAAACGCGAGAATGCATCAAAATATGTAATGCGGCGGATATTCTGCTGATCCTTACCTACAACCTGCATCAGTACCGGGAGCAACGAGAGCTTGTCCGCAAGTTGCTCGAATCCGGCAAACCGGCGGTTGTCGCGGCAGTTCGCGACCCGTACGATCTTGCATTTGTTCCGGCCGCGCGCGCATGCGTGGCGACGTATGGGTTCCGCTCATGTTCGTTGAAGGCGCTTGTCAAAATCCTGTTTGGCGAGGCCGAAGCCAAAGGCAGGCTTCCGGTCGTATTTGATTAATCAGAACATTAAGAAAGGAAGAATGAAGCTCATGGAAAGAAAGAACGTAACGTACGGTCAACCTCTGGAAAAAGAGATCGGTTTCTCACGGGCGGTAAGAATCGGTAATATCATTGCCGTGTCGGGCACCGCCCCTATCGCGGAAGATGGCTCCGTGGCCAGCCCGGGCGACGTCTATGGGCAGACAAAACGCTGCCTGACCATTATCAAGAATGTGATCGAGCAGGCGGGCGGACAACTGGAAGACGTGGTAAGAACCAGACTGTTCCTGACAAAGATGTCCACATGGAAAGACGCGGCAAAATGTCACGGAGAATTCTTTTCCAACGTACAACCCGCAACCACGTTTGCGGAAGTCTCCGGCCTTATCAATCCCGAATGGCTGATTGAAATTGAAGCCGACGCGGTGCTGAAGACATAGTGTTCCCCTGAACTCATGAATCGTCTGATCGAAATCGCGAAACTTGACAGGCGGCTGGTGATCGGGCTTATGTCCGGCACTTCGGCCGACGGGATCGACGCAGCGCTCGTCGAGATAGAAGGAAACTACCTCGACACAGTCGTCAAACTGCTGGCGTTTGATATGACGCCCTATCCGGATGACGTGGCCGAAGCCGTCAGGAATCTTCACGCCGGCACGACGCAGCAGGTGTGCGAAATGAATTTTCGCCTTGGGGATCTGTTTGCTGATGCCGCACTGAACGTGATTCGAAAAGCGGGAAAGAAACCCTCGGACGTTGATCTCATAGGCTCGCACGGGCAGACCATCTATCATATGCCTGATGCAGAACCGCCCCGGCGCTCAACGCTCCAGGTGGGCGAACCGAGCGTTATTGCCGAGAAAACAGGTGTCGTGACCGTCGCTGATTTTCGGGTGCGCGACGTCGCCGCGGGCGGATTCGGCGCCCCGCTTATCCCCTATGCAGATTTTCTCCTGTTCAGAGATCCCGAACGGATACGCGCCCTCCAGAATATCGGAGGGATCGCGAACGTAACGGTGGTGACACCATCGATCGAGGGCGTGTTTGCCTTTGACACGGGCCCGGGCAATATTCTGATAGACGAATTCGTTCGATCTATAACCGACAACCGCAAACAGTTCGACGACGGAGGAACCCTCGCGCGAGACGGGAAGGTCGAAGAGGAAGTTCTCAGCAACCTGCTCGAGCATCCGTATTTTAAGACACCACCTCCGAAGACTACCGGTCGCGAGGTCTTCGGGAACGATCTTGTGCGCAAGCTCATCTCCGTAACTCCGCCGGACCATCATGGGGATATGCTGGCCACTCTTACCGCGTTTACCGCCCGCTCGATCAAGATCGGTTATGAGCGATTTGTGTTTCCCAGGGCACGCGTCGACGAGATAATTCTGAGCGGCGGTGGCAGCCGGAACAATTATCTGGTAGAATCAATTCGAGCGCTTTTCGAACCGATTCCCGTTCGGCTGTCAGACGAATTCGGTATTCCGGTCGACGCAAAAGAGGCAATCGGCTTCGCCATTCTGGCGAATGAAACGATGAGCGGGAATCCGTCGAACATTCCATCCGCCACGGGGGCCGCAAGGCCGGTAGTGCTCGGGAAAATAGTGCCATGAGAGACAAACTGATGCCGATATCGGCCAAAAAACCTTCAGCGGCCGGAGCCAGGCTGTCGATGGCCATTGTTCTCTGCGCGTGTATTGCTTTTGCAGGCTGCGCGAGAAAGCCGCAGGTCATCACCACCGAAGCACCTCTTGATTACGGCCAGTTCGCCCTGCGAGGACTTCCGACAGAGATCGACCTTGAAGCGTTAAAAGGAAAGCGCATTGTGATCGATCCCGGCCATGGCGGAGTCTTTCCGGGGGCCGTCGGCCCGAACAATCTTCGCGAGGCCGACGTCAATCTCGGGGTTGGAATGTATCTGTGGGGAATGCTGAAACAGGCAGGAGCCGACGCGTACCTCACGCGGATCTCGGATTCTGTCGTCTATCAGGGCAATGACCTCGATCTGAAAAAAGACCTGCAGGCGCGGGCGGAATTGGGGAAGTTTCACGAAGCCGACCTGTTCCTGTCGCTTCACCATAACGCCGACGTGCTTCCCGACAAGAAAAAGAACTCGCTCGAAACATACTTCAAGATGAGCGATCCGGGCCCATCGCTGGACGTGGCGAAATCGATCCACCGGCAACTGGCCGTCAGCCTCAATCAGCCGGATAACCTCATATCGCCTGGCAACTTCCATGTGCTCAGGGAAACTGCGACAGCGGCAGTACTCGGAGAGCCTTCCTATATCTCGCATAAAGACAATTCCTTTCGGCTCGGTCTCGCGCCGATGCAGCGGTTAGAGGCGCAGGCATATCTTCTGGGCATCGCCGAGTACTTCTCGAAAGGCGTGCCGGTAATAGAGGATATCCAGCCGGCCGGCGTCGTTTCCAATGATCCCCGCCCGATTATTACTGCACGGACCATTGCGGATCGCGGTATCCCAATAGATCCGAACTCGATAGTAATGCTCCTCGATGGGTCGCCTGTTCGCGCGGAATTTGATCGAGAGACGTCACAGGTCAAGTACTTACCCCCCGCAAGACTCAGCAACGGGAAACACGTTGTTCGGATCTCCCTCTGCAATGTAGACGGAAACGCGGCAAAACCTCGACAGAATGAAATCGAGATCGCAATGCCTCCCGGGTATGTCCTTCTGACCGCCAATTTCACCGATATAATATCCGGTTCCGAGACACCGATCCGCCTGAAGGCCCGCGTGTTCGACTCCGATCTCCTGCCTGTCGCCGACGGCACACAGGTAGAGTTTGCGACGGCGGTCGGCCGCCTCTCCGCCCCGGTCGCTCTCACACGAAACGGCGAAGCGTTCTCCTATCTCCTCCCCGGCAAAAACACCGGTGAGGGAGAAATCAACGTGACCGCGAACGCCTCCGGATTGAAACACAGCTTGAAGCTGACCATGAGAAAAGGCGCTCCGAAATTATTCGCGGCGAAAATGCTCGATGCCGTTACAGGCCTGCCGGTCGAGGATGTATTGGTCCAGAGCGGGGACCTTCCGCTGGGGCACAGCGACCATACGGGCTATTTTGCGGTGTCTGGCAATGAAATCGAGGATGCGACAGGTGGAAGCTTACGCGTTACGTTCCTGCGGGAAGGGTATGAACCCTGTTGGATTGCACGCCCCGACTTCTCCGCCATGCATGTCATAAGGCTGAAGCCCGTCGCCGGAGGAATACTGTTCGGAAAAAGATTTGCCCTCGACCCGCAATTCGGTGGCGAGGAAAAAGGAACAACGGGGCCGACGGGCGTTCGCGCTTCGGACCTGAACCTCGATGTAGCACGACACCTCGCCCGGTTCCTCCGGGCTTCAGGCGCAGAGGTCGTTCTCACGCGCGAACTCGACGAAACGGTGAGCGCGCTTCGCAGGGTTGAACTCGCCGAGAGATTCGGCGCCGAGTGGTTCATCTCGATCGGCCATGGACAAGGCGGACCCGCAAGCGGAAAGATAATGGAAGAAGCCGGATCAGGCCGGGTGAAAGTCATTCACTATCCGACGAGCAAAGACGGAAAAAAGCTTGCGGAATCGATCGCCGGTGCGCTATTGAATCGCGGGATCGCCGATAAAACATCCCTCGAACCGGGCGCCACCTTTGTGCTTACGCACACGGCGAGTCCTGCGGTTATTGTCATAGGACCGAGACCGGCCACCCATGAGATGGAAGAGAGACTCCGGCATCCGAGCGCGGCTCGAAGGGAGGCCTACGCGCTCTATTGCGGTATCCTCGAGAACCTCGGCCTGAGCAGAAAGCGGAGCGGAGAGATTGAAGTCGGGGTAATGGACGCTGACGGGAATGCCGTCGCGGGCGTGATGCTGACTCTTGACGGCGCCTTTCTCCTGGAAACCGACTATTCGGGGAAATCGGTTTTCTCTCGATTGACACCAGGCGAACATTATCTTGAAGTTTACGCGGACGGCGTACGCGTGTGGGGCGGCATGGCGCCGGTGGAAGCCGGCAATATAGTCTCGATCGATATCTCGCTCGCCGGTGTCGCGGTTGTTTCCGCGCCGGCGTCTATGTAGCGCCGCCGTATTCCTCTCTCATCACTCTTTTGAGAATCTTGCCCGCCGGATTGTGTGGCAGTTCGTTCACAAAGATGATTGATTTGGGTATCTTGAACTTCGCAAGCTTGCCCCGGCAGAATTCCTGGATCTCTTCGACGGTCAGTGTCTGGCCCGGCATCGCAACGACGACCGCGCGCACGCTTTCCCCCCACTTCTCGTCGGGCACGCCGATGACTCCCACTTCGGCAACGTTCGGATGTCCTATGATTGCTTCCTCCACCTCCGCCGGATAGACGTTCTCGCCGCCGGTGATCAGCATATCCTTCTTTCTCTCGACAATGTAGAAATAGCCCTCTTCGTCGATCTTCGCGAGATCGCCGGTATGGAACCAGCCATCGGTAAACGATTGTTCCGTCTGTTCGGGCATGTTCCAGTATTCTTTCATCACGACCGGACCGCGCAGCATGAGTTCGCCGACCTCGCCGGGCTTTGTGTCGTTCCCGTTCGTGTCCCACACGCGGGCGTTGCAGTGAAACATCGGTTTGCCGCATGAGCCGATCTTGCGCTCCATATCCTCCGAATCGAGCAGGATTCCCGACCCGCTGTTCTCCGTCATCCCGAATCCCTGCCTGAGTGTCACACCGCGGTCGAGATAGGTGCGGAGAAGCGGGACCGGACATGGCGCGCCGCCGATAAATATCCCTTCGATGGAACTCAGATCGTAGTCATTGAAGCCGCTTACCTGCGACATGAACAGGAGCATTGCCGGCACCAACATGCTTCCCCCTACTCGTTCGCGTTCGATCAACTGGAGCGCATGTTCGGGGTCAAAATAGCGCTGAAACACAATGGTCTGGCCCTGGTAGATCGCCGGAAACGCCTGGACCGTGAGCCCTGCCACATGGAACATCGGCGTGCCGATGAATGTGGCGCCCTGGCCGATGCCCGAATGCTGCGCCGCATTCAGCGATGCGAACAGCGCGTTTCCGTGAGTGAGAACGGCGCCCTTGGGCCGGCCGGTCGTTCCCGACGTGTACATTATGATAAGCGGATCGTCGATGGTCGTGGGCGCGATGAGCGGTTCCGCGTCGGATGCGCCCGCAAGCAGTTTGTCGTAGTCTTCATCCGGCTGAGTGTCTTCGCCTCCGACGCGCACATACCTCTCGACACCGATGTTTTCCCGGATCGTTTCGAGCATAAATGACAGGTCGGTTGAAAAAACGATCACCCTCGCGCCGCTGTCGTTCAATATGTACTCGAGTTCGGGAGGCGCAAGCCGGTAATTGAGCGGCACGATGATTGCCCCCAGCTTCGCGAGCGCGAATACGACTTCCGCGTACTCGTTCGAGTTGAACAGCAGCGCGGCCACACGATCGCCCTGCTTTATGCCCATGCCGGTGAGCGCGTTGGCAAGGCGGTTCACCCTCGCGTTCAGTTCGGCATAGGTGAATCGCTTGTCATCGACAATGACGGCCTCGGTCTGCGGCCTTCGAAGAGAATGTTTATAAACCCACTCGCCTGCGTTTACCAAGGTGCTTCCCCTCCCTCCGGATATTGTCGTAGTGAACGAAAAAAAGATGGCGGGAAGGTGCAGGAATCGAACCTACCCAGGACAGCTCTCGCGGCCCCTAACCCGGATTTGAAGTCCGGTGCGCACACCAGCACGCCTACCTTCCCATTCAGTCCGTCAATTATATGTGGAACCGCAATCGAAGTCAAACATTGTAATTAGTTTTGGCGGGAGAAGATGACATCGCCATGGGTCCCATATCGGAGGGGGATGTATCAGCGGCGTATGGTGAATTTGGGGCACATGCAAGCAAGACTGATTCGGACAAAAATGAATTCAATCATTCCTTTGTCCCCGCTTCTTTGAGCAATTGCACGATTTCTGTATGGCCCTGCTGTATGGCCCACCCCAAACATGTCCTGCCATATTGGTTTTCTCTGGCACTTAGATCAGCGCCGTGGTCTATCAATGTTTTCACAATTCCGGCATGG
>CAYZZY010000047.1:0-14842 GCA_964482745.1 uncultured bacterium
ACTCCGGCGCAGGGCGGCACCCGGTTACCGCGGACCGATGTGCATTACAGGATAGTAAAGGACTATGTGGAGGACATCCCGGATTCTGATTATGAGCACGCCTCGCAGGAGGCCTACGAGGCGTTTCGAGATACCAAGTTCGGCATCCGCATCCACTGGGGAATCTATTCAATCCGGGGACTCCCTGACGCGTCGTGGCCTTTTCTCAGGATGTCAAAGAAAAAGAAGCAAGAGTACCAGGAGCTTTACAAAACCTGGAACCCGGAGGGCTTTGACGCACAGGAGTGGATGGATTTCTTCAAGCGTTCCGGCGTTGAAGTCTTTGCATTTACCACCAAGCACCACGACGGCTTTTCCATGTTTGATACCAAGACTCGAGTCACGCAAAGAATGAACTGGACAGCACCTGGTGGACCTGGGATCGAAGGCTGTGACCTTGCTTATTCCATCATGGAGACGCCTTTTGGCCGGGACGTGATCAGCGATAAGGGCGCTGAGATCTGGAATGTTTTTGAGGAGCGTGGCATCGAAAACGTACTTCTTGTAGGCGTTCATACCAACATGTGCGTGGCACGCCGGACCTTCGGACTGCGCAATTGGGCGAGGTATGGAAAGAACGTCATGCTGGTCCGAGACCTGACCGATTCCATTTATAACCCCAAAATGCCGCCCTATGTCGACCACTTTACCGGGACCGACCTGGTAGTCGAGCACATCGAAAAATACGTATGTCCGTCTGCGATCTCAACCGGAATAACCGGCATGCCGCCTTTCAGCTTTGATGCGGATCTTCGCCAGGGCGAAGGGTATGGCAAGAAATAACGGTTGTACTTTGTGGGCCAATATCACTTCCTTCAATAGTTGCACTTTTCTCAATCCTAAAAAGTGAAGCTTCCACCCATCCGATCGTTTAAATATCGCTCTGAGAGAGTCAATAATCCGTTTTCTATTCTTCACCCTCCGGAAGCTTGGGCTTTCTCTACATGTCACTCCCCCACCACTAAAGAATACCCGTTTATTCGCATTTCAGACTTTCAATGCCACCGGTCTTAACATCCAGTTGTGGAAGCGGGAAAAGAGGTGGTATAATTCAGCTACAAACGAACAAGGGAGGAACGAGCACATGCCTGATAAAAACACGGATGTGAAAGAGCTGGGACTCGGAAACAAAATCAGGACAATTCGCGAAGCGAAGAAGTTATCTATAGAAGACGTGGCGGAAAAGGCCTCGCTCACATCAATTGTGCTTTCCCAGATAGAAAGCGGGGCGGTGACGCCTCCGGTCGCCACACTGCTCAAGATAGCACAGGCGCTCGACACTCATATCGGAGATTTCTTCGTCGATGCGGCTCCCCGCAAAAGATATGAGGTTGTAAGAAAGGGAGAGCATAAAAAGGTCTCGCGCAAGCCCGCTCCGGGAAAGTCTCCGCTCAGCTATTCATATGAAGCCCTCGCCTTCCGATTGGAAAAAAGGCATATGGAGCCGTTCCTCGTAGAATTCGATGTCGATATAGATGAAGAGGTGGCGCCGCTCAGCCATAAGGGCGAAGAATTCGTTTTTGTTCTCGAAGGCGAACTTGAATTCCATGCCGAAGACGATGTCGTGCGCCTCGAGTATGGCGACAGCCTTTACTTCGACTCTAACATCCCTCACGCATTCATCGGGAAAGGGAATATCAGGGCACGTGCCGTCATTGTTATCTATCCTGAGGAATAGTACGTGAATCAAATACGGTGATGCAGTCATGATGGAGATACGATTTCATGGAAGAGGCGGGCAGGGGTCAGTAGTTGCAGCAAAGATCCTGGCTGACGCCTTTTTTCGTGAGGACAAGCACGTACAGTCTTTCCCCGCCTTTGGCGTCGAGAGGCGCGGAGCGCCCGTCACGGCTTTCACGCGCGTCGACGATGCCCACATATATCTGAGGTGCAACATTTACGATCCGGATATAGTTATCGTGCTGGATCCCACCCTCATTAATGAGGTAGGTGTTACCAGCGGCATGAAAACCGGCGGCACCATGCTGATTAATATTCCTTGCGAGGAATTCGATGCTTCCGAATATGGAGAATTTATGGTCGCAACGGTCGACGCAACCGCAATTGCAATCCGCCATGGCCTTGGCACCAACTCGAATCCGATAGTAAACTCCGCGATCCTCGGCGCGTTTGCACGCGCAACGGGACTGGTAAGTATTGAATCAGTTGCCGAATCCATCCGGGGCGGCGTCCCCAAAGGCGCTGAAGAAAACGCGGCGGCGGCGCGCGATGCATATGGCGAAACTCATATCCTGAATGAAGCGATGAAAAAGGCATGAATCCCAAGAACAGGCAGAGTCCCATTTCCGAGGCGGGAGTTCTCAATAATCTAACGGGCAGTTGGCGTTATCTGCGACCGCGATACGAAGAGAAGCTTTCGCCGTGTATCGCAGCCTGTCCCGCCGGCGAGCGTATAGAGGCATGGATCAGATTGATCGAAGATGAGAGATATGTCGAGGCGTGGCAACTCATAAAGGCGGTCAATCCGTTCCCGCGCGTGTGCGGGAGGGTATGTTTCCATCCCTGCGAGACCGAATGCAATCGCGGGCAATTCGATCGATCCATTGCAATACATGCGCTCGAGCGATTCGTCTCCGATCACGCAAGCAGTCTTGACCAAAATCCTCGCAGACAAATACTCCTCACCGGAAAATCCGTCGGCATAATCGGCTCAGGGCCGGCCGGCCTCACGTGCTCATATCATCTTGCCCTTCGCGGGCATGCCGTCACGCTCTACGAGGCCGAGGCCGATCTGGGCGGCCTGCTCAGATACGGTATTCCGGAATATCGTCTGCCGAAGGATGTCCTCGATGAAGAGATAGACGATATTCTTA
The DNA here is from genome assembly GCA_964482745.1 of uncultured bacterium. Lineage (GTDB taxonomy): Bacteria > Abyssobacteria > SURF-5 > SURF-5 > SURF-5 > CAYZZY01. The sequence continues at coordinate 2,874 of CAYZZY010000047.1, forward strand.
AATTAGGACTGGATGTTCGCGTCGGCACGCGGGTAAGCGATCTCGAAGAGACTCGCGGAAATCATGACGCATTATTCCTGGCCACCGGCTTTGGCATAAGTACTCTGCTCGGAATACCGGGTGAAAACGGCAAAGGCGTGATAGAGGCACTATCATTCCTCAAGCACGTCAACAGCGGCGCTGCACCTGATATCAAAGGCACGGTGCTTGTTGTTGGCGGAGGCAACGCTGCAATCGATGCGGCCCGGGCTGCGCTAAGGCTTGGAGCCTCGCCAACCGTTCTATACCGCCGCTCGCGCGCCGAGATGCCCGCCTATGAGCCCGAGGTGGAGGAAGCGGAAAAAGAAGGTGTCGCAATACGGTTCCTTACACAGCCTGTGGAATTCATCCGCGAGAATGGATCGTTGACACTTGTCGAATGCGTCAGCAACAAGCTTGGTGAAATCGATGACAGCGACCGCAGGAGCGTGTCTCCGATCGATGGCTCGAACTTCCCACTGGAAGCCGATGCCGTTATTGTTGCGGCAGGCGAACGACCCGACGATACACTCCCTGGCGCCGATCTGCTGTTTCACGCGATGTCAGGAGAATCAAACGGAGGTGTGAATGTCTTATCCAATGGCGTCTTCGTTGGAGGAGACATCACCTCTCCGCAGAGGACTGTTGCATACGCAATCGGTTCCGGCCGTCGCGCTGCACTGTCAATTGACAAATACCTCGGCGGCTCGGGGATAGATCCAGCAGACTATTTAACGGCCAACATCGTCAAATACGAGGAACTCAATCTCGACTATTTCGAATCCAGGCCCCGCGCCCGCATTCCGATGCTGCCACTGCGCGAAAGGGAGAAGAACTTCGCGGAGATTCATTCCGGCATAGGGACGGAGGCCGCCGGTGACGAGGCGCGCCGCTGTTTCCACTGCGGTGTATGCGTCTCCTGTGACAACTGCCTCGTATTCTGTCCCGATATCGCGGTAAAAAGAGACGACGAAGGTACTTATTCGATAGATTACGACTATTGCAAGGGCTGCGGCATATGCGTCCATGAATGTCCCCGCGATGCCATGTCGATCAGCGAGGAAATCCGCAAATGAAGAAAGTGATAATGGGCAACCATGCTGTGTCGTACGCCGTGATGCTCGCGAAGACACAGGTAATCGCCGCTTATCCAATCACGCCGCAGACCCAGATAGTCGAAGAGCTTTCCAACATGTGCGCCGACGGCAGATTAAAGGCAAAATTCATAAAGGTCGAATCGGAACATTCAGCCATGGCCTGCTGCATCGGGGCATCCGCAACCGGCAGCCGCGCGTTCACCGCCACCTCATCTCAAGGTCTTGCGCTCATGCACGAGTTGCTCCATTGGGCGGCAGGCGCGAGGCTGCCGATTGTCCTTGCAGAAGTGAATCGCGCGCTCGCCCCCGGATGGAACATATGGGCCGAACAGACGGATTCGCTCGCACAGCGCGATACCGGATGGCTTCAGTTTTATTGCACGAGCAACCAGGAAATTCTTGATTCGATCCTGATAGCCTATCGCCTGGCCGAGAAGGTCTCGCTTCCTGTGATGGTCGTCTACGACGCATTCTTTCTTTCGCATACCTATGAAGCCGTGGACATCCCGGACCAGGAAAAGGTCGATGAATTTCTCGCGCCATATGAGCCGGAGGTCAAATTGGATGTCGATAATCCTCTGGCTTTCGGTTCATTGACCACAACCGAGTATTACATGGAGATGCGGGAGAAAATCGAACGGGCGACCGAAGAGGTACATACTATCCTCCCGCAGGTGTATGAGGTTTTCGAGAAAGTTTTTGGCAGACGTTACGGAGTCGTGGAACAATACAGGTGCGACGAGGCAGACCTCATACTGGTGACATCCGGGACGGCATCGAGTACGGCACAGGTCGTTATCGACAAACTTCGCGAGAGCGGAAAGCTTGTAGGCAAGATAAATATCCGTATGTTTCGGCCGTTCCCGGCTGACGAGATTCGCGAGGCCCTGAGGGGGTGCAAAAAGGTCGCCGTCCTGGACCGGAATATTTCATTTGGACAGGGCGGCATTTTCGCACAGGAACTGAAGGCGGCGCTCTGCAACGAGGTCGACAGGCCGCACGTATTCGGGTTTGTCGCCGGACTCGGCGGGCGAGACATTACTCCGGCCACCATTGAGGAAGCAATAGCTGCAGCGGAAAAGGCCGATGCGCCTGAAAAGGATTTCGAATGGATCGGGCTGAAAGCATGAAGAACAAGAAGACTCAAGAAGAAGAACTGGTATGCTCCGGCCATTACGCATGCCAGGGCTGCGGCGCCGTCATCGCGATGAGGCACGCGCTGAAAGCTCTCGGACCCCGAACAATCGTTGTCATACCGGCTTCATGCTGGTCCGTCATCTCGGGGCCTTACCCTTATTCGGCCTTAAAAGTCCCTGTTTTCCATACGGCCTTCGAGACCGGCGGCTCAACCGCTTCCGGAGTCAGGGCCGCCCTGGACATTCAAGGCAAAAGCGGTATCAATGTCCTCACGTGGGCCGGTGACGGAGGCACGTTTGATATCGGCCTGCAATCGCTTTCCGGCGCGGTCGAGCGAAACGAAAACATTATCTACACGTGCTACGACAATGAGGCCTACATGAACACGGGAATCCAGCGAAGTTCGGCCACGCCGATGCATACGTGGACCACCACAACGCCGGAACTCTATCCCAAGGAAACGCCCAAGAAAGATATCGTGCAGATCCTGGCAGGCCACAAGATTCCTTACGTCGCCACCACATCAATCGGATTTCCGGACGATTTGATCAGCAAGTTTAAGAAAGCCAGGACCATTGCGGGGACAAAGTTCTTGCACGTTCTGGCCCCCTGCCCATCAGGATGGAAATACTCTTCAGAATTGACCGTGAAACTTGCCCGACTCGCAACTCACTGCAAGATCTTTCCAATATATGAAGTGTATGACGGAGAGGACTATGTGATCAATATAGAGCCCGAGGGCAAACCGGTCGCCGAGTACCTCTCTTTGCAGGGCCGCTTCTCTCACCTCACAGACCAGCAAATCGCCGAAATACAGGCGCGCGTCGACTATGATTGGGAACACCTCCTGCACAAAGCAATGCTGGAGAAGTTCAATTTCGGGAGTTTCTGAGAACCCGAATCATTCTTCCGAGCCTCTTCGATCAGGCGAAACTGCTTCTCCGGATCAAACTGTTCCGAGAAGATAGACATCGAGGACATGGATTCGACGAAGGTTGAGAAGTCATTCTTTGTGGTATCAAAAAGGACCGTCACCTCACAGAATTCGCTTTCATTCGAAGTTTCACCTTTCCGGCCCTCAAAAAGTGTACCCTCCTCCCTTTCGATCAACATCATCCTGTGGTGAAAATCACTTGACATTCTGCCTGTGGGTGTGGTATAAAAATTAACTGGGTGACCGCCCAGTCAGTTTACCCTCGTAGATGACTCAACGCAAGGACTTGATGGTTTTGGAGCAACTGCAAGGGCTGATATCAGGTATAGAACGCTTCGCGCTTCATGACGGCCCGGGCATCCGGACCCTTGTTTTCATGAAGGGATGTCCTTTGAGATGTCTGTGGTGTTCTTCGCCCCAAACCCAGAAACGATCCCCCGAGATCCTCTACGATGCGACCACCTGCCAGAAGTGCGGCAAATGCATAGGCGCCTGCCCGACCGAAGCGATGATGATGTCTGAAGAGGAAGGCATAAGAATCGACCGGAAAGGTTGCACCGGATGTGGCGAATGCGTCGAAGCCTGCCCCAACAATGCCCTGGAGTCTGTGGGAATCCCTATGACAGTTGATGAGCTATTCGAAGAGGTGAAAAGGGACAGTGCATTCTACAGGCGCTCGGACGGCGGGGTCACAACGGGTGGAGGCGAGCCCACAATGCAGCATGATTTTACCGCGGAACTTCTAGAAAAATGCCATCGACACTATATACATACTGCCATGGAAACCTGCGGATACGTGGAATGGCAGAATCTTGAAAAATTGCTTGCGCATCTGGATCTGGTGTATCTTGACATTAAGCATATGGATGCTCTCATCCACAAGGATCTCACAGGCGTCTCCAACGAATTGATCCTGGAAAACGCTGGAAAAATATCCGCCTTGCGATCTACGATCATACGTATTCCGATAGTGCCGGGATATAACGACTCTGATGATAATATGGTACTCACAGCGGCATTTGCCGCCAAACTGGGAGAGAATCTTAAAAGAATAGAGCTTCTCCCCTACCATCAACTTGGCACGCAAACATATGCTGAACTGGGAAGGAAATACCGACTCATAGGCCTTGAACCGCCGGGTAACGGCCATATGAAAAGGCTTAAGGAGATAATCGAATCCTGTGGGGTAGCAGCTCAGATAGGCGGGCAAATTTGAAATTTTGGTTCGTCCTCTTGAAGGCAGGAGGTCTGCAATGCTGGATATGCTGGAAAAGATACTAGAAATGAAGCCGACACCCAGGGTTGAAAGGCTCAGGGAAGCATTCCTGCGTCTCAAACCTACGGCATCGATTGATAGAGCGGCTATCGAAACCAGGGTAATGAAAGAGACAGAAGGCGAGCAGATGGTAATCCGCAGGGCAAAAGTCTTCGCTTCGATTGCGAGAGAGATGCCGATTGACATATCTCCCGACGAGCTTATTGTGGGACGCCACAGCGTCAGGCCCTGGTGCGACAATATCAGCCCCGCCGACGGTCCGGCTTTGGAAGCAGGCCAGATCCTTAATGTAACCAGTTCTGAGAATTATGATCTCAACGCATTCAGCGATGAGGAGAAGAGAACACTGAGAGAAGATCTCATTCCATACTGGAAGGGGCAGGGCAACTATGAAAAGACCAGGCAGGGTCGCGCCCTGTCGCAATTCCCCCCCGAACTTGCTGACCTGCTGTTCGCCGACCCCGACGAATATCCACCACGACCTTCTCTGGTATACGCCGCCGCGGTGGGCCCGCATTACGGCCACAATTGCGTGGGCCTGGAAAATGTGCTCAAGAAGGGGTTCCTTGGCATAAAGAGAGAGGCGGAGGAGAAACTTTCCAGGCTCGATCCTGAAGCCCCTGACGATCTTGAAAAGATGCCTTTCGTCAGAGGTGTGATCACGGCCATGGAAGCGGCGGCCGAAGTTGGGGAGAGATTTGCCGCGGAGGCACGGTCGCTTGCCGAAAAGGAGAACAATCCCGAAAGGAAAGCAGAGCTTCTGAAAATTGCCGAGGTATGCGATCGGGCGCCGGCAAACCCGGCAAGAACATTCTACGAAGCACTGCAATCATTCTACCTAGCTTGGACTCTCCTGTTCTGGGAGACCCCGTTCCAGTGGAGCGTGACCCCGGGGCGGGCCGACCAATATCTTTATCCGTACTACCAAAGGGATAGAAAGGAAGGGCGGATAACCAAAGAAGAAGCCCAGGAACTCATTGACTGCTATTGCATCAAGCTTAACCTCAACCAGACAAATAAATACCACCATATCAGCGTGGGCGGTTTCAAACCCGATGGAAGCGATGCCACAAATGAGCTGTCGTACATGTTCATTGAGGCCATGATGCACACCCGACTGGAAGAACCCATTCTCGGGATTCTACTTCACAGCAAGACACCCGATGATCTGCTTATTAAAGCCTGCCAGCTCTGCGCGCTGGGAACAGGTCACCCGCAGTTTATCAATAACGAAGTCCTCATATCTCAGGCCCTTGCGCGCGGAACCCTGGGTGGACCTCCGATCACGCTGGAGCATGCCAGATCCGCTTGCCCCGTCGGGTGCATTGAACTCGGAATTCCCGGCCTGGATTCCGGTTACAATTATTTCTCCGCTCTCTGCAACCTTGCTGCCGCCTTGGAATTCGTAATGACGAATGGCATGAGCCGGATCTACGGCAGAAAAATGGGGCTGGAGACAGGCGACCCCAGGCAATTCAAATCCTTCGACGAAGTGCAGCAGGCATTTCATAAGCAGGTCGCCTGGATTCGAAGAAATCGAGCTATCACCAGCAACATCGAGGAGAGAATCGCTGCCGAGTTGTTTCCAACAGTGTATGAGTCGGCATTAATCGAAGACTGCATTGAAAAGGGAAAGCCGAGAGAATTGGGCGGCGCCCATTATAACTTCAACACGGGAGTGGTTGGCGCCGGCGCGCCCGATGTCGGCGATTCCCTGGCCGCGATCAAGAAGCTTGTGTTCGAGGACAAGAAGATCACTATGGATCAGTTATGTGATGCATTGAACAATAACTTTGAAGGCTATGAAGAGATACGCCAGATGTTGCTCAGGGCGCCCAAGTTTGGAAACGATGATGATTATGCCGACGAGCAAACAACCTATGTAAGTCATGTGTACGCGTCTGAGATGGTGAAGCAAAAGAACACGCGCGGCGGCCACTGCTGTCCCGGCGGGTCCCCACTTGCGGCATATATAGCATGCGGCATGGTGATCGGGGCGCTTCCTTCAGGCCGATTAGCCTGGCAGCCACTGTCTGATGGATGGTCACCTTGCGCCGGAAGCGACATAAAAGGCCCGACAGCGGTTTTAAAATCTATGAGCAAGATAGATAATGTCGAATTACTCGGCGGGGTAATACACAATATGAGAATAGACGCGTCGGTGTTTAAAGACGGCAATGTGAAAACGTTAGTGGACTTTATAAGGACGTTTATCGATCAGAAGACTTACCATATACAAATTAATACGGTTTCCTCAGAAACACTCAGGGCCGCCCAGAAAGAGCCCGATAAATATCGAGATCTGGTAGTGAAGGTGGCTGGTTACAACGCCTTTTTTGTCCGCCTGAATGAGCCCCTTCAAGAGGGCATTATTGCCAGGACGGCACATGGTTCGATCGGATGAACGGAGAGGAGTAAGGATTACGGCAAGAATCGCTCATAAACAGAGTGAACATTGATCCCATTGGCACCCCACAGGCTTAAATTGAGGAGGAAGATCGAGATGAAGTCGAAAGATGAATTGAGAGAGCTGGATCGCAAGTACACCCTCCACCCTTTTTCCGAACTGAAAAAGACACAAGAAGAAGGCCCACGGTTCATTGTCGAGGGCAACAACACCCGTGTTAAAGACATCGATGGAAAGGAATATCTTGATGCGTTCTCAAGCATGTGGAACGTGGCGATCGGGCACGGACAGAAACCTGTGATTGACGCAATCAAGGAGCAACTGGACAAGCTCGAATACTTTGCTCCCTTTTTCGGTTTCACTTCGCCACCTGCCGTCGAGCTTGCGGCAAAGGTCGTCAGCCTGATGCCGGAAGAATGGAATATGGGCCACGCCCTGTTCACATGCGGCGGCTCTGAGACCAACGACACCAATTTCAAGATAGCCCGCATGTATTGGGCGGTGCAAGGGAAAAGCGAGAAGCAGAAAATCATTTCACGGAATTATGCCTATCACGGCGTCACCATAGGTTCCTTATCGGCGACAGGGATAGAGTTTTTCAAGATGTTCTTTGATCCGCCATCACCCGGATTCGTCCATATCATGGCGCCATACTGTTATCGTTGTGAACTGAACCTTGAATATCCCGAATGCGGGATAGGCTGTGCAAAACAACTCGAAGAAGTAATTCAAAAGGAAGGTCCGGATACCATTGCCGCCTTTATAGGTGAGCCCGTCATTGGCGCCGGAGGCGTGGTCATTCCTCCCAAAGAATATTGGCCGATGGTCCGCGAAATCTGCGACAAATACAACGTGCTGCTTATCGCCGACGAGGTTATCACCGGTTTCGGGCGAACGGGAAAAATGTTCGGCAGCATGCATTGGGATCTGCGTCCGGACATCGTCTCCACCGCAAAAGCCCTGACAAGCGGTTATATCCCGCTCGGCGGTTCGATAATCAGCAACGAGATTTTCGACACGATGGCCAATGAAGTCCCGGAGTGGATGCCCTTCCTGCACGGCTTCACTTACAACAATCATCCGGTCGGCTGTGCCGCAGGTCTGGCGAACCTGAAATTCATAGAAGATAATAATCTTGTCGAAAACGCGGCAGAGATGGGTATCTATTTGGCAGACCGTCTCAAAGGTCTCTACGATCACAAATCGGTGGGCGATATCAGGAGCCTCGGTCTGGTGGCCGCTGTCGAGATAGTCAAAGACAGGCAGACAAAAGAGCAAATTGGCGACGTCCCGATGGAGAGCACGCATCGAATCGAACAACTCACATGGGAAAAAGGTGTCTTCACCAGGGCCGGCTTGGAAAACATCGAGATTGCGCCGCCGCTCACAATAACAAAGGAAGAGATTGACATGATCGTCGACGCGCTCGACTCCTCAATAGCGCAAATGGAATCGGAATTGCTTTAGAAAAAAAGCAATCGAAGCAAACCTTGAATTTGAAACAACCTTGCCTTCGATTTATGACATTCATGAAGCTCCGACTGTAGGGGGTAAAAAATGAATAGTCTGGTGACAGGCGCCACTGGATTTGTTGGAACTAACCTTGTCAAAAAACTGGTGGCGCGAGGGGACGCGGTTCGCGGCCTTGTCCGAAAAAGCAGTAACAGTGCTTCCTTGAAAAAAATGGGTGTGGGGCTTGCGGAAGGCGATGTAAGAGACTCCGACGCAGTCATGAAGGCGGTTCATGGCATGGATCATGTCTACCACTGCGCGGCGGCGGTGGGAATCGGAACCTTCCCCCGGAGTGAATACTATGCCATAAACGGCGATGGCACGAGGAATGTCGTTAAAGCCTGTGAAAAAGCTGGAGTTGAAGCACTTGTCTATGTGAGCAGCCAGTCGGCAACGTTTGACTTTACAGAACGAGTCAATGCAAGTGAGGACGATCCCTCCTATCCGTCCCGATATAAGGATCCCTATTCAGAGTCGAAGGCCCTTGGAGAAAAAGAGGTACTCGAGACTGGCCGCAGCGGTCGCCTGCGGGCCTGCGCAATCAGGCCAACATTCATCTGGGGACCCGGCGACAAGCTGATGCTGCCGGCCATCGCCAAAATGGCGAAACAAAACCAACTGTTTCTCATCAACAGGGGCCGATCGGAAATCTCGCCCAGTCACGTCGATAACGTCACTGACGCGATTATGCTTGCCGCCCTAAAAGAAGATGTATCGGGGGAATCGTTTCTGGTTGCAGATGACAGGAACCTCACCGTTGGCGAGTTTACGCGAAAAATGGTTGAGGCGGCCGGCCTTCCGGCGCCGACAAAATCAATCCCTTACGGTCTGGCCTTTGCTCTGGCGGCCGTGGTGGAAAAATATCATGAGCTTCCCTTTATAAAGAAGCCGCCGTCGATGACCCGGTATGGAGTGGCGATAATGGGGCTCAACTTCACTTTCTCCTGCGAGAAGGCAAGACAAATGCTCGGCTATCGCCCGACAGTAAGCATAGATGAAGGCATGCGGGGGCTCTCGGACTGGATCAAACAAATTGGAGGCATCGAAAAGATTGTAGGCTGAGACTTCCGCTCGGTCGTTTTTCCCTGCGCTTATAGTCCATTCCGATCCAGAAACGCCGTGATGGCTTCGTTGATTTCTGTCGGTTTCTCGACCGGAGACAGATGACCGGCGCCGGGGATGGTCACTAGGTCTGCCGACTTAATGCGGTCTTTCAGATACTGTGAGTATTTCGGCGGCGTGAGCTTGTCATCTTCCGCGGCCAGCACCAGGACCGGGACATCGATTTCGTTCAACTGTGCCATCACGTCAAAAGCATCACATGCCTTGAAGTTGCCATATATTACATCCGGATCATTCTTCCGAACCTCTTCTATCAGGAGGCGTCGTTTCTCCGGGTCAAACTCTTCCGAGGAGATAGACATCGAGGGCATGGATTCGATAAAGGTTGAGAAGTCATTCTTTATAGCCTCAAAAATCATCGGCATGACCCTGAGCCGGGCACCGGTATTCACCAGTACTCCCGCCTGAAACCGCTCTTTGAAGTTGATCAGCAGATGCAGAGCGATGGCGCCGCCGATGCTGAGCCCGCATGGTATCGGATTGGGTATGTTCACATGATCGATGAACTCAAGCACCGCATGCGCGTACTCTTCCACTTTATCCTTCCCCGGCCCCTTGCTTGTTCCGTGACCGGGTAAATCGATGGCGATGGTGTTCGCCCTTTCCGATAGGCCGGTGACCTGATCGCGCCACTGCATCTTAGAGCCGACCGATCCATGAATAAAAAGAAGCGTTGATTTTTGAGATGCCAACGGCCATGCGCCGGCAATCATCCCGATTCCATGTTCAAGCCGTTCTTCCATTATTTCTTCCTCCGTATGATGCCGAGGTATTCTCTTCTTTCAATAAACTTATCCCTCTCCCGAGCGATCTGTGAACTTTGCTTTCGCTATTAAAGGCTTTCTCGGCTTCGCAGGTCGATGCTATTGCCTTTTCACACTGTTGACTGCGCTCATGAGCGCTTCCATATTTTCCTTCGGCACAGTCGGCCAGATGTCGCAGCCCGGCCAAATGGCATCAACACCGCCCTCTACACATTCCTGCACTGTCCGTTCAACGTCCTCGGGCGTTCCTTTGACAAGAATGTTGTATGGATCAAAGTTTCCCAGGAGAACCGGTTCGTCTCCGATCACTTTTCGTGTTTCCTTGAGATCGTTCTTCTGGTCAACGCTGAGGGCGCCGGCGCCGCAACTGTTCATCGATTCGATGATGGGATTGGATTTGCCGCATATATGCAGGATAAGCGGCTTTGGCGCGTTCTCGAAGATCCGTTTGAGATGAGGCTCGACAAGTTTCGTGAACAGCTTCGGCCTGAGCACGTCTGATGTGGCGCCCATTTCGCGAATATTGATGTAGTCCGCGCCGGCCTCGGAGAAAACCTCCGCGAGCCGGATAACCAGGTCTGCATATACTTCAAGTATCTCGTTCACCTTATCCGGATTTTTCAGGCACATCTTCAACAGGTCATTCAGTTCCATCGTTTGGCCGGCTATGGTGAACGGCCCCAGAATATAGGTTCCTATCGGAGCCTCGTCGCCTATGTCATCTTTAAGCATGGCGATCGCCTCGGAGACCAGCGGGACTCTGCCCGCGCTTGAAATGTCTTCAGGAATATTAATATCGCCGGCGTTGGCGACGTTCTTTTCCTTGACGGTGGGATACAGGATCTCCTCGGGATCGACGTGCTTGTAATAATTGATCGGACAGCCCAGCAGTTCGGCCTCTATGGCGACATCGAACGGAACGACCGCGCAATGAAATCCAAACAGTTTATACGTACTCGCGGCAAGTGTGGCCATCATTGCGGCGTCCGTGTGAGATTCCGCAAACCGAATGCCTGTCTGTTTCATTCCCTCGACGGTTACATTGCCCATCCCGCTGAAACATAAGGTGTCACTGTTCCTCTTGCCTTCGAGCAAATCAAGAACTTTCTCACGTATTGTCTTTGTTGGGGTCATCTTGAATCTCCTGGTCGCACTGATACTTACGATTCTATTTCTTCGATAAATTTGCCGAACAACCTCCTGGCCGGATGGTCCGGTGATGCGATGACTTTGCCTGACCCGGCATATCCGAACATTGTTTTGATCGACTCCGCCGCTGCCACCGCACCAAACACGCGCTCGGTGCCGGTCATGGGCCCATAGAAAAGAAAATCATTCCACAACATCGCCGCTACTGCGTGCGCGCCCGCGTCGGCTCCGGCAAAGCCGATGCCGAGTTGTCTTAGCTCTTTCCACATGTATGTGCCGTTCGATGGCGCGCATCCAACCGCAAACCCGAAACGTTCTTTTATCTCTCGGCCGGCCTGCAGGGAAAACGCCATGGCCGCAACGTTCATGACTGTCGTGTCGATGAGGATACTTTCGAATCCGCCTTTTTCAATCGCAGGCATGAGCTTTTCAAGGCACGTCAACCTGCCCGAAGCCAGCTTGTCCGCGTCATCGAAAACAGCGACTACCACGTGCCGAACTCCCGCGTCCGCTATCTCCTCCACTTCGGCCTCAAGCCCCGGATTCCAAGGAT
>CAYZZY010000048.1:0-14828 GCA_964482745.1 uncultured bacterium
GGGAAGAACATAGTCAATAACCTGATATGGTTTAAGCGCCCAGACTCTGAACCAGGGAATACCGGTTGACCGAACACTCAGAGGGCCATATTCCATCCCGGGCGCCAATTGCACTGCCGAGATCGCCAGCCCAATAGCCATAAGGGCCGCAAATCCGAACAGCGGGCGGAGGGCCTGTTCTCCGCGGCGAATACGTAGTCCAAGCAGGAACGCCGCGTAGATCGAAACGGCCGCCAGCGCATAAAACGCAAACTGCAGTCCTCCGCAGAGAATAATCATGCCCACGGCAAGCGCACCGAACAGGAAGCTTGACGGGCGTCCCCCCTCTTCTCCCAGGCTCGCCTCTATGAAGTAGAAGACAACCGGCAGAAGAAGCATTGCCCTTATGTTCAGCGCGTCACCCGTAGCGATCGAATTCAGGAAAAAGAAGTTCCAGAACCACATGGAGCAGAATGCCGCAACCGCAATTCGTCCAAACAGTCGTCGAAAAAACAGGTAAGAAAAAACCTGGGCCGCAATAAGATGAGCAAGCAAATCCCAGTTAAACGCCATATTCAGGGGAACCCTCGCGAGCATGAGAACGAGATCGAGGGGATAAAACGGTGTGACAAGCACGCCACCAAGCAACGGCATACCGCAGTACAGATGAGGTATCCAGAGAGGCAGTCCGCCACCCTGCATTATCTCATATGAGACCTTTTTGAAGATGTAGAGACTGCGCCTTATATCCAGTTCACCATAGATGTATTTGTCTGTCCACAAAAGGTGGCGGAAATAAAAAAGGATGATGGCGACAAGCACCGCCATCACCAGGATATCGTACCGATCGATTGGGGGAGACTTCTTGCTCTTACCGGTTTCGTTCATGTTTCCAGCCGATTCGACACTTCCGCATTGCACCGTGGGGGATCGCGCGGCCGCCATGGTGGGAGGCCCGACCACGCCTCATGATATTCCATATCCATTCCCGAAGTCAAAGAGCCTGTTCGGACAAGGAAAGATTTGAACACTTGTAATTCTTTGCGTATAATGAGTCACTTCCTGTTGTCGAAACGGGAGCGGCAAGGGATCCGATCGAAAACGACATCCAATGAAAGACGAAGACACAAAGATCATTGAGGGCACAATAGAGAAAATTATCTACCTCAATGAAGAAAATGGCTACACCGTTGCCCGACTGCTTCCCGATCGCGGCACTCAGGCGATCACCATCGTCGGCTATATGTCCGATATCCGGGAGAGCGAACACGCGCGGGCATATGGAAATTGGGAGGACAACCCCAAATTTGGCCGGAGATTCAAGGTCACGCGGTACGAGATCGTTCCTCCCTCGTCAGCCGAAGGCATGGAGAAATATCTCTCTTCGGGCCTGATTAAGGGAATCGGACCTGTAATGGCCGAGCGAATTGTGAGGCAATTTGGCAAGGACACTCTCCGCATAATCAGCGAAGAGCCGCAGCGACTTCGTCAGGTTCGGGGAATAGGGCGAAAAACGCTGGAGAAGATATTAGCCAGTTGGGAGAAGCATCAGGAACTTCGGGACACAATGATTTTTTTACAGGCCCAGGGAATAACACCGGCGTACGCGACAAGGATAATAAAGGAATACGGCAACGCATCGATGCGTATTGTGCGAGAAACTCCGTACCGGCTTGCGGCCGACATCCATGGCATCGGATTCAAACAGGCGGACTCAATCGCGCGCACGATGGGTATTCCGCACGATTCTCCCGCGCGCGCGGCGGCGGCGGCCCTCCATGTCCTTGGTGAGACAGCGGCGGAAGGCCACGTATTCTATCCAATGGGGCCATTGATGAACAGATGCAAGGAGCTGCTCGAAATCCCCGAATCGATCATCAGGGATGGAATGACGATGCTTCTGGACGAGAAGAAGATCATCAGGGAGACTATTGAGGATGATGAGGCGGTTTATCTCGCTACCCTTTACGTTGCCGAAACCGGCTCGGCCGCCTTGCTCACCATGATTCAGAGGTCGCTCAAGCTTCTGCCGCCGATTGACGCAATAAAGGCATCACAATGGTTCGAACGACGCCGGGGCATCAAACTCAACGCCGGACAAAGGGAAACAATAGAGAAGGCCATCGATCAAAAGGTGCTTGTTATAACGGGCGGCCCAGGCACCGGCAAAACAACGGTCATACAGGCTCTTGTCGAAATATTCAGGGCGAAGAAATGTCGAGTACAACTTGCTGCGCCCACAGGGAGAGCGGCGAAAAGAATGGAGGAAGTTGCGGGAATTCCTGCCACCACTATCCATCGAATGCTCGAATTCAGCCCGGCCAAAATGAGTTTTTCCCGGGACCAGGATCGCCCGCTGGATTGCGATATCCTGATTATAGATGAAGCGTCCATGCTCGATATAGCACTCTTCTACCATCTATTAAGAGCGACCCCGAGCGAGACAAGCATGATCTTCGTGGGAGACGCGGATCAACTCCCCTCCGTAGGACCGGGCAATGTCTTGAAGGATCTGCTGGCATCGGGCTTTGCCGACATGGTAAAGCTGACAGAAATCTTCCGCCAGGCCGAAGGCAGCCTGATCATACACAACGCCCACAGGATCAATCGAGGCGAGACACCGGAACTCGTCCACGGCAACGCCGACCAGGAAGCCGACTTCCACTTTATCGAACGAACCAGCCCGGAAGAGGTCGCCGCCACTATTGAGACGCTCGTTACCCGCCGCATCCCCGACGCCTTCGGGATGGATCCCCTGCTTGACATCCAGGTTCTGAGTCCCATGCACAAGGGATATGCCGGCGTCTCCAATCTGAACCTCAGGCTTCAGCACCTCCTCAATCCCACAGGCCCTGAACTTCTTCACGGATCGAGAGAATTCAGACAGCGAGACAAAGTTATGCAGATAAGAAACAACTATGAGAAGGAGGTTTTTAACGGCGATCTCGGCCTTATCTATTCTCTGGACAAGGACTCTTCCCAACTGACGGTTGATTTCGATGGCCGTCTCGTTGTCTATGAGTTCTCCGAACTTGATGAACTCGAGCTTGCATACGCTATTTCTGTGCACAAGTCGCAGGGCTCGGAATACAGAGCGGTAGTGGTGCCGGTCATCATGCAGCATTACATGCTTCTTCAGCGGAACCTGATCTATACCGCCGTCACTCGCGGGAAAGAGCTGGTCGTGCTGACCGGATCCCTGAAGGCGCTCTCGATGGCCGTCCAAAATGCCAGAGTGCAGCAGCGTCATACACACCTTTGCTCCCGGCTTCGAGGCGAAAGGCTTCAATGAGGGTGAAGGCGGCAGAGATTTCTTGGAGAACCCTGCTCCCTCAAATAATCCGTCGCACGATATTTGGGAATGAGCTGAAGGGCGGCGCTCACAGATCGGGATAATGGTTCAAGCGCATGGCGGAAACGAACCCGGTGTTTTCTTGACATAACCATGGTCGTGGAGTATAATTTTTTTGTGCGGCTTTATCGAACGGGAAGGGGGGAAATCGATGGGTGTCGTCGAAAGCAGTAAGTCCCTGGGCCAGATATTGCTGGCTCAAGGGGCCATCTCGCAGGACCAACTCAAAGATGCCCTAAAACGCCAACAGACACGCGCTTCCGGCAGGCGATTGGGTGACGTCCTTGTCAGCTTCGGCTACATCACTTCACGGCATCTGGCCGAGGCGCTCGCAACTCAACTCAACCTCCCACTGGTCAACCTCGCCAACCTCGAGATTTCGCAGGAACTTATAGACAGCGTTCAAGCTTCCATTGCCAAGATCTATCAGATTATCCCGGTGAGAAAAGAGGGAAACACTCTCTACGCAGCGATGTCGGATCCCACAAATTTGGGTGTCCTGGACAATTTGCGCCTTCTCCTTGAATGCAACGTAAGCCCGGTGATAGCGACACCGGCGGATATCAAAGAAGGTATTCGCAAATACTACGGGCTCGAGGAGGTGACTGTCGACACCATGCTCTCTCAGGTGAGCGGAGACAGCCTGAGCACCGTGAGCAGTCTGAGTGTCAGCAGCCTGAGCGTGGAGAGCATCGAGTTTGACGGCTCCATTGCGGATGGGGACGGCGATGACGAAAGCGAGGAGGGGCCTGTCATCAAGCTGGTCACTCTTCTGATACTTGAAGCGTTCCGACACCGCGCAAGCGATATTCACATCGAACCCTTTGAGCGCGAGATCAAGGTACGCTACCGCATTGACGGTGTTATGCACGAAGTAAATCCGCCGCCCAAGGCTCTGCAGAATGCCATTCTTTCGCGACTTAAGATAATGGCGGGGATGGATATTTCAGAAAGAAAAATCCCGCAGGACGGCCGAATCAAAATGCAGCTCATGGGCAAGGATATCGACTTTCGAGCGTCCGCCCTTCCCGCGATACACGGCGAAAGCTTCGTTCTTCGAATTCTTGACAAGAGCACTCTCGCGCTTGATCTGCGTGATCTGGGGTATGCGGCGGATACGCTCAGGAGTTGGGAGAAGTTGTTGCACACTCCGACAGGCATTATCCTTGTGACCGGGCCCACCGGTTCGGGCAAGACAACCACACTCTATGCCTCGCTTAACACAATAAACACGCCTGAGCGCAAAATCATCACCATCGAGAACCCGGTGGAGTACGTCTTGTCCGGGATCAACCAGGTCCAGATCGAAGAAGATATCGGTCTCACATTTGCGGCAGGCTTGAGATCCATTTTGCGACAGTCTCCTGACATCGTGATGGTCGGTGAGATTCGTGATGGAGAAACCGCTGAGATCGCGATCAGGGCGGCGCTTACCGGGCACCTGGTTTTCAGCACCCTTCATACAAATGATTCCGCGGGCGCGTTGAACCGACTTATCGACATGGGGATTAAACCGTTCCTGGTTGCATCGGCAATACAGGCAATTTCTGCGCAACGACTTGTCCGAAAAATCTGCAAGAGCTGCAAAACCGAGTACAAACCGACCGACGAAGAACTGAGGCGAGTGCACCTTCCCCCGGACGAGGTTCGGGACGTGACTTTCTATAAGGGCGCCGGCTGCGAGAACTGCAACCGTACAGGGTACCACGGGCGCACCACGGTATTGGAGCTTCTGCTGCTGAACGCGAAGATTCGAGATATGGTGCTCAAACATGAGCCCACAGTCCATCTCAAGAATCAAGGGCGTCGTATGGGCATGAGGACGCTCAGAGATGACGCATGGCTCAAGGTCTTCTCGGGCGTCACGACGATTGAGGAAGCGGTCGCGATCACGCAAATGGATGATCCGATGCCGGAGATAAAATTGGTCAAAAGCGTGAGTTGAAGTTGGACACTTTTTTGGAAACCAGGCAGGGAGAGTGATGTAGGCTTTGGCTATCGGCACAAGAAGTCTGGGGGAAATACTGGTCGACAATGGCGTCATAACCGGCGCCCAGCTCGAGGAAGCCCTCGAAAAACAGCGTTCGACCCGCGAATTCCTTGGGCGGACCCTGGTAAACCTTGGATACGCAACGGAGCAGGACATTGTCAACGCTCTGGGTATCCAACAGGGCATGGAGCAGGTCAACCTCAGCCAGATGAGCATTAGCGCCGATGTGTTGAATCTGGTCACTTCCGATATCGCGCAATTCTACAACATAATCCCGATTCGAAAAAGCGACAATATTTTAACGATTGCGATGGCCGACCCGCTTGCCATCAATACAATCGACGACCTCAAAGTAATCCTCGGCTACGAAATCGATGGCGCCGTCAGCACACAGGGCGAAATAGCCGCCGCGATCGAAAAGCATTATGGGTACCAGGAGGAATCGGCGGCGGCGCTCATCGACGAACTCTTTGCCGATGTCGACAAGGTCATGGATGCGTCCGTCAGGAGTACGGGCCCCGGGCGCGAGCATATCGCCGATGCCAACAACCTGATCTCCCTTGCCCACGAAGCTCCAGTCATCAAATTGATCAATCTGGTTATCCTGCAGGCAATTCAGAGCCGGGCCTCGGACCTTCACTTCGAACCATTTGAAGAAGAGTACCAGGTGCGCCAGCGGGTTGACGGTGTTCTTTTTGCCATCGCAAACCCGCCTAAACATTTGAGTCTTGCCGTCAGTTCCCGCTTGAAAGTTATGGCAAACCTTGATATCGCCGAGCGAAGGCTCCCCCAGGACGGTCGTATTCAGCTCAGTCTGGGAGGCAAGGATATCGATCTTCGAATCTCGTTCCTTCCGACAATGTTCGGGGAGAGCATCGTGATTCGTATCCTGGATCGAAGCGCGGTAATGATCAATCTTGAAGAGCTTGGCCTTGAGGAAGGGCAGTATAACGTTATCATGGACGTCATACAAAGGCCAAACGGAATTATTCTGGTAACGGGGCCGACTGGCTCGGGCAAGACGACGACTCTTTATGCATGCCTCAATGAGCGCAATGATCCTCGATACAAGATCATAACCACGGAGGACCCGGTCGAGTACCAGGTAGACGGAATCGTTCAGGTCAATATCAATGAGAAAGTCGGTCTCACGTTTGCTAAATGCCTCAGGTCGATCCTCCGTCAGGACCCCGACATCGTTATGGTCGGTGAGATTCGCGACTTCGAGACATCCACCATCTCAATTGAGGCTTCACTTACGGGGCACCTTGTGTTCAGCACACTTCATACCAATGATGCGCCCAGCACCGTTACACGCCTTATCGATATGAACGTGGAACCTTTTTTGTTGACGTCCACCATCGAAGCCATTATCGCTCAGCGCCTCGTGCGAAAGCTCTGCGTGTTCTGCAAGGAAGAATATGAGCCCACTGACGAAGAACTGAACGCCGCAGAGATGACCAGAGAACAGATCACGGGCAAGAAGATCTATCGAGCGTCAAGCTGCAATGAATGCCAGCACATCGGATACAAAGGACGGACGGGCATCTATGAACTCATGACGCTCAATGAAGAACTAATGGACCTGATTCTCAAAGAGGCCTCTACCGGCGAAATAGCGGAGGCGGCCCGAAAAGCGGGCATGCAGACACTGCGACAGTCAGGCATTAATAAGATACTGGCGGGCGTCACCTCAATCGAAGAAGTTGTGGGTGAAACCCTCGCTGCAGGCTAAGAAAATAGAAGAGCCTTTTGCAGAAAAGAAACAAGAGCGCAAGGAGAAATTCTTCGTCGTTTTGGTCTACGGCCCTCGCTCCTCAGAATGATAGCCGACCTCCTTTTCTTCTCCACATAACCTGTCGGTAAGTGGGCGGACTCTCCTGACGCTCCCTCCAGAGAGACGATACCTATCAACAACAGCACACTTTCTACAGCAGATTGTTAAGAAGGGGTGTCGATGATTTGGAGTCTGTTTTCTCTGACCCTTTGATTCAGGAGCGGGCGATGTAATCTTTTATTACATTGTCTTGATGGGGCAAGAATTGCTGCCCTTTGGACTACTTACGACATATTTCGGGAGCTTGGTGGAGAGGTGGCGCGCATGTATCAATCGTTCATTCAATAACGACACCAATAGAATTTCCTTTGCTTTGTACCAGTTTGTTACAGAATCTGTCGGTGGATAACTTTGTGAATAAAGTCCGTTGAAAACAGCGCTTTCTATGAGTTAACCACTATTATATCAGCATCTTACAATACTATACAGAAAATGTTGATAACTCTGTGGATTTGTCATTGAGAAAT
This sequence comes from uncultured bacterium, assembly GCA_964482745.1. Lineage (GTDB taxonomy): Bacteria > Abyssobacteria > SURF-5 > SURF-5 > SURF-5 > CAYZZY01. The sequence continues at coordinate 7,626 of CAYZZY010000048.1, forward strand.
TCGGCGTCCGCGCTCAGCTAACCGTTCGGTAAACCAAATGAAAGACATCATATCCGATCTCAACCTGCATTATACATTCGAAAACTTTGTCGTTGGACCCTGCAATCTATTCGCCCATTCTGCCGCCAAAGGAATCAGCGAGCGACCTGGCGCATTGTATAATCCCCTCTTTTTGCATGGTGGTGTCGGCCTGGGAAAGACCCACCTTATGCAGGCCATTTGCCACCATGCGCGTTCGCGGCACGCCCGGCAGTTGAGAGCCATGTATCTATCGACTGAAAACTTCACAAACCGGCTGATTTCGGCAATCCAGACCAGGACGACCGAAGAGTTTCGTCAGCGGTTCCGAAACATAGATTTCCTGCTTATCGATGACATCCATTTCATAGCGGGCAAGGACGCAACGCAGGAGGAGTTCTTCCATACGTTTAACGCGCTCCATGACAGGAAAAAACAGATAGTTATTTCTTCCGACCGACCGCCAAAGCAGATACCTACGCTCGAAGCCCGACTGGTTAGCAGGTTCGAATGGGGACTTGTGGCTACCCTGACCCCTCCCGACTTCGATACGAGAGTGGCGATCCTGAGGAAAAAGGCGGAGACCAGCAAATCGCCGATTTCTTCCGAAACGCTCGAACTAATCGCCAGGCACAACAGCTCAAACATCCGGGAACTGGAGGGCATGCTGACAAAATTATTGGCAACAGCAAGCTTGCGTGGCAAGGCGCCCTCGCCGGAATTGGCAAAGGAGATTCTTTCCGATATGATGCGGCGTCCGGACGGCCACGATATCACGGTGGAAACAATAAAGCGCGCATCGGCAAGGTTTTTCGGAATCAAGGATTCGGATCTGGCGTCATCGCGCCGATCTCGATCGATTGCATTTCCGCGCCAACTGGCAATGTATATAACCCGCCGGCTGACCTCGGCCTCGTTTTCCGAAATAGGAACGGCGTTCGGCAAGCGAGATCATACGACAGTGATATACGCCTATCGAAAAATCGAAAGACTGCTCCGCACAGATTCTGAGTGCAGATCTCTTGTTGAGGGTCTTCGCAAAGAAATAGAATCAGGCGAAAAGGGTTAGACCGATTGGCACAGCCGGCTCGCGCCCGCGGCATTTGTTACGCCTTGACTTTGCCTGTCATTTTCTCTAGATTAGTGTTCATGAAGAAACACATCCTCGTTATATGTACAGGCAATCTATGCAGATCTCCGATCGCTGAAGGCATCCTGAAAAAGAAGCTTGTGGAAAGAGGGATAACCTCGGTGAATGTCTCCTCGGCCGGAACCTTCACCATGACCGGAAGGCCCGCGGCGGATCTGGCTGTGGAAGTTGCAATGGAGCGCGGAGTCGATCTTTCAGACCATGGTTCCCGCCATCTTACAAGACAGATGCTGGCAGGCGCCGACCTGGTTTTGGGGATGGAGGTGGATCACATTATGGAAGCCCGCGTCGTGCTCGCGGACACCGGTCGCAAATATCGCCTGCTCTCCGACTTCGGGCCTCCTCAGATCCACGGCCAGGAGATCGAAGACCCATACGGCGGACCGCTGGACCAATTTGCGTTTGCATACGAAGAGATCGAGAAATGCGTGGATGGTCTTCTGGATCATATCGTCCGGGAATGGGCGCTGAAAGGGTAAAAAGCCGGGAGAACGCATCAGCCCCAAAATGAAGAACTCCGAGATAGCCGAGGTATTTGATCGCATCGCTGACGTCCTCGAGTTTAAGGGCGAGGTGATCTTCAAGATCAATTCCTATCGGAAAACCGCACGTATGTTACGAGACACAACCGAAGACATCGCCGTCGTGGCGGCGGAAGGCCGATTGCAGGAAATTCCCGGTGTCGGAAAGAGCACGGCGGAGAAGATCCGGGAGTATCTCGAGACCGGTAAGATCGCCAAATACGAAGAGGAACGCGCCGGGCTATCCGATGAACTCTTACAGATGCTTAAGATTCCAGGAATGGGCCCCAAGGGGCTTGCGCTGATATACAGGGAACTGAAAACAGATACCTTTGAAGCGCTTGAAGAGGCCATACATTCCGGTCGCCTGGCAAAACTGCCCGGGATGGGCCCCAAAAAAGCCGAGAATATTCTAAAAGGCATTGAGCTGCTGCGGGAGGCGGGAAAGAGGACACCATTGGGAATCGCCCTCCCCATAGCAGAGGATATTCTCGTTTCAGTGCGCGCATTTCGAGAAGTGAAAAAGGCTGAGATGGCCGGCAGTCTCAGACGTATGCAGGAGACAATCGGCGATATCGATATTCTCGCGTCGGCCTCGGAACACACCAAAGTGATCGAGGCGTTTACATCCCTCCCCCAGGTAAAGAGAGTGCTGGCGGCCGGGAAAACAAAGGCAAGCGTTATTGCAGAAGGCAATCACCAGATCGACCTGCGTGTGGTCGACATGGAGAGTTTCGGCGCGGCGCTCCAATATTTCACCGGTTCAAAACCCCACAACGTCAAATTGCGGGATATCGCAAAGGGGCTCGGCTTCAAAATAAATGAGTACGGCGTCTTCCACGGTGATGAAAAGGTTGGCGGCAAAGACGAAGAAGAGGTCTACATGGCCATTGGACTGAAATGGGTTCCGCCCGAACTGAGGGAAGACAGAGGTGAAATAGAAGCCGCGAAGGATGACGCCCTGCCCGATCTCATAACAGACAGACAGATCAAGGGCGACTTACACGTGCATTCCCGTTACAGCGATGGCAAAGCAACCATACAACAACTTGCCGAGCAGGGAGAGGCCCTCGGCTATAAATATCTGGCCGTTACCGACCATTCCCAGTCGCTTAAAATCGCCGGGGGACTCACCCTGGAGCAAGTGGGGAAAAAATACAAAGAAATTCATAGAATCAACTCTCGGCTGAAAAATCTGCGCCTGCTCTTCGGCACTGAACTCGACATACTCTCGGATGGCAGCCTCGACTATCCGGACGAGATCTTGGAGAAATTCGATTGGGTTGTGGCTTCCATTCACTCCGGCTTCAAACAGCCCCGCGAAAAAATTACAAAACGAATCATCTCAGCAATGGAGAACCCATTTGTTGACTGTATCGCACACCCGACCGGGAGGCTCATCGGACAGCGCGCCCCTTATGATGTCGACATCGAGGAAATTTTGAAGGTGGCCGCGCGAACAAAAACCGCAATCGAGATAAACGCCAACTACGAACGACTCGACCTCGATGACATCTGGTGCAAGCGCGCGAGTCAACTCGGTGTGAGGCTCGCCATCGGCACGGATGCCCACCGGCTTGAACAATTGGATACGTTGAGGCTTGGAATCGCCGTCGCCCGCAGAGGCTGGCTTGAACCGAAGGATGTCTTAAATACACTTCCGCTCAAGAAACTCCGACAGAAACGATGAGCAAAAAATCTCAAGCCAACCACGAATTACACAAATTACACGAACAAAAAAACAAAGACCTTTTATCTCCAGACACCGTCCTCGACCTGATCGAGGATCAAAGCTGATTCACGCAGATAATACCGACTTCCAGCGTCTTGTAGGTGCGAATTCATTCGCATAACAATAGCAAATCCCAAAACAAACGCTCTTGGCTCCGGTGGTATGCCCCGTCACCGAAAACATCATCCATCATTGAACTTACAGCAAATATTTTCTAAAAGTAACGACAGAAATTCAAGCTACACAGCAAAAAAATCTGAAAAAATACTTGACAGGAGAGAAATGTGGCGGTATAATATATATCGGAAGTACGCGATATAGCGAATAAATGGAGAAAAGGAACGTTGAACCAGGACGAACTCGTTAGAATCTTTAAGGCCCTCGCCAATGAAAATCGGCTGAAGATCCTCGAAGCTATCAAGAACAGTCAGGCACAGTGCACCTGCTGTCCTGAAGATGTCGGCTTGTTCAACATGGAGGAGGGAACCATTTGCTGCGTGGACGAGATCGTCGGTCAGTTCGACATGGCACAATCCACAATATCGCAGCATCTGAAAGAACTCCATACATCGGGCTTGCTTGAACGCCACAAGAAGGCGCAGTGGGTCTATTATACGGTCAACCAGAAGAGGCTTGAAGAGCTTGCTGAGTATTTGCGCTCTTTTACCGTGGCCTTAAACCAACAGGAATAGGGATATTTTTTTTGCGGATGAGAATCGGAAAATTGAAATATTCCAATAGTTCAATGAGAACAGGCTTATCAAACAACACCGCTGGAGACCGGCAGCATGAATATGAGGAACAACATGCCTGCCATTCGGACAGAGAAGAGACCGGGACCAAACCAAAGAAAGGAGCAAGCCGATGATTGCAAGCATTGGAAGCTGTTGCAGGAATACCACAAAACACTCGGATCGCAAGGAGAAGGCGACAGAGCAAGTCATGGAGCCCCGAGACCCGCGAGAAATCGGGGGGATTATCGACCATAAAGTGGTCCTTTTGTCGGTTGCCGGCGCTGCGGTTGCATCTGACTGCGACCCATGTCTCCGGGAGATTGTACCGGAACTCCAGGCTGCGGGGATAAACGAAGCCGACATCCGCAGGGCCGTGGAGGAAGGTTGGTTCCTTGGAGCGGATGCCGAACTGGGCGCGGACGTGCTGGATAATTTTTGCGACCACCAGAACTGAGTACGCTCGAGGTCGAGCGCAAGGGGAAACAAGTCTGGAGTTTGATTCCAGACCAGAAAGGAAGGAGCGAAACAATGACTACCAATGCTGGAGGATGTGGTTGTGGCGACGGCGAACGCCGGTCAACTTCAACTGGAACCGCAACACAGGATGCCAGGCGGGTTGAAGCGCCGGGAATTCGCCCCGGCTTGATCGATCGGAAGATGACATTGCTGATTTCCGCGGGGGCTGCGATGGCAGGAAACTGCGAGCCGTGCCTGAGGAGTATTGTACCGTCCCTCAGGGAGATCGGGGCGTCCGACGCCGAGATTCGCGGAGCAATAATGACCGGCCAGATGGTGAAAGAGCAACCGATGGCAATCATGAAAGGGGTCGCCGACGAACTCACGGGAACAAGCCTTTCACAGGCGCCCGCCATGCCATCGTGTCCGGCGGATGAGATGGAACATGACGATAATTTCAAGAAGATGATGCTGATTGCCGCGGGGGCCGCGATGGCGGCGAATTGCGAATTCTGCCTGAACAAGGTGGTTCCCGATCTAATCGAAGCGGGGGTTTCCGAGACGGATATTCGCCGGGCGGTGGAAATCGGGCAGTTCGTAAAGGATAAGCCTGCCGCGATCATGAAAGAGGCGGCCGACATACTCACCGGAAGCAAGCTTTCGGAGAAACCTGCTCAGGAAGACTGTGCGGCGGCAGCGCCTCAACAGGGGGGAAGCTGTTGCGGGTAGCATTCACATGCACCTGCTATCCTAATTTATGCGGGTTTGCCCTCCATCCGGATGCCGGAAGCGCGAACCCGCAGAAGCAAGGAAGGAGCGGACCAATGATGGCAAAGATGGAAGAATGCTGCGGAGGCGGATCAGGACTGCAAGACTCGGGCCCCGAATGCGCGCCGGAGGACATCCAGAAAGGCCTGTCCCGAGATGACTTCAACTGTTTCGCATGGTGCAGGGGAAGGACCAGGAGGAGCAAATTCCCCGGCATCGGAATAGCACTGGTGGCATTGGGGTTGATCTGGCTTGGCGTCACAATTGGTTGGTTTCACTCGGCGTACATCTGGCCCGTGGCCATGACGATCTTTGGTGTCTGTCTGCTATTGCTGGATATAATCTGCGGCATACCGATGACCGTTATGGGTCTGCTCTGGCTTGGTGAAACACTGGGTTGGCTTCAACCAGGTTACTTCTGGCCGTTGTTCGTGACGATCATCGGGCTTTGGATAATTGTCCCGGGGCTCGTAAAAAGGAAGAGAAGAGGCTGATGGCTTCCCGGGACCGGTATACCCGGACAGCCATTTGCACAACCGGCAGAATCCGGGTTCGCACGGAGTGCCCGATTAATAGAGAGGAGCACGCCTGGAATCCCATTTATTAAATATTGGCATTGAGACCCATCAGCGGTGTGGTTTCTCATTGGCGTTGTCCGCAAAGACAGGCTCATTTTTGCTTCCTTTTTGACATACCCCATTGGCTCGGCTATAATTCGGATGAAACACTATTTTCAGCCGGCCGAGGGCGGCAAAACTTCAAGATGAACGATTCATTAAAGAACAATTCCACGCCCAGCATCCTCATCATCAGGCTCAGTGCGATCGGTGACGTCGTCCGCACTCTGCCCGCGCTCTCTTCTCTCAGACGGCAATACCCGGATTCTTATATCGCGTGGGCGGTCGAAGACAAGTCGAGCGGAATCCTGGAAGGACATCCGCATCTTGACGAAATCATAGAGTTTGAGCGGGCGGATTTCGTCCAATCGATCAAGAACCCGGCGCGTTTCGGCCATGCCATATCGCTGCTTACCCGCTTCTTTGCGCAACTGCGAAGCCGGAATTATGATATGGTTCTCGATTTCCATGGATTTCTCAAGAGCGGCCTTTTCGCCGCCTTTGCACGTTCGCCGAGGAAGATCGGCTTCGAGAAAGAGTTCGTCAAAGAATGCAATCACCTTTTCACAAACGAGAAGGTGGGGCTTTCAGATCCGAGATTGCCGAGAGTCGCTAGAAATCTTGAGATGATAAAGCCATTTGTCTTGGTCGAAAACCTTACAGACAAGGCGGCGCTCGGCCTGACGGAGAAACACCGTGACAAGGCGCGCGCATTCATACACGAAAAGTTCGGTGACTCGCACCCCCTGGTGGCAATTCATCCGGGAACCAGTCGGATCCTCAAGAAATGGCCTTTGCATTCCTTCGCCAGGCTCTGTGATATGCTGGCCGAATCCCTGGGGGCAAAAGTAATGCTTACCTGGGGACCGGGCGAACTCGATGATGCAGAGAAAATCCGTTCGATGACGAAGTCATCACCTGTAGTGGGAATGCGGACCGAAAGCCTGCTTGAACTGGCCGCCCTTTTCGAAGCATGCAACCTCACCATTACCGTTGATTCCGGCCCCATGCACATCGGGTCTGCTGTGGGAACACCGCTCGTTGCCATTTTCGGCCCGACGGACATTCAGGTCAACGCCCCCTATTGGCAGCCGAATAAAGTTTTGTCAGGCAATCTCGATTGCAGCCCTTGCGATGAAAAATGCGAGTCCGCCAAGTGCATGGACGAGGTCAAACCCGAAGATGTCGTCAAAGCGGCGCGAGAACT
>CAYZZY010000049.1:0-14515 GCA_964482745.1 uncultured bacterium
CGGTACTCTGCTTCGCGGGCGCGGGCGGAATGGGGGAAGAGGCTTTGGAGCAGGTTGAAGGCGAGGGAGGCGCGCCCGTTATCCTTCAATGGGCCCGCGAAAAGCTCGGCGATCTCGAAGAGCAGCCTGTCCAAGCCCGGTGTCTCGGCATCAGGCCTGAATGCGCCACCCATGATTCCGAGCGCATGGCCATGCTTTCCGAGCCGGGCGAATCTGCGGCCGATGATGAGGCGACGGGAGTTGTCGGGCGGTTTTTGGCCTGCGGCGACGAGCGCAAGGTAGGCCGCGACCGCTTTTGCGTCATCCTTCGCCGCGAGCGCGTTTTTCAGCGAACGCCGGAGCAGTTTTCTCGCGCGGCTCCGGTTGTTCCGGGCCAATTCGAGCCTGCCCAATTCGCCGAGGACTACCGAGTTCGAGGGCTCCACCTCGAGGGCTGCCTTCAGCTTTGCCGAGGCCTCATCCGTCTTGCCCTGCTTGAGAAGATCGGAATATTCTTCAAGCATGATAGCGGCGGACCGCCTTTGCAGCATCTTTGAGATGGCGGCGGAGTATTTTGGTATCGCCGCGGCGATGGCCCCGAACGCGAATCCGCCAATGTGGGCCCAGAAGCCGACCGATGCCTCGGATGTCTCCGAGGAGAACCAGAGCGCGTCCACGAACTGCAAAAGGAACCAGGACCCCAGAACCCATATGCCGGAGAGTTCTATGGAGGTCGCATACCTCATCGCGAACGAGAAGTAGATGCAGTTCACTTTTTCCCACGGGTACAGGATCAGGTAGGCTCCGAGGATTCCGGCGATTGCGCCCGAGGCGCCTATGCACGGGATGTCCGCAAGATACTCGGGTGTGAGCGCAGACTGCAGGAGGCCGCCGGCGATTCCGGCGCAGAAATAGAGAACAATGAAAAGAATCCTGCCGAGACGCTGCTCGATCGCCTGCCCGAACAGCCACAGAAAATACATGTTGCCGATGATATGCAGCCATCCGGCATGAACGAACATCGATGTGAACAGGGTGGGCACGTCGATACGCTCGGGAGTGAGGCCGTATTCATAAAATGCGAGTTCCAACAGCGAGGGTGTAAGGAACCGCATGCCCAGGAACACGATGACATTCCCGGCTATCAGAAGATAGGTAAACGCCGCGAACTTCTCTATCTCGGTTTCGATCTTTATGGGAAGAAGCATATCAGTCTCTTTCGCTTCGAGCCAGCGGAGGAAGCGGAATTAATCGAAGTGGGTGATGACCACCTCTTCCTCTTCCGCATCTTCCTCCTCTTTCTCCTCTTCCACCGGCAGGCTTTCCATATCATCGACAGCACGCAGTCTCCGGAGTTCGCTCCTCACCTGTTCTTCCATTTCGGCGCCGTAACTTCCCTGAGCCGCAAGACTCAGGCGATATCTGCCCTCGCTTTCGCGACCGAGGGCAAGGAGCAGGCGCCCCATTTTCAGCAGCGCCTCCACCTTCGCCTCCTCGAAATCGAATTCGGTGCGCGTGAAAAAGCACAGTCTGCTCTTGTATCGATACGCCTTTTCCGTGTGTCCCATGACATCGAGAGTTCGGTCAAGGCTGTCGGGCACATATTTGACATCGCTCAGGAACTCTTTGTATGTCTCCACCGCTTTTTCGGGATCGCTCTTTGTCTGCAACTTCGCAAGGCGAAAGAGAGCGATCACGGGATATGTCTTGTCGACGCCGGGCAGGTCGGCCACCTTTGCGTAGAGTCCTTCGGCATAGGCCGATTCGCCCATCTGTTCGAGTATCCTTGCCCTTGCCAGATTCAGGACAGGTTGTTCCCACCTGCCGTCCGTCTCGCCGATCAGGTCTTCGTAGATCACCCTTGCGCGCCCATATTCGAATGTCCCTTTTTCGAAACTTCCCGATTCACGAAGCGAATCCGCAAGCGTTTCGATGCGGTTTGCCTTCCGGGTATAGAGGAGCATCTTCAGGCGGAACTGATCTTCGGCGCCCACGGCGGTCGCGGGGACTTCTCCAAGAGCGCCTTTGCGCCGGGCATTTCCGAGACTGACAAAGAGAGAACCAAGCAGGACCGCCAACACGAGAGCGACGACGTACGGATGCGTGAGCAGGTTTGTCATGAATGCCGCCGGGCCCGTTCCCGCGAGCGCCTTATCGGCGGAACTCATGCATCCGTCGCACACAAAGCGATGCCCGCGAATGTTCGTACACTCGAAGCAGAGGTCCGCCTTGCAGAATTCGCAGATGGCGGTGGCGGCGTGGCGGGGATGATATTTGCATCGATACTCGGTGACTATTCCGATGGAGTCTTTGAGGAGATCCGTAACTTGGTTTCCAATGATGTGCTCGCGGGAAGGATCGCGCTCTTCTTTCGCCTGTTCGGCCATTGTTCTCCGGGAGGTTTGAGGATGTTTTAGTACAGGGAAATCGCGATCAGGCGGGCGGGCGGTCTCTCACCGCCTCTCGAAAGGCTGAACTGGTCGGAGTATGCAACTGCCAGGACGACCCCCTCGGCAAGGTGCAAGTCCGACGCATACCCGTCCATCGTCGTTTCCCAGAGCTTTTCGCCCGTCATGCAATCATATGCCCCCATTGTCGTGACGGTTTTCGATATATCACCGGGATCGGCGGACCCATCCATGAACAGATACCTTGTGGAATGGCGCAGTGCGTAGAGCACTCCATTGGCGTACTCGAAATCGCTCTCGATCTTCGCTACCGACCAGAGGACCTCTCCTGTATTGAGATCAATACCAAGGACGGCGGGGTCCATTTTCGAGCCTGACTTCTTAAGGGCCCCTTTCAGCAAGTCTTCCGAGCCCTTCCATCGTTTTGTCGGCGTAACCTTTCGAGGAGTTCTATCGACGGGCACAAGACCGGATACGCAGACCTGTTGAATGGCAGGGACAATCCTGCCGGTTGCCGTGCCGGTCTCGGTCATCCATTCTTTCCGGCCCGATTCGAGGTCGAGGCAGAGAAGGAATCCACCGCTTACCAATACAAGCAATTTGTCATAGTCTGGTTTGAGTGAATAGATGGATCTATCGCGGAGAGGATACGTCCACTCGATTTTGCCTTCCGGCGATACCAGGTAGATGTTTTCCCCGGTGGAGAAGACAATGCCATGGTCGCTCATCATGGGGGAAGCATGAAAGCTGCCGGTTCCTTCAAGTTTCCATTCCGGCTCGCCGGTTTCAGCATTCAGCGCCCATAGCTGGGTCTTGCCGAGTGACTCCTCATCCCCGGTAACTTCGGATGTGTCTTCATCGCCTGGCTCCTCACCCGGTGTCGCGGCCACACGCGTATAGTCGCTGGGTCGACTTCCGGCTATATACACTCGATTCTCGTCGGCAAGCAGGCCGCCGACTTCGATGTCTTCCATTTCGGTTTGCCAGCGCACGGCGCCCGAAGCCATGTCACCTGCGACGATTATTACAGAAGCCTGCTCTTCGTCCTCCTGCTCAATCGTCTCTGACGGTTGCAAGGGCGCTGCCAATGCTGCGGAAGGCGTTTCGTAGGTCGGGGCATAGCTTGAATAGTAAGAGAGCGCCGCGCTTGCCAGGTAGATGCTCTCGTCGAAAACAACGGGTTCGATATCCAGGGCAGGCAGCGGGGCGGTGATCTCCCAGAGCGGAGTGTTTTGTGTCGAGCTGCAGAGGAGCGCTTTATTCTCATAGCGCACCAGGCACCGATCGTCGTCGATGCCCTGAAGGCGCGAGGCCCTTATCCCCTCGGGCAGTCGGACGTTCCATTTCTTCTGGCCGGTCAGGACGTCGATCGCCCCGACGCTCCCGTCTTCCGACGGGTAGTAGGCCGTGTTCATGTGTGTCTGGGCCGAATACATGTTCCAGAAGCCGAGATCGGACGATTCCCACAACTTCTCACCGGCATGGTCTGCCATCATTGTGACGACAAAGGCGCCCACCGCTGCCAGCAGCGCGAGCGCCACAATCCCCATCCCCACCGAGGCGGTGCGGTCCGCTCTTTTTTCCTTCTTCTTTCGCCGCTGCCTCTCCTTTGTGGAAATACTCCCCCTTTCTTTCGAAATCTTATCTCCCCAGCATCCTTCTCCGCAGATGCGGGCGCCTTCATAGTATTGGGCGCACTCTTTGCAGATAGGATTTCCACAGACTTCACACCGAACCACTGCCGCTTTTTTCGGGTGGTTGACACATGGCCGCGGGCGACGCGACTTCGTTCTTTTACGGTCTGATGATTTCTCTCGTTCGGCAGCCATACGCTCTGCAGTTCTCCGATCCGGTAATGGCGTAACTCAGCCGAGCTTAAGCATCAACCGGGTGGCGCCCACGCGGAACAGTTTGTTCGGTTTGAGCGCCATGCTTTTTGGAATCCGTTTGCCTCGCACGAAAGTACCGTTGGCGCTGTCCAGGTCATGAATAACAAACGAATCGTCCGATCTGACGATTTTGGCGTGATGTCGGGAAATGAGATGATCATAACGAAGGCGGACGACGTTGTCGTCCGCTCTCCCAATGGTAATGGGCATCGCGCCGCACTTTACCACCCGCCCGTCCTCGGGACCGTTCATAACCTCTATCGCAACCTTTTCTGGAGAGGTTGGGCCGGCTTTCTGCTGTTCCAAGCTATACGCCTCCTGTATACCGGTTCGACCGCGCCTTACTTGCCGCGGGATTTCCCAGGCAGGACATGTTCCACGCGCTCGGTCGTGATGTCGATGTCCGCCTCGGGTTGCTCCGATGCAGACGAGGTCAATCGTGCCGCAGTGCACGCCCGATCGAGGAGTTCGAGCGCCCAGCCTGGCAGGGCTCTGCGTTTCTGATATTCGCATGAAGAGGCCAGGGCGGCGCCGAACGCGTCATCCATGAGTTTCACCGAATGCTCGAGTTCGAGGGATTCCCTTGCCGCCTTCAGCATTTCGAGCGCTTCATCGCCTGAGGGCTCAACCAGGTTAATTACCTCGAGCAGAGCGAAGAGGGTTTCGTTTTCTGATTCGCACGCGGCATACTCCCGGGGCGTGGCCGTGCCCACCACCAGGAGATTCTTCGAGACAATGCATTCCTCGAGTATTTTGGCCACCGAATGAGAAAGGAAGTTTTCGCCGAATTCGAGCAGTACCGGCAGATCCTCGATGAGCACAATCGAACCCGCGCCGGCCATCTCGCTGATGGCGCCGGTGAGATTCACAAGCGCCTTCTCAGCGTTCCCTCCGGCGTCAGCAAAGAGGGCGCCCACGCGAAGTTTTAACATGTCGCCGCCCGTATCGGTCGCGGCTGTGGAAACGATTTCACGCAGTTGATTAGCGAAGGCCGTCTTTCCAACGCCAGGCTCGCCCACGACGACAAATCCGGTTCCGTCGTTAAGAAGCAGGGATTGAGCCCTTTCCAGTTCTGGGGCGCGTCCGATAAACGGCGCCACATGCAGGCAATCGCACACGCAAGGAAGCTTGCCGCCGTATCGGACCGGACTGGAATCGGCGTCTGCCGATCTGATCCCCGCCCGCTTTCGATATACTTCGCGCCCGAGGCTCTCGATTGCCGCCTCGACATCAACGCCTGTCTTGCGGAGGATGCGGACCGGTGCGCTACGCCCCTCCTTCAGTATTGCGAGGAGTATATGCTGAGGAAGCATGCGATCGGCGTCATTTTCACGAGTCATCTTGCGCGCCATTTTCATCACGCGCTTATATCGCGGAGTCTTCTTCATTCCCTTCCAGTGCCATGGTCCCTCCCCTGTTGGGAGTCGAGAGAGGATCTCCGATCTCACGTTGTCGGTGGTCGTCTTGTCTCCGAGACAGCCTGCGACGATGCCTTCTTCTTCCGCAATGAGCCCGAGCAGGAGATGCTCGACACCGAGATAATAATGATCCAGACGGCTTGATTCTTTTTTGGCGATGCCTCTTATGCGGGCCACGCGCGAGGTCGAGCGTGAGTCCCTCTTTTCTCCCGGCGTTCGGCGTGGAATCTCATGGGTTCGGAGCATCTCGTTCATGAGCGATTCGATGTGTTCAAAGTTCTGAAATCGCTTTTCGGGATCCGGCGCCATGCATTTCAAAATTGTTTCCTCGAGCCATCGCGGACAATCTTTGTTTCTTATGCGCGGCGAGGGCGGCCATGCTCCGACGACGCCGGCCATGGGATCGCTCGAGGCCTGGCTCGTGGGCGGGATCGTTCCCGTCGTTACTTCGTATATGATAGCGCCGAACGAATAGATGTCGGTGAGCGTGTCGGTTTGGTCGGGGTGATCGATCAATTCGGGCGCCATGTAGGGTGTTCTGCTTGAAAGGATGTCAACATTCACTGCGCCACGGGCGCTTCGAAAAACGTTCGACAGGCCGATATCGGTCAGCTTGACCGCTTCCGATTCGATCAGAATACTTTGAGGGGTAAGGTTGCCGTGGATCAGGCCGGCGCTTCCATCCGAAAGGCCCCGGCTGTGTAAATGCTTCATCGCATGGACGAGCTGTTTTATGAACTCGACAATGCGGTCCATGGAAAACGGCTTGCCGGGATTTGATGCCAGAAGGTCTTCGAGGCTGTAGTCGTCGAAATACTCGAGGAACAGGTGCGGTATTCCCTCGAACTCTTTGAAAAGATATGCTCTGACGAATTCGTCATGCTCGGCAAGCGCCGTCCAGGCCTTTGCCCTCTTTCTGAATTCGTCAGCCGAGAAACAATCGGGATAGAGACTCTCTGAGGGCGTTTTTATGACAAACACGTTTCCCGAAATACGGTCTTTCGCGACGTAATGAATCCACAGCCTGCCCCGTCGCCGCTCGAGCACGATGTATTGGTCTTCTATCCACTGTCCGGTTTCAAACAACGGAAGCCCTCCTTTTGCCGGCCCGGTTGAGGGTTTGCTTCGGTTGCATTATATTTGGGGAACGCTTGAAAAGTCAATTTCCCCTGTCTGTGCACGGGACGGTATAGCCGCAGCCAAAACTAATTCTCAACACGGGGAACACGAAGATTGTCATTCTAACCCCGCCACAAGTGGAGGAAGAATCTCTTTTTCAATGCAAAGGGTCACAGGCCCAAGGCGCAAAGGATGCAAAGAAAGGCCAGAAACGAGAAGCCAAAGCACATGAATGCAGGGGCGGTTCGCGAACCGCCCGCAATCAGGAACCGCAGACCATAAACATTATATTTCACCACGGAAATCACGGAGACCCACGGAGAAGGGCAAAGAAACAATAACGGGAAAATAATAAAAAGAAATCATCGGTTCGTCTCTGTCTGCCAAAGGTCCTTGTCTTTCCTCCGTGGTGAGAAAGTGTCTGTACCCATCCGATCGATCAAATAGTGCTTTTAGCCAGTCATGAATCCGTTTTCCATTCTGCGCTGATTTTGGTTTCTTCAAGATCCGGCGTTTCGCCTCGGCTTAGTCACGAATTCTTGGGTTTTGAGTACAACCTTCATCACCGATTCATGACTCAGTTCCCACTGTGCTTTGCTCCCTCTTCGCAGTTGTGATAAAATTCCGTTTTGGGTTTTTGAGATGTGTCTGTTATTTGGATAACGCCAAACATATGAGGATAGAATGATGGGAAATGCGCTCTTTGACAATCCGGAGATGTTTCTTGAAGAAGAAATAAAGCGATTTGTCGCCGAGAATGAGGCCAATCGTTTTACCATGATAGACAACTCGCCGATGTTTGACGAACCGCTGGTCGGCTTCGCGGATGGCGATGATGAGATATTCGACACATACAAAGAGGTGGTTGGCGATTTTCACTGGAAGCCCAGGGACCTTCTACAACAGCTTGCGAAGGATGAGAACTATGAGGGAAGTCTGGAAAGCATAAGCGTTGTCGCCTGGGTTCTGCCGATAATGAAGGAAACCATAAAAAGCAACGCAAAAGAGAAGAAATTTCCCTCCCGCCAGTGGGCGATGACCCGCGAAATGGGCGAGAGGCACAACAAGCTGCTGCGGCATCACGTCGCAGATATTCTAAAGAAAGAAGGCCTTCTCGCGCTCGCACCGACGCTTTCAACCTACTGGCAGTTCATGGTTGACGAGCGGGTCGGCCTCGCATCGAACTGGTCGGAGCGCCACGCGGCCTATTCGGCGGGCCTTGGCACCTTCAGCCTCAATGATGGATTGATAACTCCCAGAGGAATCGCACACAGGGTGGGCAGCGTCATCGTCAACATGAAGCTTGAACCCAGTCCCCGCACCTGTGAAAACCACCAGTCAAACTGCCTCTTCTACAACAGCGGAACCTGCGGCGAGTGCATCAAGCGCTGCCCGGCCGGGGCGCTCTCGGAGTCGGGCCATGACAAGATGAAATGCGGCATGCACGTAATGTCATGCACCGAAGAATGGCGAAAGGAATTCGATATCGACGAGGAGGCGGGCTGCGGTCTTTGCCAGTCAGGCGTACCCTGCTCGACCATGATACCGAAACGGCCTTCGAATACGGAGAATAATCGTTGAAGGTTGCACTTTTCCGGCTTTGGGATTTACCTCTGCAACCGGTGGCATCGATGGGGCAGGTGAGAATGGTGTTGGAAAAAGGATATTACTATGTTTGACTATATTATCATTGGCGCCGGTTCAGCCGGGTGCGTCATGGCGAACCGGCTCTCCAAAAGCCCGTCTCATCAGGTCCTGTTGCTGGAAGCAGGGGAAAAAGATTCAAATCCCATTATTCAGATTCCCGCAGGCGTGGCAATGCTGTTCGCCCATGAAAAGTTGAATTGGCGTTACTGGACCGAGCCCGAACCGGGACTCAAAGACAGAAAGATCTACTGGCCGCGCGGGAAAGTTCTGGGGGGATGCAGCTCGATTCACGGCATGGTCCATATGCGCGGCCACGCCGAGGACTATAATGACTGGCAGAAGCTTGGCGCCGACGGTTGGAGCTGGGACGACGTATTCCCCTATTTTAAGCAGACCGAGAATTATCAGGATGACAGCAAAGATAAGGAGGAAGGATATCGAGGGACCAATGGCGAAATGATCGTTCGCGATGTCCGCCCTTTGACAACCATTGTCGGCGATTTTGTTGAAGCGGCTATCGCATCGGGCATTCCGCGAAACAGCGATTTCAACGGATTCACCCACGAAGGGACAGGTATTGGGCAGGTCAACGTGACGCACAATTCCCGCCGCGTTTCCTGCGCCAAGGCGTTCCTGCATCCTGTCACAAATCGGAGCAATTTGAGGATCGAAACCCGGGCGTTTGCGAAACGAATCCTTTTCGAAGGCCGACGAGCATGTGGTGTGGAATATGAAACGGCCGACGGCAAAATTACGCAAGCAAAATGCACCAAAGAGGTCATTCTTTGCGGAGGTTCCGTGAATTCACCGCAGTTGCTGCAATTATCCGGGATCGGAGCAGCCGATCACTTGACGCCTCTGGGAATCGATATGGTTCATAACCTGCCGGGTGTCGGCGAAAATCTGCAGGACCACATGTATGCGCCGCTTAAATGCCGGGCTAAAAAGGGTGTCAGGACCCTGAACGGCCAGTTGCAGCCCTGGAAGTATCCGGTGCATACGATTCGATGGTTCTTTACCGGCGGAGGCCCCATGACAATGAATACGTCCGATGCGTATGCCTTCGTTGCTTCCGGTCCGGAAGAAGAGCGGCCGGATTTGCAGATTTCAATTCGTTCGTCCTGCTTCAGCTATGATGAAGAACGAAATCCGGTCATAGACAATTATGAAGGCTTTTCCTTTAATATCTTTCATGTCCGGCCCAGGAGTGTCGGTTCAATAAAGATCGCCTCCCCTGATGCGAAGATCTACCCGTCCATCCGGGCCAATTACCTGTCGGATGAAGAAGACTACGACGCAAAGGCCTTACTAAGCGGAATTTTGTGGACCCGAAAAATTCTCGCCAATAATCCGATTGCCTCACGGGTCGAGCATGAAGTGTCGCCCGGAGAAAAGATGACCGATGAAGCCGAATTGCTTGATTATATTCGCGGGTCCGTCGAACCGGTCTATCATCCGGTGGGCACCTGCAGAATGGGGCAGGACGAGTTAAGTGTTGTCGACCCCCGCCTGCGCGTTCATGGTATTGATGGACTGAGGGTGGTTGATGCCTCGGTAATGCCTAAGGTTACGGCGGGAAACACAAATATCCCGACAGTTATGATCGCCGCAAAGGGTGCGGATATGATTCTCAACGATAATCATTAGAGAGATAGAACGCTAAGAAATTGACGAAACCTTTGACCATTCTCACCCCCCTCGGAGTGAAGGTTTCACCCATCCGATTGTTTAAATATCGATCTGAGATGAACCGATCAATCCTGGCCTCACCAGAGGAGAGCGAGATGGATTTCGATCCACATACGGGAAGCAGCAGCAAGAAGACAGGACGGAAAGCTTCATGAGATCAAGGTTGTTCCTCGTTTTGATAGCACTGGTGCTGGCGGTGGGGTGTGGGAAGAAGGAATCCGATGTCATGATTTCGGGCGCCGCAACAACCATTGATATTGAAGCCGTTGAGGGGCATCCCGAACGGTCGGCAGTTGAATCGGTCACCGTTCGTGCGGTCACCTCGGGGCCGAAACACCACTTCTTCGGGTACTACGGGATAAGCCCATGGAACCAATCGGGGACGCAAATGGTGTGTCTCGAAACGGCCTTTCAGGACCGTATGCCGGAGGAGGGCGAGCCAGCGGCGATCTGCCTCGTCGACGCTGCGACCGGAATGACAACAACGGTCGCGGAGACGCGGGCCTGGAACTTCCAGCAAGGCGCCATGCTCCATTGGGACCCGAGAAATGCCGAACACAGCATCCTGTACAACGACCGCGACGGCGAGTCGGTGGTCTCGGTATCGCTTGATACGCGGACCGGTGAGAAGCGTTATCTGCCGCGTCCCATCAGTGCCGTCAGCCATGACGGCCGGTACGCGCTGAGTCTTACCTATGGCCGCCTGCAGCGACTCCGGCCCGTGGTGGGGTATGGTGGCATGGCCGACCCCAATCCGGACATACCCAATCCGGATAACGACGGCGTATTTGTGCTGGACCTCAAGACGGGCGAGACACGTCTGGCCGTATCCATCGCGACGGTGTATGCGCTTCTTCTCAAGCACCATCCTGAGCTTGACGGTCACCACATGTGGTTCAACCATACGGTGTTCAACAAAAATGACACCCGCTTCTTCTTCCTGGCAAGAGCACGCGTGCACTGGTGGCAGGGGTTCCAGACCGCCATGTTGACGGCAAACCTCGACGGGTCGGACATCCGCGAAGTCGTACCATTCGGCAAGTATGTGTCCCATTTCGACTGGCGCAACAACCGCGAGATTATTGCGACGTTTAAACACGAGGGCAGCTATAAACACGCGCTGTTCACCGATGGCGAAGCCGACTTCCGGGTGCTCGATCCCGAGTTTCTGGTCGGTGACGGACACTGCACATTCGCACCCGGCCAGAACTGGTTCGCGACGGACCCGTGGATTCCGTGGACCTTGTCCCGACAACTTCTCATGTACAATGTGGGAACCGGGGATCGCAATATCGTCGCTGAAGTTCCTCTCGGAAAGTACCTATTGGGCGACCGTCGCTGCGATCTGCATCCTCGATGGAAATCCACGGGTGATGCCATCTGTTTCGATGCGATCGACGAGCAAACCGGAACACGCCAGCTTCATGTCGCTGAGTTGGCGTGGCGATGAATGTTTCGATCGCGGAACCGTGAAAACCATTCCGAAGCCGCTCAGAGAGAAGACATCGCCCATCCGATTGTTCAGATATTGTTCTCATCGAGTCAAGAATTTGCTTTCAATTCTTCACTTGTCTATCCGTCAGGCTATCCATGAGGGTTGGCAGGAGAAATGAGAGGTTATTATGGTTTGCCGCAATACCAGGACCTTTCGTGAGGGTCTTGGAAACGTGGTGCCTGATGATGTATACTCTGGCAGAAGGAAAAAGCAACCGGCAGTGAGGTCGGGAGCAGGGGAATCGAAGCGACTACTGTATTGTTTGAGCTTATCCGAGGAGATTCGAAATGGGAACTGAAATGAATGTAGGCCACATGTTGACTCGAAGGGCTTTATTGAACCCCGAAAAGGAAGGCTTGGTCTGTGAGGGAGTCCGCCGCACGTTTTCCCAGATGAACGCTCGCGCCAATCAACTGGCGAACGCCATGACGGCCATGGGGATCAAGAGGGGCGATCGCGTGGGGGTCCTGGCCTTCAACGAGTCGGAATACTACGATCTGCTCTTCGGTCTTGGAAAGATCGGAGCGATCCTGGTCGCCGTGAGCTACCGCCTGGCCGGACCGGAAGTCCAGTATATTCTTTCGGATAGCAGTCCCAAGGTGCTGGTCTTCAGTCCGGAATTAGTGGACATCGTGGATTCGATCCGGAATGAAATTCCGGCCAAGAACCTGATCGCCATCATGGATAATCCGCCCGAGTGGGCCCAATCATACGAATCGGTGGTCGGCCAGGCTTCTACTGACGAACCGGAACTGGCGGGGCAAAACGATGACACACTGACCATTTTGTATACGTCCGGAACCACCGGCCGGCCCAAAGGCGCCGAGTTGACGCACGCCTATTATTTTTGGAGTAACGTTAACGCCCTGTCCACTGTCCCCGAATTCGGCGACGCGATCCTGATCGCTCTCCCCTTGTTCCACATCGGCGCCCTGGCGGGACCGCCCATGTGCGTTCATACTGGGGCTCGAAGCGTTCTGCTCAGGATGTTCGATCCACAGCGATTTCTGGAACTGATCGAAGAAGAAAAGATCCATGGTTTCGGGGCGGTACCGGCTTTGCTCATGTTCCTCAAGGTCGTGCCCGATTTCGAAAAATACGATTGGAGTTCAGTCAAGGTGATCCTGGTGTACGCCGCCCCGGTGCCGGTTACCCTGCTCAACGAGTATGAGGAGTCCGGGATTGAAGTACGGCAGTTATACGGCATGACCGAATGCAATACCGGAACTGTGCTGGATTCCACCCACGCGCGCGAAAAGGTGGGGTCTTGCGGCCGGCCGTTCATGCACACCGAAATCCGACTGGTCGACATGGAAGGCAATGACGTGCCCGTGGGAGAAACCGGCGAGGTTTTGATGAGGTCCCCCAATATGATGAAAGGCTATTGGAATCGCCCTGAGGACACCGCGGCGACCATTGTCGACGGCTGGCTCCACAGCGGTGATATTGCCCATATGGATGAAGATGGCTTCTTTTACATCATGGACCGCAAGAAAGACATGATCATTTCAGGCGGCGAAAACATCTATCCGGCTGAAATCGAGGACAGCCTGCTGGCCCACCCGGCCATCGCCGATGTGGGCGTAATCGGTTATCCTCACGAAAAATGGGGCGAGGCAGTCAAAGCGGTGGTAGTCCTGAATCAAGGGCAATCGTTAACCGAGGAGGAATTGATCGAATGGTGCCAGGGTAAGATCGGACGGTTCAAAATTCCCAAGTCCATCGTGTTCACGGACAGTCTCCCCCGTACGCCGACCGGCAAGATTCTTAAACGCGTTATGCGTGAGGAATTCAATTAGGCCGGTAACAGGCAATCACGACGCCTTACTATCAGGAACCGGTTGTCGGGACCGAATTGTGGCAATCCCGACTGAGGGCACGGGATGTTTATGCTTCTCCACTTCACCGTTCCTGGTGGTTGATTGCGCAAATTCGCGTAATATTATTATGGTGTGAAATCCTCTCTTCCCGCCCCCTTTTTCAAAGGGGGATTGAGAGTCTGTCCGACAGCTCCAGCTTTCCTGTATCTGCCCATCTTTGATCAATGCGGATAAATCCGCACCTACAGGACGCTTGCATTAGGCAAATGGTCCTTCGCCGTGGTCAAGGATCTGGTCTTTGGTTTCTCGGTCCTGGTTTTGGGCGCACCGCCACGCGCCCCTGCAAAAATCATTAAACCCTATTCGCGGCCCTTCGTGGATGAGGGATTTGGTTTCTGGTTGCCGGGGTGGTTGACACTCCTGGCGAAAAGCGGTAACATTTTTCGGAGAGGATTGGAGAAAAAAACATGAAAAGCGTAAAAATCTATACGACAGATGTGTGCCCTTACTGTGACAAGGCGAAGGCATTGCTCCGAAGGAAAGGTGTCGAGTTCGAGGAAATCGATGTGGAGACCGATCGCGAGGCCATGAGGAAGGTGATAGAGACCACCGGCCGGCAGACCGTGCCGCAGATTTTTATCGAAGACTTCCACGTCGGCGGCTGCGACGACCTGTATGCCTACGAAGAGCTTGGCAAACTCGATTCGCTTCTCGGGCTGACATAGTAGGAATATCGACGTTCAGAAAATGGAGGCCCGGAGCATTTCTCTCCCTCGCTTCCGGCTGTTCCCACCTTCTAAAGCCCGCCTGCCGCTCTCATCATATCGAAGGTATCGTCATTTTCAACGAATCCGTGAACGACGTCGGTTCCGGGGCCGTACCCGGCGAGCATCACAGGGCCGGCAAAGTGTTCCGCGGTTGCCCATGTGGTCCCGTACTCGACCCCGAGAACCCGTCCGAGTGCCAGTGTCGCGTACCCGCCGATCTTCCTGTATTCCGGTTTTATCACATGGAACGGCGAGATCGGTTCCATCTTAAATATGAAGGCCGC
>CAYZZY010000050.1:0-14225 GCA_964482745.1 uncultured bacterium
GGCGGTACTTGTACCCGGCGAGAGCCAGATCGATCCCTGGTCTGCGCCTTTGGCCTATGCCCACCAGGCGCTGGCCAATGGCGCGATGATCCACACCCTCAGCGAAGTTAAAAATGGCGAGTTAAGGGAGGGGGCCTGGATCCTCAGGACTTCCAACGGTGACTTCAGCGCGAGCACGGCCATTAATTGTGCAGGTAACTTCGGAGACGTTGTGGAGGCTATTAACCGGCCCAGTCCTTTTCGGATAATCCCGCGAAAAGGGCAATTTCTTGTTTATGACAAACCGGCATCCGGCCTTCTTGATTCTATTATCCTTCCCGTTCCCACGAAGCGTACAAAAGGAGTGGTTGTCCTGCGTAGTGTTTTCGGCAACGTCCTGGTCGGCCCGACTGCCGAAGACCAGGAGGATCGCGAACTCGCCGAAGTCACCGAAGATATGCTCCGTGATCTCAAGGCAAAGGGAGAATTTATCCTGCCCGGGTTGGCATCGCAGTGCGTGACGTCCACTTATGCCGCATTGCGGCCGGCCACCCAGTTTGATGAATATCAGATCGAAGCCGATCCCGAGCGGCGCTGGATAACGGTGGGCGGCATTCGATCCACAGGCCTCACGGCCAGTCTCGGCATTGCCAGGCATGTTCTCGGACTGTACGAGGAAGGTTTCGGGAAACTCGCGCCTCTCGAACGGATCGAGTGGACTCCCGTGCCAAACCTTGCCGAACATCTGCCCCGCCCGTATCAAGCGCCTGATGCGGGAGAGGTCATCTGCTTCTGCGAGATGGTCACCAAAGGAGAAATTGAAGACGCGTTTTCTTCTCCTCTGCCTCCCGGCGACATGGGCGGACTGAAACGCAGGACACGATGCACGATGGGCCGTTGCCAGGGCTACTATTGCGGGCACAGCGTTGCCCGCCTGGCGCATGATCGACTGAAAATGGTCCCGCCTTTCGAGGTGCAAGAATGACTTCGCCGAGCAAGGATTCTTATGAAGTAATCATTGTTGGCGGAGGGGTCTCGGGGCTAAGCGCAGCCAGGACGCTGGAGGATATGGGCGTCAAGGACGTGCTCGTGCTGGAGCGTGAGCGCGAATGTGGCGGTGCGCCGAGACATATTGTGAATCCCGGTTTCGGTCTATTCGAGTTTTATCGCCCTATGTATGGGCCGCAGTATGCGCTTCGAATGCGCAAGCGGGTCAGGGATGCAGAGGTGGCTGCTGGTTTCAGCGTCACAAAGGTGATGCCGGAGGGGGTTCTGGAGACGGCAGGCCCTGAAGGGGTTCGAACCCTGCAGGCCGGGCGCGTTATTCTTGCCATGGGAACACGCGAGACAAGCCGTCATGCCCGCCTCGTTTCAGGCGCGAGACCATTCGGCATAATGACATATGGCGCTCTTCAACGCTACATTCATCTTGCCGGACTGTTACCGTTCAAGAGTCCGGTTATCGTGGGCACGGAATGGGTTTCTTTTGCCGCGGTTCATACCATGCGAAAACATGGAATGAAGCCCGCACTCATAATCGAGGAACACGACCGAACCACCGCGCCTGAAGCGATTTCACTTGCTGCCTCGAAGATCCTCAGAGTGTCCATCCGATGCGGCACGCGCCTTCAACGAATTCTCGGCAAGCATACGGTCGAAGGGGTTGAAATCGAGCGAAATGGAGAAATGCACGTTGTTGCCTGTGACGGTGTCGTCTTTGCCGGCAGGTTCATTCCCGAATCGCATCTTGTTGCAGGAAGCCATCTGGAATACGATAGCGGCTCGTGCGGACCGATTACGGATCAGCATCAGCGTCTGAGCGATCCGGCATATTTCGCCTGCGGGAACGTGCTGCGGCCGGTAATGGCTTCCTGGGTGTGTTTCCGGGAAGGGGCACAGGCTGCCCGGTTCGTGCAGATGAGTCTGTCCGGCGTCCTCCCGGAGGCGGATGACTCTATCCCCATCCGGTTTCGTGAGCCTGTCCGTTTCGTCTGGCCTCAGCGGCTGTCATTGGCCGATCGGAGTGGACCTGTGCCTCGCCTCAAAGTTTCCATGCTGCGGCCGGTTCACGGGTATCTGCGCCTTATTGTTGACGGGCGGGACGCAATTCAGAAGAAAGTGACCGCCATGCCGGACCAAATTATTCAACTCGCTCCTGACAGGCTCCCGTTAGGGGAGGTCTGGGACATCGAGATCCTTGTTGATGAAGAATGATCCGGAAGTATGAACTTGGCCGATGACTTTTCCAGAGAAACGATCCGTCGCCAAAGAGCATGTAGTTGAAAGGTCTGAATATGTCCACAGTACTGGCAATCGACCAGGGCACAACGAAAACAAAAGGCTTCACCCTGCATAACGAGGATGGATTTATTCCTGTCCTGTCACTTGAGCACAGGCAGTTTTATCCTCAATCCGGCTGGGTCGAACACGATCCGGCCGAGCTGCTGAACAACGTTCACCGCTGTCTTGAATCGGTCGCCGGTGTATCGGCTGTCGGCCTTGCCAACCAGGGCGAAACGGTTATCGCCTGGGATGCAGAAAGTGGCCGGCCGATCTATAATGCGCTGGTCTGGCAGGATCGGCGTACGCTTGACGTTATCGAACGGCTCAAGGCGGATGGGGCCGAAGAATTCATTCTTTCCCGAGCGGGATTGCCTCTCGATCCCTATTTCAGCGCCTCGAAAATAGGATGGCTCATCGAGAACGTGCCCGATGCAAAAACTCTGCTCAAGCGGAACATGCTCCGGATCGGCACGTCCGAATCCTTTTTCCTTGACCGCCTGGCGGGCGTGTACGCGACAGATGCGACCACGGCCTCCAGGACGAGCCTCATGAATATCCATACCCTGGAATGGGATCCCGAACTCTGCCGACTGTTCGGCGTCCCGCCTGAAGTTCTGCCGGAGATTCGCTCCACAACCGGTGATTTCGGGACCGTGAGAGCAGGGAAGGGGACAGCGCCGATAACAGTCAGCGTGGTAGACCAGCAGGCCGCCCTGTATGGCCATAGATGCTTCGAGCCAGGGAAGGCAAAGATCACTTTCGGAACGGGTGCGTTTGCGCTTGCGAATGCCGGCGCCTCTGTTTGCCAGAATCCGGATGCAGGAATATTGGCCACGGTTGCCTGGAAGCTTAGAGGCGATGCGCCTGTCTATGCAGTCGATGGCGCCGTTTATAATGCGGCATCGGCCGTCAACTGGCTGAAGCAGATCGGGCTTATTTCGCAACTGGAAGAAATGGATCATCTCCAGGGGGACCCCGCCATAATGAAGGATATTATGTTTGTCCCTGCGCTTTCCGGACTGGGCGGCCCTCACTGGGATCGCACGGCCGCTGGGCTGTGGATAGGGATGGGACTCGATACGACGCAGCCGGATCTTGTGAAGTCAGTACTGGAAGGAATTGCCTTTCGGGCCGGTGAACTCCTGAAAGCGATCTGGTCTCTTGTGGGAGAAGGCGATACGGTATCGATTGATGGCGGGCTCACGAAGAATTCATACTTTTGCAACTTCCTGGCCGATGCGATCGGTAAAACGATCCGTGTTCCGGAGATGACGGAGGTAACTGCTCTGGGAACAGCCTATCTGGCCATGATCGGGGCGGGCATCTGCGCAAACGAAACCGATCTTCCTCAACCATCCCGGCACGAGACCGTTATCAGTCCAACCCGCGACCTTGGCGAGCACAGCGAGAAATTTCGGGAAGCGGTTTCCCGTGCCAAGAACTGGAGAACATTCTGAGGAAGCAATGGTTCGCCATCCGACCTGACCGAGATCAGTGCTCACCATATTCCCGGCAAGAGGCGGTATCGCACATTCTTCGTATAATCGACATAACCCGGCAGTTCCTTTTGTAATGTTCTGTCTTCCAAAAAGGTGCGGATAACGAGCAGAACCGTAACAGCGCCTGCCGGAATCAGCGCCCATAAAGAACCAAGGACCACGGCCATGACTATCCCCATAAGAATTCCGCCCACATATCCCGGATGTCTCACGTAGCGATAAGGACCGCTCCGGACTACCGTCTGGCCCCGGTCTCTCTGAATACGAACCGTACTTGAAAAGAAAGTGTTCGTCCACATCGCCCATACGGTCAGAAAGTTCGAGAAACCATAGATGATATATCCCATTATATAGACAGCTACTGGCAGCGGCCCTGTCCATCCATAGCGGCCGCTGTCCAGACATGCAATTATCATGAGGGCAAGAAATGCGGGGACATAGAACGCATAAAAAATCTTGTCCCACCACTTGGCGCCCGGTCCGGGTTTCCTCCTCTCCCTGATAAGGTCTGTCTTGTCAGCAAACATAATCGACGAGATCAGAAAAAGGAGAACGAGAGATCCGCCGAAGATCCACCCTTGCCAGTAATCGATGCGTCCGGCCAGAATAAAAATGACGGCCATTACTAGCGGAATGGTGACGGCCCCCTGAAGCAACATCTTTAAATATCCGCTCTTATTGTCCTCTGTTTCGGGCATGATGAATTGCCTGTGCCGCAGGGCCAGCCTTTTGTCAGCCTGAGCGAAGCGAAGGATCTCCAAAATATAAAAAAGGCACCCGACGCTGACGTCGGGTGCCATAGCGCGTGAAATTCGAATTGTCCGGGGTTATCTCTTCGAGAACTGGAACCTCGCGCGTGCGCCCTTCTGGCCATATTTCTTGCGCTCCTTCATTCGAGGATCGCGCGTGAGGTACCCTCCCTTGCGGAGCGGGCCTCTCAGTTCGGAATCATATGCAAGCAGCGCCCTGGCGATACCGTGTCGAACCGCGCCCGCCTGGCCTGCAGTTCCACCGCCATTCACGTTCGCATACACATCAAATTGATCGACGGTGTCAGTCGCTTCAAACGGCCGCCGTATTAACATGTTGAGCGTTTCGCGGGCAAAATACGCGTCGAGATCTTTTCCGTTGATCGAATATTTCCCCGTTCCACGTTTCAGCCGTACTCTGGCGAGAGAGCGTTTGCGCCTGCCGGTTCCAATAAAAACTTCTTCTTGACTCAATTCCAAAATCCTCCCAGGTTCTCTTTATTAAGCGCTTCGTGTCTAGATTTCCAGAGGCTCAGGTTTCTGCGCCGCATGAGGGTGTTCAGGGCCTGCATATATCCGGAGTTTCCTGGCCATCGCCCTGCCGAGACTGTTGCGAGGAAGCATTCCCTTGACAGCCAGCGTAATAATGCGTTCCGGAAATTTCTTCTGTAGATCCTGATAGACAATGGTTCTTAATCCGCCCGGCCAGCCGGTATGGTGGCGATAAAGTTTCTGCTCTTCTTTTTTACCTGTGACCTTGACCTTTTCGGCATTTATGACGACGACATGATCACCCAGATCGCAGTGTGGCGTATACTCGGCTTTGTGCTTGCCCCGCAGCAGTTTAGCCGCCTCGCTGGCCAATCTTCCGAGAACTTTGTCCTCGGCGTCGATCACAAACCATTTACTCTCTACTTCACCCGGTTTCGGGGAATATGTGCGCATCCGCGTTAAACCTCCCAACTAGCAGTAATTACATCGACAATATGTAGAAAACCCTAATAATCTATCAGAAAATCGCGGATTTGTCAAGTAAATACGCCAAAAACCAAACAGGGAAATTTTGAACGGTGTTATGATACGTGTTTTTCTATCATACTTCGCATCTGCGGTTCCGGCAGCGCCCCTGTCACTTGCTCGACGACCTGACCATTTCGGAACAAAATGAGGGTCGGAGTTGCCCGAATCTGATGCCTGCCCGCGCTCATCGGATTCTGGTCGACATCGAGTTTGAGTACCTTGAGCTTTCCCTTGTAGCGGGACGCGAGGGCTTCGAGCATTGGATCAAGCAACCTGCACGCGCTGCACCACATCGCAAAAAAATCAACGAGCACGGGGATCTGGGTCCCGAACACTTCTTCAGAAAATGTGGAATCGGTTACACTCATCGGCCTATCGGAAGCGGCATCGCCCTGGTTCAAGCGCTCGGTGCATTTCCCGCAGGTAGGCTGGCGCCCCGTCTTTACCTCGAAACGGTTGACCGTTCCGCATTGCCCGCATTTTACAAAAAGAATTGTGCTCATCACTTCTTATAGGTGACCACGCGGATGATTCCCATTGTGGCGCCGTCGGTATTTGTCGTGGTTGCATCCGATACCGAGATTACATCTTTTACCCCATTCTGGGCAACGAAGTCGTTGACCTTTTTGTCCAGTTCTTCGAGTTCCTGCGTAATATGAAAAATCTTAAACTGAGATCCGAATGTCTTTACCTCGATCATAGCTGCCTCCATGTTAGGATCGGAGTATTATGCGTTTTCTTTTTCCTATAAAGATTGTGTCACCTGCGAGCTGGAAGGGCAAAGAGATCGGTATGGGAAGCTTCCGATCTGATAGGATGCTCCCAAGCCCTGTCTATTGACGCGGATTTTTCAAAAGCATGCTTTTCTCCCTACTATAAAAGGAATATGATGATGTTTTGCCGAGTAGAAAACTTATCTCTTGATCGGTTGAAGTGCGGAATCATCTGTGTTATAATGAATATGCACATAAAAGCCGTATCCGTCAAAGCTTGGAAATTCGGAAAACCGAGGAAGGCAGAACGGAAGATTGATGATTCGTGTCACCTGTCCATACTGTAAATCAAGCGGTTACATCGCCCCTCCGCCTCCCAAGACTATCCTGATGGGGCCGTGTCCCGTCTGCGGCGAGCCGGTGGCCCTCTATAACAGCAAGGTTATTGCGTTGAGGACGAAGATGCTCGGTGAAGGCAATTTCGGGGAGAAAATCCAATCGCTGGCCCAGATTATCATGGAATATATCAATGCGCAAGACAAGCCCATGGATGAAGAGGGACTCGAACGCATTATACGTAAGGCCGAAGGCCGGCTCATTGGAGAAAGCGACGTTCAGGAAGCCGAGACAACCTTTGATGTTGCCCCGTCCATCAGGACCCCCGACACCGAGCCGATCACGAACGAGGAGATCAAGGATTTCTTCAATATCGACTTGAACCTTCTCGCCAAGAAGGAATATTTCGATAAACACTTTGGCTAAGCATGCAGGTTTGCGGCATGCCGCGATTTCACCCCTCCGCCCGGCATGGTATTGGCGGTATATCCCTGGGGGCGGATGCCGTCGAGAGTGCAAAAAAAGGTTGCAATTCTCTGAAAATATGGTAGAATAACAGTACTTCGTCAATCAGGAGATCCGCGCGATGCTCCCCGTTTCAAACAATCTTCGCCGCGTGATCTTCATCAATTGGTCTTTAGTCAGCTTGGAAATTAATCACAAAGGAGGCAGACAAGATGGGTTTGCTTGATGGGAAGGTAGCCATAATAACCGGATCGGGTCGTGGAATAGGCGCAGCGGCTGCGAAGCTTTTTGCCAGTCAAGGCGCAAGTGTAGTGGTTTCGGACCTTGATCTCGCGCCTGCTGAAGAAGTGGTCGCCGAGATAAAGGGGGCGGGCGGAAACGCCGTTGCTGTGGCCGGGAACGTAATGGAGATGTCGACCAATAAGGCATTGATTCAGGCCGCACTTGATAATTACAAAGGACTTGACATTGTCGTTCCTTCGGCCGGCTTCTGTAATGACAAAGTTATCCAGAAGATGGAACTGGATGATTTCCGGCTGATGGTGAAGGTTCACATGGAAGCGCCGTGGATGCTCGCCAAACTGGCATATCCGCATTTCAAAGAATTCAGCCAGGATGGGGCCTACAGACGGATTATCTTCATTTCGTCCGAAGCCGGAAGCAGGGGTAATTCAGGTCAGAGCAATTACGGAGCAGCCAAGGGCGGCGTTATCGGACTCATGAGGGTGCTCTCCAAAGAGTGGATGAGAATAAGAGTCAACTCGAACTGTGTCGCCTATGGCTTTGTCGAGACTCGTCTCACGAAGGCGACTGATGGCCAGGAGATCCTTGGCGCCAATATCGGTATTCCCGAGCAGATGCGCTCGATGGCCGAACAATTTGTCGTGATGCGCGGTGGCCGCATTCTCACCCCTGAGGAAGCTGCGGGCGCGATATTTGCCCTCGCGATTCCACAGGCTGACGGTGTCAACGGTCAGTTGCTCGAGGTCGATGCAGGATTACCGCTGTAAAACGGCGGACAGAAGCATTTGGCAGCAATATTAAGAAAGGCGGTATAAGTCAAATGGCCGAAGAAGAAAAAACTGAAAACGTAAGCATAGCCGGACTCAAAGTCGAGATCAAGGACTTCGCTCGCGGGTGTAAACACTGCGGTCGCTTCGGCATGGAGAAGGACGAAAGCTTCAAAGTCGACAGGTGTACCCACTGCGGCACGCTCCAGCAGTCGAACTAGACAGATATCGACTCTTTTCGAAAATCTTGTTTAATAAGGGCGGTCCCCTGATGGGGATCGCCCCTATTATCACCTATCAGGCAGACCAGCCGTTTTGCCGGGGATGTTGTGTAAAACGTGCTGGTTTCCGGTAATATTTTCCTTTTCTCTGTCCGGCTTCTCAATTCGAGTCCTCATTCTGCTTCTCTCTATCTATTTGGCACAGAATAAGTTATCCCCATACCCCCCCTCGTCTTGATCTTTGGTATATTATTTGCTCCTAGCGAGTTCCATGTCTTACTATGCCAATCCGGGCTATCAGGAAAAAATGATGAAAATGGGCGCAGACGGCAGGTTTTTTCGCTCTTTTTTAATTATGGCCATGATATTGTTACCGGCAGCGCCGGCAGCGACCGATCAATACTCTTCGTCCTGTTCGCATGGTGTATGCGCGAAGAATACCGCCTGTGAAATCAGGTCATACAGCAATGAGGTTCGAATCCATTACCCATCGGCTGAAGAACATGGGAGAACGCAATTCCGGAATGCGCCCTCCGACGGGCAGACTACGGTGCGACAAAGCGAGCGTGGCGAAACAACATCCTCCTCGCGTTCGGGGCCGATTCGATACAATAACCCGTCGGTGCGCCGCGCAACCGACGGCGGTTATTCAAACAGACGACAAATGTGGAGTGGACCGCGAACCAGAGCCCACTATGGGGTCGCCTCGTGGTATGGCCGAAAATTTCACGGCCGGAAAACCGCCAATGGTGAGGTTTATAATATGTATGCCCGAACGGCCGCCCATAAGACACTCCCGTTTGGAACAATGGTCCGCGTTACCAATCTGCGCAACCGGCGGCAGACGGTCGTGAGGATTAATGACAGGGGCCCATTCATTAAAGGGCGCGATATAGACCTATCCTATCGGACGGCACATGATCTCGGAATGGTGGAGACGGGAATCGAGGAAGTTCGCCTCGAAATAGTATCCGGATGAAGCGCACTTCGCCGCATCATTCTTCGTGTTGAAGCACGAAGAGCTTCGATATGCGAGCGTTCTGCTTTATGCGTACATCCGCCTGGGATACCCGAACAAGTGATATGAGTTTCTCGTCGGATTCGGTTATGAACCGTGTGCCATGGGTCGCTCCCGCCTCGATAAGCCGCTCGTGGGGCTGGAGTATTCCCAAGTGGTGAGGGGGCAGCGACAAATCCTCGTTGTATTCGACCAGAAATTCTCCCTCGGCCAGAAACCACCATCCATACTTGTCGGCCGGGTCAACTTTTCTAGGAGCGAGTTCGACCCTTTCCCCCGGGACATATTCGCTCCCCCCAAAATCAATGCTGCTGGTTGTCACAATCCTGGATATTTTTTTCACAGTCAGGTCGACGCTTTCGGAGTGGAGTTGTGTCTTTTCGTAAACCAGGTTCCTCAGCAGTTTCCCTATCTGTTCGCCCTCGAGAATATCCGTCATCGTATTCACCTCCCGCAGTAAGGATGTCAAGATCGTTCATTCGGCCGGCTCTATGATGATTCGATCGTTGAGCCCGACCCCCAGGGCCAGCATGGCATTGCCATCGCGAACCGCGATCTCCATAAGATTATAGCTTCCGATCAATGCGAGGGCCACCCCTGAAGGCGCGTCGCTGTATGTTTGGCTCAACCTCTCTATCCGATGATCCGAGCAGGTTATGACAAGTTGATTCAGCCCTGTCTCGGGAAAGGCTTGCTGGATCGCTGCTTGCTCGATATTCGTGACCAGGTTCCCGAACCTGTCCGAATGAACGATTCTGCCTGTGATTCGTGTGCCGACGGCGATATGCGGCCTGGGCAAGCGTATACGCTTTATTGAGCGGGTTGTTGGTCCGAGTGACCCGATTGGCACACCGGCCGAAAGGTGGGCGCCCACCGGCGCGAAAATGTCTCGTCCATGAAAAGTCCGGCTCCGATTTTCCAGGAAATAGTCCTCGTTTTCGAGCAAGAATATCTTCGGCCGGCCGGCTTGATAACATGCGATTGAGAGGACACCGTTGTCGGGGCCGACAAAGACATGGTTTCCTGATTGCACGCAGATCGCCGGCCGATCGCTCCCAACGGTCGGATCGACCACTGCGATGTGGATGGTACCCGGCGGGAAATAGTCGAAAGATCCGGAAAGCAGGAACGCCGCCTCGCGCACATTTTGTGGCGAGACATCATGGCAGAGGTCAATAACGCGGGCCTCCGGATTAATGCTCGCGATCACGCCCTTCATCACGCCGACGTAAGTGTCACGCGTGCCAAAATCCGTCAGGAGCGTTATTATCGGCGCGAAGGGGATTGAGTTCATGGAATCTTGAATCGCACAGGGGCGCGGAGAAAAGATACGACTTTGCGTTCTCTTGTCATCAGCCTACGCCTGTGGAGTGCAGTCATCGCGCGGCGGGCTCTGGGATAGTTATTCCTGCGCGATGTGGTTTA
Source organism: uncultured bacterium (assembly GCA_964482745.1). Classification (GTDB taxonomy): domain Bacteria; phylum Abyssobacteria; class SURF-5; order SURF-5; family SURF-5; genus CAYZZY01. Next base: position 10,719 of record CAYZZY010000050.1, read on the forward strand.
GTTCTTCGAGGAGACAATCGAGGTCGATGCCGTGTGAAAGCGCGCCTTCTTCAACGTCTTCGAAAGCCGATACGCAACATCCGGTACATCTGAGGCCAAAGCGTTCAAAAGTATCCACCGTTTTTGGATAACGCCTTATGACCTCCTCGATTGTCATGTTCTCGGTGATCTGGGAAGCAAAAGCTACGGCCGCTTCGTCCTCCTTGTCACGTCCGAATTCAGCCTGTGAATCGGCTGCTACGGAGTTGAAACTTCAATCTGCCCCGCCAGTACAGGAGCAATCCCGAACTTGCCGCCTCCGGCAAAATGAGGTTTCTTGACACCGTCTCCGTCAGAATCGGGTGTCATTACGTCACGCACGCTCCCCATCTCTTCTCCTGTGGGTTCCAGTTCGGCGAGTTGCATGCCGTTCTTTTTCAGCGCGCTGACGAACAACTGCTTGAACCTGTCAAGGGAGTTGCCATCCTGCTTGAGCAGAGCCGTTTCTCTCAGTGCGCCCAGGGCTGCCGCGATATCGAGGGGGGTGTAACTGGAAAGCTCAGCGCCCTCGGCGGATCTATACATTTTTGCCGCTGGCGACCAGAGGTTTGTGTCCATAAAGTTCAGGGCGCTCAGGGATGACTGCAGAAAGCCTTCATCCTCCGTGATTCGGTATGCCGCTATGAGGCCGCGGATTGCCATGGCCTGCGAAGCAAGACCGCGGGGAGATTCCGCATGGGCGCTCGTTTCGATGTTGTAGTTTTCGACAAACCCGCCGTCCGGCAACTGCATATACTCCGACAGGAATTGGGCCTGGCGCTCGAGCATCTTGAGAGCGCCTTGCTTGATCTCTTCGTCATCATGAAAAGCGTCATAAACACTCGCCAGAGCGGACAGGGTGAGTCCGGCATCCAGGGACGATATGGTTTTTCCCTTCTCGCCGTTGGCCCACGTGGAAACAAAGGTCTGGCGAACCGGATCGAAATGCATCGCAATAATGTTCTTGAGAACGACCCCCGTTATTCCCTTTGCCGTACGGTGAGGGTCTGGCGGGAAAGGAGCGCCTTCCGCGGGGGAGCCGAATACCGCATCCCAGTTGTCCTCAATCTTCGGGTCCGAGAAATGGTAGAACTCGCTGGTTCCGAGCAACAACGAAGCCTGGTCGAAAAGCTGGCTGCTGGGGTCGACGACCTCATAGCCGACCGGCAGGGGAGGAGCATCTTCGGGATAGGAAAGCTCGACCATGACCTGATGCGGATAGTAGAGCAGCTTCGCCTCATAGGCAAACGGATTCACGCCGCCGAGCACTCTGCCGTCATAGACGATTTCCGACTTGAGGAAATGCAATTTGCTGATGGCCTCGGCAACGAGTATCGAACCGATGTATCCTTCCACGGCATCATTGCCAAGCAGGTTTTCCCCATGTTTTGAACCAAAGAAATATTCAGCCCACAGCGCTTGGTTGTAAAGCGATTGTCCGAGGACGGCCGGTGAGATTGTCTTGTCGAATTTCTGCGGGTTCCATTTCAGTGTGCTGTAATCGGAGAAATCGGGCAGTTCCGTCAATCCCGGCTCACCGGAGGCAAACTCAGCAAAAATCGGATATATGCCCGGCGGCGGCGTGTCGAGCCCTGTTCGCTCGCGTATGCCGGCGAGAAGCTTGTCATAGAATTCCTGTGCCGAAATACCTTCTTCTTCCGCCTGTAATACGATCCTCTGGGACTGGATCAGGTGAAGCCCCATTCCTGACTGCATGAAAAGGGCCGACATGGTATATCTTGAATACCAGTAGGCCTCCTCAGAAGTTATGCTCACAAATTCTTTGTCGGTTTCCAGCCCCAATTGGGTGACCTTCTCGAAAAAGGGAACGCCACTAAGAAGCAGTTCGTTCGCAGCATAGGCAGCGCTCATACTGTCAAAACGCGATTCGGAAACATTTTCATTGAGATGCGCGGCGGGCTCCACAACAATCAGATTCTGTCGAGCCCCCATCGCATCGGACATAAGGTCCGGCCTGCCTGAGGAAACTTGCTTGTCCCTGTTCTCCAGATACGTCGTGATTGTACTCGCCTCCTCGGCGCTTATCCAGAAAGGAGCCTTCGTGCGCTGTCGCACGACGACTTTTTCCCAGCTCTCTGCCTGATCGAACCGGTTCAAAGCCTTATCCAGCGAATGGCATATGGCGCACTTCTCCTTGAAAAGCTCATTGCCCGAGGAGCGATCCTGTGCCAGAGCTGCTGGCGATAGGGCACACAAAAGGAGCAAGACGCATCCGAAAACCAGGAACCGTGCTTCCGAACTGAAGCCTCTCAAATTATCCATTTCCGTTCCTTCCCTTTTCTGTTAGCGGGTCAACCTATCGCAGTAGAAACACCCGTTCGCAACAAGGCGGCAAAGCTATATCAACAAGAATTCCGCTTAGGTTGCGACTGCAAAGACCGCTGTTGATGGAGCAATCCCGAAAACTCCATCTCTCACCCACTTTCCCAAGCGAATAAAAGACGAGAATACCATATTTCCGCCTATCCTATCACAGACAAAAAAGATTGTCAAGTCTTTAAGCGACAGCACTTAAGACTATTCTGCCGATCTGTCTTTTTCACTGAGTGCCCTGGCCTGCTTCATTATGGCAACTGCCTCTTCATAGCTCCGGAACGCTCCCAGATGGTATCCGAGCATTTCTCCGCCAGGCCCTATGACAAACAAGGTTGGAAGGATTTCCGTAAACGTATATTTCAAGATAGGCTGACCATAGCCAAGCCAGATGGGGTACGCCATCCCCTTTTCCTTCACAAACTTGGCCACATATTCGTCCTTGTCCCTGTCCATCGAAAGGCCTATGATTGTGAATTCCTCAGCCGAGTATTCTTTCTGCAACCTGTTCAGGATCGGGAGTTCGTACAGGCATGCAATGCAGTCTGTACGCCAGGCAATCAGTAAGACCAACTTACCTCTATAGTCTGCAAGACTTACCGTTTTCCCATCAAGCGTCACTGCGGTGGCCGTGTCCGGTATTTTGGTCGTATCCTCAGCCAGAGCATACTTGCCTTTGCAAAGCAGGATGACACCCGATATCGCAACCAGTAATAGCAAACGAGACATCCAATACTTCACTCCTATGTTTCCCCCCAGTGTGCCAGGCGTCTCACGCCGTCGTTCTCATCCACTTATTTCGGTTGTACAGAGCTTGAGAACGACGCCATGCTCAGTTAAATTGTCGCCTGAGATTCCTCAAAAGCACCGTTCCGTGCCCCCCTGAATTGTAGCGTGCATGAAAAAATAATGCAAGCTAAATTGAAAAACCGCAGCCAGTGTGTTAAACTCCACGCGACAAACACCGGACGTAGAACGCAATCTGCCGGTTCATGAACGGAACGGTGGAGACGGCACAGGATCAGTCCTTAGCATTTCCTGGCAGCTACCGGATGAATGTGTTTTTGATAAAAATGGCGCTCGTGCTTATCGTGGCCCTCATTGTGGGGGGTGCGACGTATGTTGTCCTGACGATCATAGAACTCCTTCAAAAGA
>CAYZZY010000051.1:0-13925 GCA_964482745.1 uncultured bacterium
TAGGTCAATGACTTCCAGAGTATCCACCGTTTCCAGTTTCGTGGCAAAAGGCCATAAACATAATAAACATAAGAGGTCAAATCTTTAATCTTGAATCTCTGCTGTAACATACAGTAGTATATAGACTTACATCAAGCTTATATTTGGACAAATAAGAAGATTGGCTCTTTTCTCTCCATAGAAGAGTAGTCCCGAGTCGCGGGAAGCAGAAGTGTGAAGAGTGAAGTCTGAAGTGTGAAAGTTACACAACCTAAAAAGCTGGATTCCCGCTTAGGGATTGCGGGAATGACAGAAAGGGCGCACCGCCCCCCCGATCAGGTCGAGGGCAGGCTCATCGCGCCCCTACATTCATACCTCCGTGGTCTCGGCGTCTCGGGTCTGCGACCCCTCTGTGGCAAAAAATGCTGTTTCCGGCTTCTGGTCGTCGCTATTGTCGTTGACTCCTTGACATTGGACACTTGACTTTGAACTTCGTCTATACCCCGATAGTAAGGATTGTTTGATTAGCATCTGGATCTTGATATATACTTCCCGGACTGAATGATTTTTATACAACCGAGATAAGGGACATCGGGCAATGGTCCTATATCGGTTTTATGCCTGAAGGGAAAGCCGGTCAATTTGATCCGTTCAGGCAGGAGTGAAAGGAGAGGCGGCAATGACCATATCTGGTGAACTTGCTTTTATGGACGCGACGGCCCAGGCCGATCTGGTGCGAAGGAAAGAGGTTAAGCCGATCGAACTCGTTGATGCCGTTATTGAACGTATCGAACGCCTGAATCCGGAGCTTAACGCGATTGTCACGCCTATGTACGAGCAGGCTCGGGAGGCCGCCAACGGCGACCTGTCCGATGGGCCTTTCACAGGTGTTCCCTTCCTGCTCAAAGATCTCGGCGCGGCCTACGGCGGCGTGCGGCAAACATATGGTTCCGCATTCTTGAAGGACTTCGTGCCCGGTCATGACAGTGAACTTGTGATCCGTCAAAAACGCGCCGGGCTTATTTGCGCGGGCAAAAGCAATACGCCCGAGTTCGGCCTTTTGCCGACGACAGAGCCGCAGCTTTTTGGGCCCGCCCGGAATCCATGGGATACCTCCCGCTCGACAGGAGGCTCGAGCGGCGGCTCCGCCGCGGCGGTAGCGGCAGGAATTGTTCCCCTGGCCCACGCCAACGACGGCGGCGGATCGATCCGCATACCCGCCTCATGTTGCGGGTTGTTCGGACTCAAGCCCACGCGCGCGCGCAATCCATTGGGCCCCGATCTCGGCGACATGCTGAGCGGATATATCTGCGAGCACGCCGTCACGCGGTCGGTGCGCGACAGCGCCGCCCTGCTCGATGCCACGGCCGGGCCGGATATCGGCGATCCGTACTGGGCCCCGCCGCAGGAGCGTCCGTTCCTCGATGAGGTCGGCGCCGACCCCGGCAAGCTGCGCATAGCTTTTACTGCGGATACGGGCACGGCGGCAAAGGTGCACGAAGACTGTGACAGGGCCGTCCGCGAGGCGGCCGAGCTGTGCTCAGAGCTTGGACATGAAGTGACCGAAGCGTCCCCGCCGATAAATGGAGACATGATCGTCGAGTTGTTTATTCCGATCTGGAGCGCCGGATGCGCGTGGTCCATCGAGGCGCTGGGGATGGCCCTGGGTGAAACACCTGCTCAAGATCGCTTCGAGCCGCTCACATGGGCTCTTTACGAAATGGGCCGGCAGATGCCGGCATCGTCGTATCTGCTTGCGATAACCATGTTCCAGGTTATTTCGCGCGGGATTGGCGGATTCTTTGAGGATTACGACATACTCCTGACTCCCTCTCTCGCGGAGCCGCCGGTTCCGCTGGGAACATTTGATGCGCCGCCTGATGATCCGATGAAGCCGATGGTCCGGGCGGGGGAATACGTGCCGTTTACCCCGATCTGCAATTTCACGGGGCAGCCGGCCATGTCGATGCCGCTCATGTGGAATGCCGATGGCTTGCCGGTCGGGACCCATTTTGTCGGTCGCTTCGGGGACGAAGCGACCCTTTTCCGTCTTGCGGCACAGCTTGAAGAGGCGCGCCCGTGGGCTGGCAGGAGGCCGCCGGTCTCGGCGTGATCTAAAGGCGAGATTGCCGCCCGCCTCTCGGCCCGCCTAGCTGCGAGGCTGGCGAGGCCGAGGGCGTCGTTCGGGTCTGAGACCCTTCGCTCCTCGCAATGACAGAAAGGGAAGGCAGGCTTGGGGGTTATGCTTTTTCTTCTGTCTGCTCTCTCGGACCTCGGCGTTTCGGGTCTGCGATCCCTCTGTGGCAAAAAAACGGTTTCTGGTTTCTGGTTTTGGGCGCACAGCCGTGCGCCCCTACAATAAAAACTGCGGCTTGATGTCTTCCTTTATGTCTTGGTGCATTGGTGGTGAATAATAGCTGTCTCTTCCCCGTGGTCCCCGTGTCTCCATGATTCTTAGGGGGCTCCTCAGGCCCGGACAAAAAAACAAGAAACAAAATTTGCGATCGAGAAAAGCACGGGCAAAAACGAACACGGCTCCTTCAATTATTATTGCGGATATCCCTTGACAACAGCACTTATCCATGCTATGATAATTCGTAGAGTACGACTCTTGGAAGCGAGAACGAGTTAGAAAAGTAATTCGGTTTGGTCCGTAAGAGTGAATGCGAACTCTTGCGGCCTTTTTTTTGTTTCTTTGTGGAAACGCTACTCAATTTTTGATAAAGGAGGTGAATGACATTGCCAGAAGGAACCGTAAAGTGGTTTAACGACCAAAAGGGGTTTGGCTTCATAACCCAGGATAACGGGCCGGACGCGTTTGTGCATCATGAGTCAATCATGGGAAGTGGTTTCAAAACACTTGCTGAAAACGATCGTGTCAGGTTTGAAATAACCGAAGGACCGAAAGGACCGAAAGCCGAAAACGTGGAGAAACTGTAAGGGTTTTTCCTCAACGGTTTCGTTATAACCGACTGCCCCCCGCATCAGCTTGCTTGATGCGGGGTTCTTGTATGACCGGACGACGGGAAACATTTGATGAAGACGACTCTCCTTGCGAGACCGGACAGCCTGGTCACGAGTCAGCGAGTCGCGGGTCAAAGGCGAGATTGCCGCCCGCCTCTCGGCCCGCCTAGCTGCGAGGCTGGCGAGGCCGAGGGCGCCGCTCGGGTCTGAGACCCCTCGCTCCTCGCAATGACAGGGATGAGGCCACGAATGATAATCAGCCCAGAGGCCTGATTTGAAAATCGAGAGTTGAGAGCTGAAGACGAACAAACAGAAACGACAAAGACCAAGAACGGGAATGGCGGAACCCCTGACTTTTTTCAAAAATTATTTTGGACGATGAGGATTTATGAAGCGGAACGATATAAGGAACATTGCCATTATTGCCCACGTCGACCATGGCAAGACAACACTTGTTGACGGCATGTTAAGACAAACGGGCCATTTTCGAGAGAATGAAGCAATGGCAGACCGGGTCATGGATAACCTGGATCTCGAAAAAGAAAAAGGCATTACCATAATGGCCAAGAATACCGCCGTTATATTCAACGGCGTAAAGATAAATATCGTCGACACTCCCGGCCATGCCGATTTTGGAGGAGAAGTAGAAAGAACCATGAAGATGGTGGACGGGGTCTTGTTGCTCGTGGACGCCTCGGAGGGTCCTCTGCCGCAAACCAGGTTTGTATTGAAAAAGGCTCTGGAACTTGGCCTCCCCTCCATAGTGGTTATCAACAAGATCGACAGGCCTGACGCCAGAATCGAGGAAGTGATAAACGAGGTCTACGATCTTTATATTGAGCTTGACGCCACGGAAGAGCAGCTTGACTTCCCTATTGTCTACACAAACGCCAGAGCAGGCACCGCCACAACAGATCTCAAGCAGGACTCGGCCGATCTGAAACCCCTGTTCGCGCTTTTGATTGAGGCGATCCCGGCGCCGTCCGGCGATAAGGACGGCATCCTGCAATTGCTGGTTGCAAATATTGATTACAACGATTATGTCGGCAGAATCGCCATCGGGCGCATATTTTCCGGAACCGTGAGTATCGGTGACCGGGTGGCCATGATAAATGGCGCGGGCGAAATAATCAAGACAAAGATAACTTTCCTTTATACTTTTAATAACCTCAAAAAGGTGGAAACACGTACCGCCGCCGCGGGTGACATTGTGGCGCTTGCAGGACTGGAAGGAATAAACATTGGCGATACGATTACCGATCAGGAGAAGCCAAAGGCATTAGGCAGAATAACGGTGGATGAACCGACCATCTCCATGGTATTTTCGGTCAACAACTCACCGCTCGGGGGAAAAGAGGGCAGGTTTGTCACTTCGCGAAATATCAGGGACCGGCTGGAAAAAGAACTGCTCTACAATGTCTCCATAACGGTGGACTTTTCTAATCCGGACGCTTTCAAATTATGCGGTCGCGGTGAATTGCAGTTGGCCATCCTGATAGAAACGATGCGCCGGGAAGGGTATGAGCTTTCCGTATCGATGCCGGAAACCATCACGAAAACAATCAACGGTGTTGTGCATGAGCCCATGGAAATGCTGTTTGTGGATATTCCCGAACTGTATATCGGCGCGGTGACACAACAGCTTGGCAAGAGAAAAGGCCGCATGCAAAGGATGCACACCAATAAGCACGGGAGGGTACGACTGGAATTCAGGATACCAGCCAGGGGATTGATCGGCTTCAGGTCTCAGTTTTTGACTGATACCCGGGGCGCGGGGGTATTGAATCATCTTTTTGACGGGTATGAACCATGGCACGGCCCCATAGCCAAAAGGCAAACCGGTGTCCTGGTGGCCGACAGATCGGGCAAAGCGACGACATACGCGCTGTTTCACCTGCAACCCAGGGGAGTCCTTTTCGTGAATGAGAATACCTTGGTATATGAAGGCATGATCGTGGGCGAGCATTCACGAGACAATGATTTGGATGTCAATATAATCAAGGAGAAGAAACTGACGAACATGCGCGCCGCCGGCTCTGACGAAGCCCTGCAACTGGTGCCCGCAGAGATACTGAGCCTGGAGGAGTCTTTGGAGTTTATCAAAGAAGATGAACTGGTCGAGGTAACCCCTCAATCCATACGATTGAGAAAGAGAACCCTTCAAGCCAATAGAAGGCCGAAGGCAAATCTCTTACTAACTCAGGCAGTGTAATCAACAACAAGAAGGTTTTTCAACCTCCATCCCGCCGTGAGATGCTTGCTTTTGCCTTAATTCCCGCCGCGAGCTTGTCCTGAGCCTGCCGAAGGCGCGAGGGGCCAGGTATTCACTTCGCACATAACGGCCTATTGATCGAGTCTCTTCCCCGTGGTGAGGGACCTGGTTTTTGGCTCTCTATTCTTTCTCTCAGAGAACTCCGTGCGCTCTGTGGCAGAGAATTCTGTTTCTGGTTCGTGGTTCTTTGTTCCTGGTCTTTCACTGTGTCTTTGCGCCTTTGCGTATAAAAGAAGTTTTTCTTCGCAGGGCTTATCCTGAGCAATTTTGCACTACCCTTTTACGATAATGGAATCGCCGGCTCTATGAGGTTCATTGACAACCTTTCAAAGGCGATGCTATAATCCCGCCGATGGCAGACCGGTTGCACTATTTGCGGTCGAACCAATGAAGGGAGCGATCAGGTGAGAGAGCTTGCGGAGGGAATATTCTGCGAAATCGAGTGGGAAGGAGCCAACGTAGGCGCGATATCCACCGAGGAAGGCCCGGTGCTTGTCGATAGCCCGATGCTTCCACGTGACGCACATACATGGAAGGAACAGATCGCCCGACACTCGAACGAACCCGCCATTTTTCTCATAAACACCGATTATCATTTTGACCACATCATGACTGATTGCCTGTTATGCGACCGTGTCATCGCGCACTCGCTTGCCGAACCGGCCTTCCTGGCGCAGAATGGAGAGGTGTTCGAGCAGATGGTCGAAGCGTTCTTCCCCGATATCGACCGGCAAGCCAGGAAGGAAATTCGAAAGCTGCAATCGATTCCACCGACCATAACGTTTAGCGAAACTCTTATACTCAATATGGGTTCCCGAAGGATTGAACTGACGTGGATGGGAGGACATACCCCGGCTACCTCTGTCGTTTTCCTCCCCGATGATGGCATACTGTTCTCGGGAGACGTGCACGTGCACGACAGGCACCCGTTTCCAGGCGACGGCAACCTGTTAGAATGGATTGAGGCGCTGGAGCGAATAGGGAGGATGGACGTATCGACCATTGTTCCCGGACATGGAGAGCCCTGCGGTCTGGATTCGGTCGCTCGCCTGAAGGAATTTTTCGAGACCATGGAAGCACGCGTGCTCGAATTGATAAGAAAGGGATGCGGCCGGGACGAAATCGGGGATCGCGTGAATCTGCTCTCGTTTTTTCCGGTTGAGGAAGGCAAGGAAGCCCGCACGAAAAGTTTCATACGGCTGGGAGTGGACAGAATGTATACCCAGTTGACTGACCCCCCACCGGAGGGGGAGGACTTATGAAGGACGATTCACCGATACATATCCTCTGGCTTCCGACGATCCTGATCGCCGGCATTGCGTATGTGGTCAGTATGATCGACCTGATACCGGGTTTCGGAATCGGGTGGATTGATGACCTGATCGTCGTCATTGCCCTCATATGGTTCTTCACAACCTGGCTTCCCAAGAACCGCCACAGGATATATTGGTTCAGGCCTCCGCCACACTCCGGGGCCGGAGCCGATAACAAGAAATCCGGCAGTATGCCCGGACCGGATCCCCGTACCACCATCAATCCGTTCGACACGCTGAAGGTTCAGAAGGGCGCCACAGCCGACGAGATAAAACGCGCCTATAAGGAAATGCTGTCAAAGTATCATCCGGACAAAGTCGCGCATCTTGGGGAAGAACTTCAACAGAAAGCGCATGAAAAAGCCATCGAGATAAAGAGAGCGTACGAGATACTTTGCGGAAAGGGGTAGGAGAATGTCTTTTTGTCCTAATTGCAGGAGTGAATACGAGGCGGATACGGACAGATGCTCGGATTGCGGTTCGCTGCTCGTTGAGAATATGCCGCCGGAAAATCCGGACGCCGACCCGTATGCTTCCCTTGCGGAAGTGTACAGGGCCGCCGGAGACCAGGAGGCGCTCGTGGTTAAGGGGCTCCTCGAAAGCGAAGGCATCGAGTGCTCGCTCAGCTCCGACATCCCTCATTCGGTAATTCCCGTCAACATCGACGGGCTGGGCCTGGTCAGGATATCGGTTTCGGAGAGCGACGCGGAGCGCGCAAAGCAAATACTATCGGATCACACCGAACAAAACGATGAACGGGAGGATCCTTCCACGTCGCCGTGACAGAGTTCTGAAATGCCTCCATACACCGACAAACCGGGACGAACAAAGAAGAAAGCGCTCATCCTTGTGGTGGACGACCACAATCTCAGCCGCGAACTGCTCAAGACTTTCCTGCTAAACGCGGGGTACGATACGGTCGAGGCGGTAAACGGCGAGGAAGCGCTTGACAGGCTCGCCGAGACTTCCCCGGACCTGGTTCTTCTCGATATCATCATGCCAAAAATCGATGGTTACGAAGTGTGCCGGAGGATCAAAGAGGATCAGAACACTACGCTGCTGCCGGTCATCATGGCCACCGGGCTCGAGGACTTCGACGCCAAGATGAAGGCGCTCGCACTGGGAGCCGACGACTATATTAACAAGCCGATAAATGAAAAAGAATTGCTCATGCGCGTCAGGAACCACCTGCGCATAAAGCAACTTACCGATCAACTCGAGAACGCGGAGAACGTAATCCGCGTCGTTGTTCAGATCCTTGAAGCGAAGGATCCCGGCACCCGCGGCCATTCCGAGCGAGTCGCCGAATATTCCCGAGGACTCGCAGAGCAGTTGGGAATGGGCGATGAAGAGATGCAGGTGCTCCGGCGCGCGGCCCTGCTCCATGACATAGGCAAGCTGGGGGTGGAAGATGCAATCATCCGGTCCCCTGATAAGCTCACGAAGGAGGAGCTGGCAAAGGTCCACACTCATCCATCCATTGGAATCGAGATAATCAGTTCCCTCTCTTCTCTTTCCGACGCGCTCGGTCCGATACAGAGCCATCATGAGCGGTTTGACGGCACCGGCTATCCCGAGAAACTCGCACGGGACGACATTCCGATCGCGGCCCGAATTATAGCGGTTGCGGACACGTATGATGCGCTTACAAGTGATCGCTCTTATAGAAAGGCGGTAGATCCGGAGAAGGCGTTTGAGGAAATGAGGAACAGCGCGCGTTCGGGCCAGCTCGATCCGAAGCTTGTCGACGAGTTTATCATCATGGTGAGCGCTTCGACGGAATCAGACCAAGAATCGGGTGATGAGGGGAAAAAGGACTGATAGTAACTGCCAGCGCCGCTCTTCACAAAATCATTCCGCCCGGCTCTTCCAAGTCATTTATCAGTCACCGCTCATATCACGGATGTTTTGCCGCTGAAGCTGCCCGATGGACGCCTTAAAGACGACCCCCTTTTCGCTCGCCAATCCCTGTGACAAGCGGAGCGGCTACAGACAGCGCGGCCACTTTCTGCAAGCATTTTTATTGAAAAATCGGCGCCTAGATGGTATAATTTATAACGAACTGCTGGATAAAGGTTTCTGCAAGTCTGGTTCTGGCCACGAGGGGAGAAAACGATGGCGATCATCACACTGGTGTTTGGACGCGACGTCTTGGGAACCTATGAAATTAATAAGGATAAGATGATAATAGGCCGTTCAGACGATTGTGATATCGCAATCGACAACCTGGCAATCTCACGCCATCATGCAATTCTCGAGAAAAAGGACAATGCCTTTACCATAAGCGATCTTGACAGCAATAACGGCACGTTCGTGAACGGCCAACTTATAAATAAGACCAGCGACCTGACTTTCGGGGATGAAATAGGCATCGGCAAGCACGTCCTCGTTTTCGACAGTCACGCCAGGAAAGCCAAATCCCTCCAGACTCCTCAAACGGCGGGAGTGCAGACCGATATGGATTCTGCCGATCGCGGCACAATGTTCGTTGAGCCGGAAATGATGGAAAAGATTCAAAAGAAGGTCACTGCCTCGCGTAAGGCCCATTTAGTTGTTGTGGGTGAACCGGGCGCTAAACAGATTCCCCTGGAGAAGACCGATATTGTGTTCGGCAAGGCGCCTGATTGCGATATAAAAATAAAGGGATTCTTCAGCGCGCGCCGTCACGCCATCTTGAGCCACCTGGAAAAAGGCTTTCAGCTCACCAACCTCGCGGTACTCTTGCCCGCACGTGTAAACGGAATAAGGCTTGAGTCGGCAATTCTCCTGGACGGCGACGAACTCGTGCTGGGAAAGAGCACCTTCATCTTTCACTCAGAACAGTAAAGGATCGTCCCCGCCCTTCTTCATGCCGGAACAGAGCACAAGCAATCCTTTTGCCAAACGCCGCCCTTGATGCCTTACGATTCCGCCTGCTTTTGTTCTGGTTCCGCCCGTTGAAAAGTCAGGCGCCCGTTCTCACTCCCGACCTCTATGGTATCGCCTTCATGGAACTCCCCTTTGAGTATCTTCATGGCGAGAGGATCGAGCACGAGGCGCTGTATCGCCCGTTTCAACGGGCGCGCCCCGAGGGCTGGATCGAAGCCTTCTCGGGCGAGTACTTCCTTCACTCCATTGACAAGGTGCAGGGCAAGCCTTTTCTCAGCCAGTCGCTTCTTTACAAGTTCGAGCTGGATCCCGACTATTTCAACTATCTGTTCTTCGGCAAGGCTGTTGAACGTAATGATATCGTCAATGCGATTCAAGAACTCGGGCCGGAACTCCCGTCTCAACGCTTCCGTCATCATCTCGGCGGTTTTTTCACGATCTCCGTTGAGATCGGCAATGTACTGGCTCCCCACGTTCGAGGTCATGATAATAACGGTATTTTTGAAATCGACCGTGCGACCCTGCCCGTCGGTGAGACGGCCGTCATCGAGTATCTGCAAGAGCACGTTGAAGACGTCGGAGTGCGCTTTCTCGATTTCGTCGAACAGTACAACACTGTAGGGCCTACGGCGAACCGACTCGGTAAGCTGGCCGCCTTCTTCGTGGCCGACGTATCCGGGAGGCGCCCCGATAAGGCGCGCAACGGTATGCCTCTCCTGGTATTCGCTCATGTCAACACGGATCATGGCGACTTCGTCGTCGAAGAGAAACTCCGCCAGGGCCCGCGCGAGTTCGGTCTTGCCGACACCGGTCGGCCCGAGAAAGATGAATGAGCCGATGGGTCGGTTCGGGTCCTGCAGTCCTGCGCGCTCGCGGCGAACAGCATCGGAGACCGACCGTATCGCATGATCCTGGCCGACGACGCGCAGTCGAAGTCGTTCATCCATTTTGACAAGCTTATCGATCTCGCCCTCGAGCAACTTTGTTATCGGTATACCTGTCCACTTTGCAATAATCTGGGCGATGTCCTCGTCGTCGACCTCTTCCTTGAGGAAACTCCCTGTCGCCTGTATTTCTGCAAGCCTCGCGTTTTCTTCCTCAAGCTTTTTCTTAAGTTCGACCACGCGCCCGTATCGTATTTCCGCGACCCGATTGAGATCTCCCACACGTTCCGCCTGCTGCTCTTCGGTTCCGGCGGCTTCTATCTTCTCCTTGATCTCGCGCACGCGCTGAATGCTTTCTTTCTCCAGATTCCATTGCGCCTTCATTCGGGAGCTTTGCTCCTTCAACTCGGCCAGTTCCTTCTCCAATTTATTCAGCCGCTCCTTCGAGGGTTTGTCTCTCTCCTTCTTGAGAGCCTGCTTCTCGATCTCAAGCTGCATGATTCTGCGTTCGACTTCATCGATCTCCGTCGGCATGCTGTCGATCTCTATGCGCAGGCGTGAGGCCGCCTCGTCCATCAAATCGATAGCTTTGTCCGGAAGAAAACGGTCGGAGATATAGCGATGAGAAAGGACCGCCGCCGCGACAAGGGCCGCGTCCTGTATGCGAACTCCATGGTGCACCTCGTAGCGTTCCTTCAGTCCGCGCAGGATTGCTATCGTATCTTCGACCGTGGGCTGTTCCACAAGCACCGGCTGGAAACGGCGCTCAAGGGCCGCATCTTTCTCGATATGCTTCCTGAATTCATCGAGCGTTGTGGCGCCGATACAGCGAAGCTCCCCACGCGCGAGGGCCGGCTTCAGCATATTCGAAGCGTCAACCGCGCCTTCGGCCGCGCCGGCCCCGACGAGCGTATGTAACTCGTCGATAAAGAGAATGATGCCGCCATCGGACTCTTCTATCTCCGCGAGGACCGCCTTTAAACGCTCTTCGAACTCACCCCGGAATTTCGATCCGGCAACAAGGGCGCCAATGTCGAGGGCGACGAGTTGTTTGTTCTTCAACCCCTCGGGCACGTCGCCTTCAACGATTCGCCGGGCCAGACCCTCAACGATGGCGGTCTTGCCGACGCCGGGCTCGCCAATGAGAACAGGATTATTTTTCGTTCGCCGCGAGAGCACCTGCATCAGGCGCCTGATCTCGTCATCGCGTCCGATGACCGGATCGAGCTTGCCCTTTTGGGCAAGCTCTGTCAGGTCGCGACTGTATCGCTTAAGCGCCTGATATTTTTCCTCCGGCGACTGGTCGGTCACGCGCTGGGTGCCGCGTATATCAACGAGAACCCTGTATATTTTGTCGCGCGTTACGCCATACTCGCGCAATAGACGCGCGGCATCGCTTGCCTTTTCGCCTTCGGATATTGAGATAAGCAGGTGCTCGGTGCTGATATATTCATCCTTGAGCTGTGTCGCCTCCGCCTGGGCACGCTTGAAAACCTGCGAAAGCGCTTTCGAAATGTGAATCTGCCCGACGGCATCCCCGTAGACTTTTGGTTTTTTCTGAATAGTCTCTTCAAGCCGTCTCTCGAGCACGGCTGGCCCTGCTTCGAGCTTTCTGAGCACTGGGACAACGATCCCCTCGGGCTGGCGAAGCAACGCCAAAAGCAGGTGCTCGGGTTCGAGTTCCTGATGATTGTACTGTTCGGCTATTTTCTCCGCTTCCTGCAGGGCCTGTTGGGCTTTGATCGTCAGTTTGTCAAGCCTCATATCATTTTCCTCCTCATGAATTGGGTCATACACCTAAATTATGAGCAATATCAATGCCAGATTCTTCACTGTCAGAACTCGATGATTAACAAATAGTTATGCTTTAAGAGGTCTGGAGAAGATGGATGGGGAAGAAAAGTCGATTCAAAATGAAACAGTAAAACAAGTCGATTGTGGCACGTTCGTGAAAGAATAAAGGCTGAAAAAGGACCCAGTATTTCTGCATCAATCCAATAGAAGGCGCCATCGACCTTTTTTCAAATTCCTGCATTCACCCAACATTGAGAGCATATTCTTCTCTGCACCTGAAAGATAAGCATCTATATCGTTCCCGGTAGCAGCCAAGCTTTGAGGGCCGCATGATTGAGTTTTGTTTTTCGATCTCGCGCTTGGCATTAACAGGCATTTTATGATAGCGTGCTTCATAGGCGCGGCCGGGCGCCAGCCGTTGAGGGAGGTGCGCTTGGATCACAAGGTTCTTTCTACCATGGTGTTAAGAGTGCTCCCTAAATTATTCACCTCATTATATGCTCTTTGACTTAGCAAGACCGTTATGCTAGAATTATTTTCAGACAGAAAGTTGTTTTGCTTCGTAGAGGGCAGCCAGGCCGGGTGAGATGCCGATAGCGAAAAAAGGGCATATCATATATCCTCTTGCCATCCTTTTCCTTCTTCTAAGGACACTTTTTCCTCCACAGGCCCAGGCCCGTCAAATTCCCGCCCAGGATGTCGTGATTCTGATCGATTCCTCCGAAAGCGCTTCGCCATATTTGAATTCGATCGTGGGAATAATGGGCCGGTTCGTCGGCGGGGCCGGCTATGGCGACTCTTTCATCTGCTACCAGTTCTCAAATAATCCAATTCTTATCGCCCAGAAAAAAATCCAGATGCCTGGCGATGTCGGGCACCTGAGATCGCAACTCAAGCAATTGCGCGCAGCGGGCGAGTCCACTAACTATTCACCGGCTTTGAAGAAGGCCCTCAAGGACATCAGAGACTCTTACAACGCGCGTCCCGCGAATGAGAGGATCTTGATATTGATTACCGATGGCCGTCGCCATAACGGGAGCAACGGCAAAGAAGAAGTTGCATTCAAACAGTTGTTACGATCGTACTCAGACCTGAAGGTCAATACAGACTATTTCTTCTACTGCTTTTACATCGGCGACTGGCTTGAAGATGACCTGCGGCAGTATCTGAACTCGGTCGGCGCTCAAACGGGGCTTTGGCCGGACAACACAAAGCAGCTCGACAGACTATCGCTTGCCGATGTATACATATTGGACAAGACAATTCATCTCAACGAAACATCCGGGACTCCGTCACCAGGATCGTTCTCGATCTCTTTTCATACACGTCGGCCTCCGGAATCCCCCGCCCCAATAGATGTCTCGCTGGAAACGGAATTTGGAAAAGAGACCCTCGACAGTTTTTTTAATATAAACCCGGGACGTGTTTTTTGCCGGCCGGATCCATGGACTGAAAGATTTGGTTTCGAAATGCGCGGGTTCACAAGGGGAAGCTATTCCGGATCTATCGTTTTTCGTCCATCGACTCCACAGACACTCCTTCTTTCGCCGAGAACTGTCGACTTACGCTTTGACGTCGCCGAACCCCTCCTTGTTATTATTCCAGAATCATTGAACTTCGGCCCCACAGGCTTCAGAGGCGTTCACACACAGACAAAGAGGATTTCCATCCTTCCAAGCCGGACTGACTTTCCCGGTAGCGCCGGAGTTGTATCGGCCGTCGCGGAAATTGATCTTCCCGAGGGCCTGAAGCTGGATGTCTCGCCGGTCTTGAAGAAAAGAGAGCTTGTCCTGAATATAACGGTCTCGCGCAATCAGACCGTGAACCAGCAATTCCGTGGTGAATATAAAG
>CAYZZY010000052.1:0-9980 GCA_964482745.1 uncultured bacterium
CGCGTTGTATATCCCCACTTCTCGAAAACCCTTTTCCCCTTATCGGAACAGACAAATTCGAGAAACTGCTCGGCGAGTTCGATATTGTCGGAAAATGAGGATACGGCTATCGGCATATAGCTGATTCGAGGTATCCGCTCCGGTGGAAGCGGTATCGATTCTATGTGTTCCGGATTCCACGACTCGTGCACCCGCCATCCCAGAATGGCATCCACACTGTTCAATGCGAGGAGGTTTGCGGTCTTTGCGCAGCTTTCGGTGTAACCAATTATCTTCGGTCGTACCCGGGCCGCGATCTGTGCACGCTCAAGTATCTCTACTGCATATGTTCCCACGATAACGGTATGTGGATTTGAGATGGCCACCCTGACATCATCTCGAGCCAAATCTGCAAGGGATGTTATCTCTTTCGGATTTCCTCTTTGCACGTTTATGGCGGGAATGAGGTAGGCGACAATCCGTCTCGTTTCAGGAATGATGAGACCTTCCCGGCTTGCCTGATTCATGAAGTCGGGTGATCCGGGGAAATAGATGTCGCCATGCTGCGCAATTTTCATCTGAAAAAGCACGTTTCCCGAATTGCCAAAATGAACCCTCACTTCATGGCCTGTTTGCGCCTTAAAAAGCTCAACGAGTTCCCGGGTTGCCGGTCTGGAGGCGGCCCCTGCAAAAAGGACCAATTCTGAGGCATTGACATTATGCCGATCAAACAAAGCAAGAAGCACAACCAGTGCTCCCATTCGCAAGACTCTCATGTCGTTTCTTCCATTCGGCTATTCAGAGATGTGCCGTGATACATTCCATCTGTCGAGCGCGGGCTCTTGAAAAAACCGTTCCGGAATCCGGTCACCATCCCTCGGGGAGATTGTAGTCGCCACCGATTGCCGCGTCAGGGGCATACGCGCGGGCCTGTTCCTCGTTTGTAAGGTATCCCCATTTCTCGAAAACGTTTTTCCCTTTTTCGGAACAGGCATATTCTATAAACTGCCTGGCGAGTTCAACGTTCCTGGCCAGTGTCGATACGGCTATCGGCATGTAACTGATTCGAGGTATTTGGTCCGGCCGAAGGAGCACCGTCTCGATTTTTTCCGGATTCCACGACTCGAACACGCGCCATCCCAGAACGGCATCGGAACCGTTCAATGCAACAATACTCGCCGTCTTGGCGCAGCTTTCGGTGTACCCGATTATTCGTGGTTTCACTTCGGTGCTGAAGCCGGCGTGCTCCACTATCTCGACTGCGTACAGGCCCACGCATACATGATGCGGGTTGCCAATCGCGACCCGGACATCGCTGCGACCGAGATCCTTCAAAGCCATAATTCCCTTGGGATTTCCACGCTGCACGTTTATGGCCGGAATGAGATACGTGACAATTCTCTCGGTTTCCGAAACGACGATGCCGTCCCGCTTCGCGATGCTCATGTAGTCGGGCGAACCCGGAAAATAGAGGTCGCCTCGCTGCGCGATCTTCATCTGGGAGAGCAGGTTTCCCGAACTGCCCAGGTGGAGCTTGACGGTATGTCCCGTCTCGGCCTCGAACAGCGCGACAAGTTCCTGGGTCGCAGGCTTGGAGGCGGAACCTGCAAAGAATTCGAGTTCCGCAGCGTCCGCAGCCCAACCCCAGGACGTAACAAACAGAAAGATGCCGATTACTGCGATTCGCTTATTTATCACGGTTCTTCTCCTTTGGATAGTGTTGGAAAATCTTGTGGAACTGTCGATCGATCGAGCCATGAGACCGTCGTTGAAGCATCTCATACAAATCAAGCAGCCTGTCGCCCTCATCAGTCAATGACGTGCCCCTGGCGGAACCGCCCCGACGTCGTATGACCAGCTTGAACTTCAGGCGTTTTTCCATGCTGTCGATCAATCCCCAGGCCCTGCGATAGTCCATTCCGAGTTCCTTCGCAGCCGCATTGATGGATCCGGTCCTCTCTACCGCGCGCAGGAGGTCGGCCCTGCCGGCGCCCATCAAGGGAGACCCATTTTCCTCGAGCCAGACCTTTGACCGCACCTCGACATGCTGCCTGAGAAATGTATCGAATTTGTTCATCGAGCCCTCCAATTGTGATGCACGCCCGACTATTATGACAAATCTGCATAAGACTGTCAATAGAAATATCTCGATGTGTCTTTTGTCTGCCAACGATACCCACAGCCGACCGGTGATAAAGATATTTGATCGATGTGTCAGGATTGATATATACTGGATACTAATATGATAGACTTGCCCGCTGATACGACAAAAGACACTAACGGAACCGCGCAACTATCAAATCTTGCTCTTATCGTCCGCGGATTTCTTCTTGTCATCTTCGCATATGTCGCATATATATGGGTCGCCAGCCTTCTATCTACAACAATTGCCTTGAAAGTGCTGGGAACCCTTGAGCTTTTTGGTTTTTTCTTTGAGATTATACTTCCGTGCCTCTTCTATTTCGTGATTGGAGGTGTTGCCGGTTACCTGTTCTGGCCGCGAGGGTATTGGGCTGTGGCCGTTTGGCTCGTCTGCTATTATCCCGTTCAGAGCGGTTTCCATCTCTTCTGGAGATGGTCATATTTGTTGATCGCATGTGCGGCACTGGCAGGCTATGCATTGCAGCGTATGCTGTTTCAGAAATATGAGAATCAGAGAAATTTCAGGGCTGCAATAGTCAGTTTTGTGGTTGTAGCCTGTGTGGTTTTCGCCGCCGAGCGATTTATAGCAAATGCTCGCTTCTACACTTCAGAGGTATATGCGAAGGCGACGACAATTGATTTGCCCTTCTATGAGAACGCAAACGGCATCCGTCTGAAGAGGGACAACTATCGAGGGCACAGTTTTCTGACTTTTACTTCGGAGGTCGACAAAGCTCGCGAGATCTTCGATTTCTACGATCAGGTATTGACAAGAAACGGATATATTCGGCATGGCGAACCGACATTCGATGATTCCAAGGGCATAAACATATTTCCATATGGGGGGGGCAAGGCAAAGCCTTTCAAGACCAAGCTTTTTGCACAATGGACCGATCAGCCGACCGGGGTGCTGGTATTCGCTCATGGATTGGTAGAATCCGATCCCGAGGGAATCGACCGCGAGGAGGAAGTGCTAAGAATAACGATTTCAGCGACCTCTCCCCAGGACAGGTTATATTGGATGATCCCCTTTTGATTCACCCTATCTGCGCGATTTCCCCTCCGTCTGACCATCGAAAAAACATTCTGTCATATCTGCCAACATGATGGACATCGCGGTGTCATTGCGTTGACTTGGCAAGAGAGATTCTGCTAGACTAAAATCGGCGTTGAGGAGCCACTCGATGTATTTCATAGCAGGCTTGAGCAGAAGATTTTATTTGATCCATCAGCCATCCGGAAGCAGATTCTGTTCGTTGCCGGGGACCCCTGACCGGGGAGAGAATCTTGCTTGAGCCCGAACTCCAGAATGCATTACAGATCGCAGACAGGAAAGTCCTGTTCATACCCATTGCCATTGGGTGTGCCTGCCATGCAGGGACTAGTGGTTTTTCTGGTTGACTGAAGCCTTGATATTCTTGTTATGCTTTGCGGGGCTACAATTGCTATACTAATGATGATATCTCCCCGATGCGAGACGTCCGAGAAGGAATCTATCCAAGATGTCTGACAAGAAATATGATATGGTGTTTCTGGATGCCGGATATACGCTTTTTACGGCAAATCCGTCGCCGTCAAAGTTTTACCACCAGGTCTGCGTCGAACACGGCGTCGACGTCACGCTGGAACAGATGGTCGAGGCCATGCGCGGCATATGGGTGGAACACGTGCTTCCGGAGATGAACGATCCTGATGCGGATTTCTTTTGCTCCGACGAAGAGGACCGCCAGTGGTGGTGGGATTACGACCG
The DNA here is from genome assembly GCA_964482745.1 of uncultured bacterium. Classification (GTDB taxonomy): domain Bacteria; phylum Abyssobacteria; class SURF-5; order SURF-5; family SURF-5; genus CAYZZY01. The sequence continues at coordinate 3,872 of CAYZZY010000052.1, forward strand.
GCAGGTCTTCGAACAGTTGGGTATAGCAAAAGAAAAACATGAGGAGATCTTCGACGAGATATATCTCTTCTTCGCGGATCCCGCGGCGTGGGAGCTGTATCCCGACACCGTCGAGTCGTTGGAGCAACTGAAGTCAAGCGCAATCTCGCTGGCAATAGTCTCCAATTGGAACTCAAGCCTCAAGAGAGTCGTCCACGGTCTGAACATAGCTGATTACTTCGATTTCATGCTCGCGTCGGCCGAGGTTGGCGTGAAGAAGCCGTCGCCGAAAATATTCCACAAGGCCCTTGAATGCGCGGCTGTCGAGCCATCGAGGGTGGTCCATGTCGGCGACACATACCAGACGGATGTGCTGGGAGCAAGGAGAGCGGGTATCAGGGGGATAATGCTTGACCGCCGCGGCGGCGAGCATTATGATCATGAGATGATAGCGAGCCTGCTCGACCTGTATCCTCTTCTCTGTTCGTAAATGAGCATGAGCGGCGGCACGCGAATATCCCGGGAGGTCCTGCAGGTGCGCTTCCGGGCGCATGGGCGAATTCGACGACGAGGAAAATAGATGAAGAGACAGATTGATAAGTATTTCATCCAGAGCGTCATCGGTAACCCTCAGGAGAGCAGGGTTTTTGTCGTTGAGGAAGAAGATACCAAAAAGAAGTTCGCGCTCAAGGCGCTCCCCATGGATTTTTTCAACGGCGACCGTGAGTTCAGAAATTTTGGGCAGTTGGTCGAAAAGATAAGCGAGCTAAAGAGTCCACACCTTGTCGCCCACTACAAGGTTCTCGGAAAATATACGGAGCCGTTTCTTCTTACCGAATATGTAGAGGGCACAAACCTGAAACCGTATGTGGACGGCGGGAAGCGACCGTTCCCGGAATTGCTGCATCTGGCGATTCAGATTCTCAAAGGCATCCAATACCTTCACCACTTCAAGATTATCCATCAAAACCTCAAGGCGAGCAACGTGCTTCTGGACTCAGGCCTCAGGGTAAAACTCACAGACTTCTATTATTCAAAGCTGTTTAACCGGTGGCGCAAAAGGCGCGGTTTCACATCGGTCGAATCCGTCAAATATTTCTCTCCTGAGCAGGTAAAGGGGAAGTCTGTCAACGAACTGAGCGATATTTATAGCGCCGGAGTTCTCCTTTTCTACCTGTTTACCAAGGTCATGCCGATACGAGGAACCTCCATAGGGGAGATAATGCAGAAGCATCTCAAGATGAGTGTCGCTGAGGTTCCCTCCACCATCAATCCCGATGTTCCGCCTGAAATCAGCCGTATAGTGATGCATATGCTTCAGAAAAAACCCAAGAAGCGGCTGGCAACGTTATCAGAACTTATTCTTGATCTTACGAGAATGGAACAGAGCCTGCAGAATCGCACGAGTATTTGAGCATGCATATTCTCCCTCTTGCCATAGAACTTGATTATATCACCTTATTTAAATACCTCAGGCCGCCGCAACCAAGCACGGCCTCGCTGTGGTGGATGCTGGCGGCATTTCTCGGCGCATGCCTGTTGTTCGTGGTGTTCGAGCTTTTTTCGCGCCGCCTTCGAAAGAACCGGAAAATACGACAGAGCGAGAGTGACTTTGAGCAGCTCGCGATGATCTGCCAGTTGACGCCCGAGGAAACCAGGGTGCTCAAGAATCTCATTAGCGTATGTCAAATCGAGTTTCCCGACCGCCTCTTCACGTCCTTCGAGATCTACAACAGATGTCTGGAAGAAAAGGGGCCCATGGTGGCCGGACCTCTGAACGAGACCGAGGTGAAATCGCTGCGAATGATCAGGAACAAGATTTTCTTCGGAGAACACTCCCGGCTGCCGTCGATCAAGACCTCGCGAGAACTCAAGTCAAACCAGTGGCTGCACTTGAAGAGGATCGCAGATGGGAGCGTATTCATGACGCCGGTAGTGGAGGCGGGAGCGAGTGGACTCCTCGCGGCAACCCCGCGAATAGCAGGGAAATATCTCGAAGCAAAGCCGGGAGAGCGGTTCGAAATATATTTCTGGCGTGAACGCGATGCGAGCTATCGTTTCGAGACCGAGGTGATCGGGCAGACGCGCATGCAGTCGCTCATCACGGTTTTCAAACATGTCGACCAATTGGAGCGGACCCAGAGACGCCGTTATCATCGCATCGACACGAGTATTCCCGTCGCCGCGATACCGGTGACGAGAGAAGAACTCGACAGCATCAATCGGGGCGAGGACGTGGACACCAGGGGGCATCCCGGCCTGCAGGCATATATGATCGACATAAGCCCGGCCGGCTTCGCTCTCGCGGCGAAAGCGCCACTCATGTCCGGCGATATGGTCTACATCGAACTGCCTTCCGGCGACCAGGAGCCGGATATCCCGGTCCTGGGAACGATCATGAGCGTCACCAAACGCGAGACCACCGGAGAGTCATTGATGCATGCCGAGTTTGCCGGCCTTGGAAGCGACACGCAGGAAAAGATTTTTCACTTCATTTTTTCACAGATCGAGAAGGCGGCGGGGCCGACCGTTTAATCCTCTTCTCTTTTCTTGGCTTCCTCAACAGCCTCGCTGACCGCGGCGTAGTGGATGAATCCCCCCCGGTGAAGGATCGTATCACCAAGTTCCGAATCCATCTGCATGCTTCCCACACACGGGTAGCTGTGCCAGTATTTGGCCGTGAGATCCTCATTGATCGTCGGGGTCAGGCGCTTGCCGATAAGGTTTTTCGCGACAAAATAGGTGCATCCGCACGGAGCGCAGCAGTCCACCTGGGTGTTCACGATCTCTCCCTCATGCACAAAAATCTGCATCTTCGGCTTGCCGATCCGGAATGTCTTGATGAATTCATTAATCACCGGGGATCCCGGCTTCTCTTCAAGCGCGCAGAACGGCTTCGGGAAAGCAACCTCGATGCCGAGTTCTTTGCATATTTCAGTCAACCGCCGCCTGGCGCCTCGACTGATCCAGTCCGGCGCTTCGGCGGGAACAATGAGCGCCTTCGAGCCGGCAGCCTTCGCGAGAGCGGGCAAATCGGTCAGCAGGTCTTCATGCACGTTGAGCGCAATGGTGACGTCGTGTTCCGGCAATTCGGGAGGCAAATAGAGATCCGTGTCATCGGCGAAAAGAGGCAGCTCGATCGGGAGTTTGAGTACGCCGACGAGACTTTCTGAAAAATCGATCCGGTAGCTGTACCGGCAGTGGTCGCAATCTTCCGCGCACCCTATGCACAGGCTGGGGTCGTCAACAATGTGCTTTGTAAACCTCGCGGCGTATGCGCCATCAAACAGCTTGCAGAACGGCTCCGTCTTTTTCGGAACCATTTTGTCAGGGCAGAGAATAAAAAGTTTCATGCCTTCTCCCCATGCTATAATTCCTGAACTAAATCCCTTTATATCTTGGCAAAACAAGCGATATTTTGCAAGATTTGAAGTTCACGGAGTTATTTCGGTATAATCCTTTGCGTGAATCCGGGCACGGGCGCCGCACGCCGGCCCTCATACGAAAGCCCTCTTCAATAAGGTTATGGGAAAGAAATCACAAAATATTCTGGCAATTGATATCGGCGGGACAAAGCTTGCCGTCGCCGTGTTCGACTCTTCGTTCAGGCTTGTCGGCCAATCGAGAACCCCCACGCATGCAGAAGAAGGGCCGGATGCTGTGCTCGAGAGACTGGTTCGTCTGCTGCAGTCTCTCATGAAACGCTGCGGTGTAGAAACAGACAATGTGCGTTGTATCGGCGTAGGATGTGGCGGACCGTTGGACTCGGAGACCGGGATCGTCTACTCACCGCCGAATCTGCCGGGATGGGACGCCTATCCGCTCCGGGAGAAGCTGGAAGATCATTTCGGCGCACCTGCCTGCGTGGAGAACGACGCCAACGCCGCCGCTTTGGGAGAGCAGCGATTTGGCGCCGGCCGCGGATACAGGAATATCTTTTATATAACCATGAGCACCGGTATCGGCGCGGGCCTCATTCTTGATGGGAAAATATATCGGGGTACCGATTATTCCGCGGGCGAGTTCGGGCATATCGTCATGACACGCGGCGGCCCGAAATGTAATTGCGGCGGTCGCGGCTGCCTCGAGGCGCTCGCCTCGGGAACGGCGATCGCGAAGCGCGCGCGAAGGGCAATCGGGCGCGAGCCGGAATCACTTCTTGCCAAGCTCTTTTCGGACAGTAAAAAAGCGCTCTCCGCCAAAGACGTCGTAGACGCGGCCCGGCGGGGCGATGTTCTTTCCGAGAAGATTCTCCTCGATGCAGCCACTTATATGGGCCTCGGCATCACGTCGGCGATCCATATGCTGAATCCTGATATCGTGATTATCGGGGGCGGCCTCTCACTTGCCGGTAAAATGCTGTTCGACCCCATTCGCCGGACCGTCACCGAACGCGCGCAGAAGCACCTTGCCGGACACGTCCCAATCGTTCCCGCAAGACACGGCAAGAAAGTCGGCCTTTACGGCGCACTCGCAGTCGCCCTGGACCGCCCTTCCTTCAGCCGCTGATCGCTCAACGACGGCATAGGTGAACGGCAGAAAGCCGGTATCAATCTTCCGCGCCCAATGTCACCTCAGCCGATAGAATCCAGACAAGTCGTCATGGCGGAAAAGCCTATTCCGAGTCCAGCGTTTCCACGGAGATATTCTCGTTGGTGTGGATGCAGATGGACGCGGCGGCGAGCAGCGCCTCTTTGACAATCTCCTCGGCCGACAAATCCGAATGTTTCACGAGCACGCGTGCGGCTGCAAGAGCGTAAGGCCCGCCCGATCCGATCGCGATTATCCCGTCATCGGGTTCCACGATTTCTCCCGTACCGGAAAGCATCAGAGAATGCTTGGCGTCGCAGACCGCAAGCAGCGCCTCGAGTTTGCGCAGATACTTGTCGGTGCGCCAATCCTTTGCAAGTTCGACGGCGGCGCGCTGGAGGTTCGACTTGTATTCGGACAGCTTCGCGTCGAATCGTTCAAAGAGCGTGATCGCGTCTGCGGCTGCTCCCGCGAAGCCCGCGAGCACCTTGCCGTTGGCAAGCCGGCGTATCTTCATCGCATGATGTTTTACGATCGTGTCGCCGAGGGTGACCTGCCCGTCCCCTCCCAGGGCGACCTTCCCTTTGTGTCTCACCGAGATAACGGTTGTCGATTTGAACATTGGTCTTTTCCCCTTCATTAGCCCCGCGCGTGCGGGTGTGCTTCGTCATAGATTGTCCGGAGTCGTTCAACGCTCAGGTGCGTATAGATCTGTGTCGACGACAGCCTCGCATGTCCCAGGAGTTCCTGCACGTCGCGAAGATCCGCCCCGCCGTCCAGCAGGTGCGTCGCAAAACTGTGCCGCAGCGTGTGCGGGCTCACGGGACGTTTATGCCACAGCGCGCGGGCGTATTTCGTCACGATCCTGTGAAAATCCCTTTCCTGGAGCGGGCGCCCGGTGCGACTGAGAAAAAGCTTTTCCCCGGAGAGGCCCTTGTCGAGTTCCTCGCGTTTTTTCAAGTACTTTCTCAATGCCGCGACCGCATACCGGCCCAGCAGGGCAAATCTCTGTTTGCGACCTTTCCCGGTGACCTTGACGACTCCCCCGAGAAGGTCGAGATCCTCAAGCGTGACTCCCGCCATCTCCGCGACGCGGACGCCGGTGGAGTAAAGCGCTTCCAGGACCGCCCTGTCACGAATTCCGATGGCCGTGTCCGGCGGCGGCGCCGACAGCAGTTTTATTATCTCCTCCGCAGAAAGGAAATCCGGAAGCCGCTTCGGCATTTTGGGCGTGGAGACTTCATCGGCGGGATTGCTCTCCACGACTCCTTCTGTCTGGAGAAAATTGAAAAAGGTCCGGATCGCGGACACCTTTCTGGCGACGCTGCGTCTGGAAATATCACCTGCCTGCAGGTGCGCCATGTAACCCCGTATTTTCAGCCGGTCTATCTCGGCGAACGGAATCGAATCGATAGGGGTGTCCGCCCCACCGTAGAAGCGCTCTGCCACAAACTGAAGGAATCCCCGGACATCACCCAGGTAGGCTCGCGTCGTGTGCGCGCTCGCGTTGCGCCCGGTCTTCAGGTGTCTCTCGAAACGGGTGAGATGGTCCATGGCGTGCCAGGGTCCGGCTTTATAAATCGGTGTCAGAAACTGTCAG
>CAYZZY010000052.1:10080-13812 GCA_964482745.1 uncultured bacterium
CCGCAACCGAAGCTGGTTCTCACCACGGAGGGTCGCAGACCCAAGGCGAAGAGAACACGGAGAATAGGCCAGAATCCGTCATTCCCGCACGTTTTCAGGCCAAATCGAAAGATCAGAGGCAGATCAGAAAAACTCCGTGCGGATAAATCCGCACCTACAGGACGCTTGCGTAAAGCAAATGATCCTTTTTCCGCGAATTTTCCTTGCTCCCACTTATGGCAAAGGAGCATTGTCGATACATTATCAGGTGCCGCTACCAGTGTCTTGTAGGTTCGAATTTATTCGTACGACTAAATGCCGGATAGTTTCATTGAGGGGGATTTAGGCATTCCTCGTTGTAACGTCTATTTCTGCAACTTGGCATTAATCTTATCCGGAAGAAAAGCGTCAGTCTGTGTTCTCGTCCTCCGGTTGATCCTCGCTCACCGCTTCTTTGTGGCGACAGCCTTTTTTCGGGCATCTCAGATTGAGTTGGCCGTCCTTGGTGTATTTCTCAACAAGGAAGTTGCTGCCGCACTGGGGACAGCTCTTCTTGCGGGGTCTGTCCCAGCACGCAAACGTGCATTCGGGGTATCGGGTGCAACTATAGAAGATGCGGCCCTTCTTCGAACGCCGTTCGGCCACCTCGCCGCTGCATTCGGGCTCCGGGCAATCGACTCCGATACCGAGTGGCAGCGTCGTCTTGCAGTCAGGATATCGCTTGCACGAGAGGAACCGCCCCGTTCTCCCGGTTTTCACAATCATGGGTCCTTCGCATGTTGGGCAGGTCTTGCCCGCGGCAAGTCGTTCGGCTTCGGCGGCTGCCGCGCCGTCATCGGCATCAGCTTCCTTGGTGTTTTTGCATTCGGGATACCCGCTGCAGGCAATGAACTTGCCGAAACGTCCCCAGCGGATGATCATCGGTTTGCCGCATTTATCGCAGACCTCGTCGGTCGGGACACCTTCCTTCTTGATGTTGCGCATCTGTTTGGATGCGGTGGCGAGTGAATCCTCGAAGGGACCGTAGAAGTCTTTGAGCACCTTCTGCCAATCCACCTTGCCTTCCTCGACATCATCCAATTGTTCTTCCATTCCGGCAGTGAACTCGATGTCGAGTATCTTCGGAAAATTCTCAATCAGGAGACCGTTCACCATTGTTCCGAGTTCGGTCGGAAAAAGGCGGGCCTTATCTCTATCGACATATGTGCGCTTCTGGATCGTGTCGACGATCGAGGCGTAGGTGCTGGGTCGGCCTATCCCTTTTTCCTCGAGCGCCTTCACCAGCGTGGCCTCGGTATAACGCGGGGGAGGCTTCGTAAAGTGTTGTTCCGGCAGCACTTTCTTGCATGCCAGTGCGTCGTCTTTCTTCAGCGGCGGGAAAGATTTGTCGACGTCCTCATCCTTGCCGTTGTCCTCGTTTTCCTCACGATACAGGACAAGGAACCCCTGTGACTTAACAATGGATCCGGTCGCCCGCAGTTGGTATTTTTCGTCGGCCTTCAGTTCGATGGTTGTCTGGTCAAAAATGGCCGGCGCCATTTGGCTGGCGAGGAACCGGTTCCATATGAGGGTATAGAGCTTCAAATGCTCTTTCGTGAGATGGGGGGCCAACCTCTCGGGAGGCCATTCCATCGTTGTGGGACGAACCGCCTCGTGAGCGTCCTGCGCGTCGCGCTTGTTCTTGAACACGTTGACATGGTTCGGCGGATAATATTCCTTGCCGTACTTCTTCATGATGTATTCGAGCGCGGCCTCCTGTGCTTCCTTCGAGATGCGGACCGAATCCGTTCGCATATAGGTGATGAGGGCGACGCTGCCTTCGCCCGGTATCTCCATTCCTTCGTACAGGTCCTGGGCCAGCCGCATCGCGCGCGCCGGGCGAATCCTCAGCTTGTTGAAGGCTTCCTGCTGGAGCGTGCTCGTGATGAATGGCGCATAGGGCCTTCGCCTGACCTCCTTTGTCTCCACTTTCGTGACGACATACTTGGCTTTTTCGAGTTCGGAAGAGATTTTTGAGGCGAGTTCCCCGTCTGGAATTTCAGCCTTTTTGCCGTCGATCTTCGCGAGCTGCGATTCGAAGGGAGCGTATCCCTCCTTCTCGACCAGTGCCTTGATCGACCAGTATTCCCGGGGAACAAAGGCAATTATCTCTGCTTCGCGCTCGCAGATGATTCTCACGGCCACCGACTGGACCCGTCCCGCGCTGAGGCCTCGCTTGACCTTCGACCACAGGAGCGGGCTCAGCTTGTAACCCACAAGACGGTCGAGCACGCGGCGGGCCTGTTGGGCGTTCACGAGGTCCATATCGATGTCGCGCGGGTTGTCAATGGCGTCCAGGACGGCTTTCTTGGTTATTTCATTGAAAACAATCCTGTGAATCGTCGCGGAGCCTTTTCCAATGGCTTCTTTGATATGCCATCCGATCGCCTCGCCCTCGCGGTCAAAGTCAGGCGCCAGGTAGATGACCTCGGCTTCTTTGGCCAGCTTTTTCAGGGTGCTGATGATTTTTTTCTTGCCGGTTGAGGGTTCATAAACGGGTAGGAACCCGTTCTCTATGTCGACGCCGAGTTCCTTCTTTGGCAGATCCCGGACGTGCCCCATCGATGCCTCGACGGCGTAATCTTTTCCCAGGTATTTGTTTATCGTCTTCGCCTTTGCGGGCGATTCGACTATTACGAGCTTTTTTGCCACTTACTGCGTCCTCCCTTTTTCAAAATAATCAAGCCATTCCTCGATCTCGATGTCGTCGAACCGGCCATCTCCCGATGCTTTTTTTCGAGGTTTCCGGGGACTTGATTCCAGTTCTTCGGCAAATTCTTCCGCCGACACCAGGCGCGCCCTCCGGCTGCGCGCGGTCCGGCGGATTTCGTTATCAGATGAAACGACGGTCAGCCCCTTCGGATTGGGGTCCTGCCTGATCATATCAATAATAATGGTGTCGGCTGAAGTTCCCGGTGGAGCGAATATGACCTGCAGTTTCGCCCCTATCTGTTGCGGAACGATGCCAAATTCTCTGCCTTTATCAAACACAACGGTACATTTTTGACGTTGAGAGAGCAAGTGTTGTGCCAGTTTTGCGATCAATTTCTCCTCGTCACACGGGTCGGCCAGTGAGATCGACGGCATTTTCCCGATCAAATTGTGTCCGTCTACGATTAAAGGCATCTGCAAATAGCTCCTCGAACAGGCGGCCCATCGGTGCCGGGCTCAAATCATTGATTATAGCCTTGTCATTACACCTTGTCAAATAAGCTTCCCGGATGCTAGCCGAAGAACCGCGGAGAAGAGCCCCGGATAAACCACGAATTCCACGAAAAAAACATTTCTCACCACCAAGACACGAAGGCACGAAGAAAGACAAAAAACAAGAAACCATTGAACCGCAGAGGGTCTCAGACCCGAGGCGCAAAGGGCGCAAAGAAAGACCAGGAACCAAACCCTCGGCCACAAAGAACCACGAAGGGAACCAAAAACCAATTTCAGCCACAGAGGGGTCGTAGACCCGAGGCGCAGAGAAAGACTGAGGCGCAACCAAAGAGCAAAAGCCCTCAAACCACGGATTTTCACGGATTGACACGGATTTTTTAAGACCGCGGCACAAACATCTTTGTAGGGGCGCACGGCTGTGCGCCCGAAACCTGAAAACCATGGACCAGAAACAAACCTTTCTTCGAACCACAGATTCACGCAGATGAACACAGATGAACACAGATAAATATTCCCCTGTTCTCTCTTTTCCACTTGCTCGACTAG
>CAYZZY010000053.1:0-13792 GCA_964482745.1 uncultured bacterium
TTGCGACCAGGTCAATACATGATCCACAGTAAGGAGAATGCATGATGGATTCCCCGGTTAAGCCGGGGAATGACAGAGGATATCCTTTCTTTGCGCCTCGGGTCTGCGACCCTTTGCGGTGAAAAGATCTTTTATCTTGATTCCTCGGCCCTTTTTTCGATCCTTGTGACCAGGAAAGTCAGCCACCTGCTTGGGTCGTTCGTCTGTCCAAAATCGAATTCGGGATATGCGTCGGGAACCGATTCGGCGACGTACTTTCCATCGACCGACTTCCGGCGCACAAAATCCAGCATGCTCTTGAAGCCGTCGCTCCCTAAAGCATGAGGAAAGAGCGATACCACATCGAGAACGCGAAGGATACCATACTTTGTGGCCGGATACTCGAGCTTCTTGAATCTTTTTCCGATCCCGAAGTCCGACAGTCTCCACTTTTCTTCCCTTCTCTCCCAGTGTTCAAGAAGCAGATCCACAGCGCCGTCAAATCTGGAATCGTTGCGATACTTATCATACTGGCCGAACGACTGCAGTATGTTCAGATTGTCCATCGGACATGATTCAGATCCCTGATATTTGCCGCCACTGGTGTGGTCATCGCCGCAGTGCCAGCCATCGGATTGCAGCGCATTGAGGAGGAACTCCACAAGTCTCCGGATTCGCGGATCGTCCTTGTAGCCTGCTCGCGCGACAGAAGAAAGAAAAATGCCTGATACACAGAAGTAAGTCGGCGGATGATGATCCTCGGTGACGAAGGTCCCGTCCGGCAATTGAAGCTCAAGGAATTCCTCTATCTCATGTTCCAGGCCCATCTCCTTCGCGGTCAGCCCTATATCCGTAAGAAAGAACAGGTCCCAATAGGCGTTGCCGGTGTTCTCCCAGGTGACCTTGCCCGTTTTCAGGCCGGGAATGCCGATCCGGGCGTCTTTCAGCCGGCGTATGATCTTCAGAATCGGCCCATTCCGCAGAGCGGCTTGACTATCGGACTCCATCCCCAGCAGTTGCGTCTCTGCGGCAAATCGCAGCCAGGGAGGACCTTCCAACAGCCAATTGATAATATCATCGTTCATATCAACTCCCGTTCGGAACTTCTGAAACTCCCTTGTCAGGCTGCTGTATCTTATAGGATGGGAAGATTTTGTTCAACTGGCGAGGGGGATAAGACCAGAATCCTGGCGCCGGGGACTGTCCCTATTTACGGAACCCCGCCTTTTGGATTCGTAGAATAGGGACTGTACCCAGAGCCGTTCTTTGGTTTCGACCACGATGCGCTCTGCTTGACTGGATAATCTGCGTTCTTATAAGATGAGAAATATTCCATCGACATAAACCTGAAGCAGTTCGATAGAAAGAAGGTTGCCATATGCAAGATGTTGCGATTATCGGCGTGGGAATTACAAGATTCGGGAAATTCCTCGAGAAAGGGATCAAGGACCTGGTGAGGGAGGCGGTTGAGGACGCCCTTGGCGATGCGGGCATTGAGAAAAAGGATATCCGGGCGGCCTATGTGGGCAATGCGGTAGCGGGACTCATGACAGGGCAGGAAATGATTCGCGGGCAGGTGACCCTGAGCGCGATGGGGATCGAGGGCATTCCCATCTACAATGTGGAAAGCGCGTGCGCGAGTTCTTCGTCGGCGTTCCACTTAGGCTGGACGGCGGTTGCATCCGGACTCCATGACTGCGTACTGGTGGCGGGATTTGAAAAACTCTACGATAAGGACAAGAAGAAGTCGTTTCGCGCATTGGGGACGGGTGTTGATATCGAGATGTTCCGCGCGTTCATGGAACAGATGGAGACCCAGCACAAATCGGGCGAGAAAATCATTAAGGAAGGCAGCGGAGAAAAGCGAAGCGTCTTCATGGACATGTACGCCCACTATACAAAACGATACATGGAGAAGTACGGCCTTACGCAGGAACACTTTGCAAAGCTCTCTGTGAAGGCACACAAGAACGGCGCGGCCAATCCCCACGCCCAATACCAGAAAGAGGTGACGATCGAGGAAGTCCTGCAGTCCGGCGACGTCGCCTATCCGCTTACGCGCATGATGTGCTCTCCTATCGGCGACGGCGCGGCGGCGGCAATCCTGTGCTCGAAATCGATGGCCGCACAATATACAAATATGCCGGTCTGGGTGGCGGCCTCCTCTGTGGGCAGCGGAATCGTCGGCGCAGACGACAGCCTGACGCAGCGGCTCGCTCCACAGGCGTATGAAATGGCGGGTGTCGGCCCGGACGAAATCGATCTTATCGAGGTTCATGACGCGACCTCTCCCTCTGAAATCATTACCCTCATAGAACTTGGAATCTGCCCGGGCGAGGATTCGCCGAAGTGGATCGATGAGGGATTCCTTGAAACAACCGGGAAGATGCCGACAAATACCTCCGGCGGCCTCGTTACAAAAGGGCATCCGGTCGGTGCGACAGGATGCGGGCAGATCCACGAGATCGTCGAACAGCTTCGGGGTCGAGCAGGCAAGCGCCAGGTAAAAGATCCGAAGACAGGCATGACGCACAACGGCGGCGGCATCATCGGCATGGACGCCGCTTCCATGACACTTCATATATTCAAGCGGTAGGGGTCAGGACGGATTCCGGCCGCTGGCGCAGTTGTAATCAACAACTCTTTTCGGTTAGAATGGGATACCGACAGCGGAAAACAAAGACAGGGGCTGCGGCTTGGCCAAGACATTCGACAGCAAGGCATTCGTCAATCTGTGGAAACAGCGCAAGGAAGAGGAGGAATGGCTCTTTGCGCTCGCCGTCGTCGTGGCTGGACTGGAACGAGAGGGCAACCTCGACCGCGCGGCCGAAGAAGAAATCGCCGCAGCCTGCAGCGAACTGAATATCCCGGAAGATGCGCTCCGCGACTATCTGAAAAAAAACCGCAGGAAGCTCCTGCGGTTTCTCGATTCTTCTCCAGAATGAACTTCAGCCCTGCCTTATCCTCATCCCATCGAGCGCAAGTGAAAGCGCGACATCGATAAGACGCGGCAATTTCGTGCGCGTGATCTCTTCGGTCCGCTTCTCATGCAGCACCATCAGGCCGTTCATGGTGCCCCATACCACACGGCTGGCTTCGTAGGGGCTGACCATCCGGAACTCTCCCTTTTTGATCCCCTGCTCGATCGCCGACTCCACAAGCCCCAGACATTCAAACGTTTTCTTGTCCAGTTTTTCATGTAATTCATCTTCAAGCTCGATTTCCTTGTCCGGCCGGCGAAGGAAAAACATTATGTCAAAATATTGACTGTGGTCGGTATAGAATTTGTAATAGGCCTCGGCGTGGCCCTTGAGGAGATCACTCGGAGTCGCATCAGGCTTCTCCGAATCCTTCAAGAGGTTGAACAGAATATCGAGCCCTTCCTCAAGAATTGAAACATAAATCTCTTCTTTATTCTTGAAATAGAGGTAGAGCGTGCCGGTGCTGAGTTCGACCGTTTCGGCTATCTGAGAAATTGTCGTGGCGTCGAATCCGTCCTTGAAGAAGCATTCGCGGGCTGCTTCGAGTATCGCTACCCGGCGGGCCTTTTTCTCACGTTCTTTTCTTTCGGCTACACCCATGTCTTCTCCCCTGTGAAGTCGGACGCATCGGTTTTCAGCTTCTGAATGAAGTTCAATTTATTAGGATGCTGTCATCTAATGGATTATACCACCGGTGGCAGCAGGAGTCAACCTGGAAGCAGAACCGATCCCAACTATTTGCAAAATCGTGGGTTAACTCCCCGGAGGAAGGCTCATTAATCCCTTAATCAGCATATATGTGGGAATCGTTTGTCCGCTGGAAATTGCCGGCGACTATGCCAACGCAACCTTGTCGTCCGGCAAATAGGGGCATTTGATGAATAGAATTCGGATGGGGTCCGGGGTATCATTCAGAATATCGTGTTTTTCGCCCGGTGCAAGCTTGAAGACGTCTCCTGCGGCAACGCGATGCTCAACTCCGTCCACCACCATCACCGGAGCCGACTCCGAAAAATAAAATGTCTCCTCCACCTCATTGTGATAATGTCCGCCAAGCCTGTCACCCGGTCTCAGACAGATTACTCCCCATTCATGTCGTTCGCCCCGGAAGAAATATTTCGGCCCGTGGTCTCCATGGCGATAGTCGAGCTTGTTCTCATTTACTCTTTCCATGGGATTCTCCTCCCTCATACATGCTTAAAAGCTCCGGATCATCAAGCAGGGGGCATAAATGAAATTCCTTGTGGGAAAAAGGGAAGCCGCTTGTTGCTTCGCAACCCGGATAGCGAACCATCAGGGCCACCCTTGTATTGATGTTATCTTTGTGGCTTTGTGTCTTTGTGTTGAGAAAACGAGATTCTTCGCAGTGCTCAGAATGAAAACCTCCGTGTTCTCGGCGTCTCGGGTCGGCGATTCCTCTGTGGCAGAAAAAAGAGATTGCCTCGTCGCTCGGGGCTTCGCCCCCTTGCTCTTCGCAATGACGACCTTTGGCTGCGGCTATGTCGTGCCGTGAAAGATGAGATCAGAAACAGCCCAGTTGACAGTTGGATATCTTTATCATGAGCTGGGTGGCGGCGGCGCCGACCTCTTTTTTCGGCAGGCCCAATTTTTCGGCGATGGCGAACATCTGGGGACAGGTAATCCTGTTGTCCTTTGCTCTTTCGCGTAGCGCCGCCTCGAGTTCCTTGTTTTCGATGGTTTCCTCGCCTGTGACCTCACTGAAGTTGTTTACATCTTCGTGACCCATGTTTTCGTTCTCCTTCATCGATATGCGGTAATTCCCTTGGCTCCGTCAGGTTCCAGCCGCGACATGCTCCGCCCCGTCACCGGGCATTATGTCCGACTCGGAAGACGCTTCATGCCTTCTTGTGTTTTGGCCGCACCTTCGACTTTTTTGGTTTTGTCGGAGTTTTGACGGCGTTGTAGCCCGCCATAAGCGCGGCAAGGTTCTGCTTCTCTGTATGGCTGGGCACGCGTTCCTTTATCGATTTCTTCAGGCTTTCCAGTTTTGCGCCGCCGCCGAGCGCCGCCACGACACCCAGGGCCACCATGTTGACGCTCTGGGGGCTTCCTATTTCATCGCGCGCGATGTCGGTCATCGGGAATGCATGGCCGGTTTCTCCTGCACCGAGTCGAACGTTGTTTGAGTCAACAACAAGTGTGCCACCTTCCTTCAGGGAATGCTTATGCTTGTTGTAGGCTTGCTGCGAAAGCGCAACGAGGAGATCGGGTTGCTGGCTTTTCGGATAGTAGACTTCGGAGTCGCTGATGACGACATCTGTCTTGCTGCTGTCGCCGCGGGCGGCGGGGCCGTAGTCCTGCACCTGGGCGACGTATTTCCCCTCGTAGATTCCGGCGGCCTCAGCCAAGATTATTCCCGCCAGGATAATGCCCTGTCCGCCGGAGCCGCAGAGCCTGCATTCCCTTCTCACGTCTTTTTCCCCTTTTTCTTTTGTATCTTTCCGCCAGAGCGAATTTCCTGGGCCATGTGGTAATACTCGCTTACGAATTCCGGCTCTTCCTTATCGACAAATACGCCTGTGAGAAACTTGCCGCCGAGGTCCTCCTTGAGCAGGTTTGTCTCGCTCGACCATCGATCACGCACCTTATTCAGGGAGATGGAATTCTCCTTCTGCCATCTCAACATCTCCACGGGTGAGCCCATCTTGTTCAGCCGGCCATAGATTGTAGGGCACTGGCTGATGATTTCGACAACCGAAAATCCTTTGTGCTCAAGCGCCTGCTTGATAAACTGCTCGGTCTGCCGGGCGTAGTAGGTGGTGCCGCGCGCGACAAATGTCGCGCCGGCGCTGGCCGCAAGGTTGCAGATATCAAACGCGTTCTCGATCGTTCCGGCAGGGGCGGTGGTCGCCCGCTCGCCTCTCGGAGTCGCCGGCGAGGACTGGCCGCCCGTCATCCCATAGATTCGGTTGTTGAACACAAGCGCCGTGATATCGATATTTCGCCTGCATGAGTGGATGAAATGATTGCCGCCGGCGGCGAGCGCGTCTCCGTCGCCCATTATCACGATAACGTGCAGACGCGGTTTGACGAGCTTGATGCCGGTCGCAAACGTGAGCGCCCTACCGTGAGTCGTATGCAGCGTATTGAAATCAACATACACGGGCGCGCGAGCGGCGCACCCGATTCCGGAAACAAGAATCACATCGTTTCTTGAAAACTCGAGCGTGTCAATTGCGCGCACGAGCGCCGACAGGGCGATCCCGTTGCCGCAGCCGGGACACCACAGGTGCGGGAACTTCTTCGTGGAACGAAGATACTTATGAATCGTCGCCATTTGTCCCTATTCCTCCTCGGCCAGGTGAGTGACTATCTCGGCCGGAGTAATGAGTTCGCCGTCATAACGCGTGAGCGATTCGACGGCCGCCTTTCCTGCGACAATCCTTTCGACTTCCAGAACCATCTGTCCCATATTCAATTCGACAACCACGAATTTATTGACCGACGCGGCATGGAGGGCGATCAGGCGGCGGGGATAAGGCCAGAGAGTTATGGGCCGGATGAGTCCGACCCTTATGCCTTTTTCGCGTGCGATGTCTACCGCTTCCTTGCACGATCTCGCCGCGCAGCCGATCGCCACAAGGATGCATTCGGCATCGTCGCACCTGTATTCTTCGCTCAGGCAGATGTCGTGCCGGTTGGTCTCTATCTTGTCCCTGAGCCTCGAGAGGAGCGCCTTCACTTCATCGGGATTCGAGGTCGGGAATCCCCACTGATCGTGAGTGAGACCTGTCACATGATAACGGTAGCCTGTCCCGAAATCCGCCAGCGGCGGCACGTGGTCGGCGGTCTGATCGTAGGGCTGATACGCATGCGCGGGAACGTCCGGCCGCTTGCGTTCCACAAGTTTGACTTCGGCCTTTCGGGGAATCCTCACCTTTTCGCGCATGTGCCCGATCACTTCATCCAGCAGCAGAATAACGGGAGTGCGATATTTCTCGGAAAAATTGAAGGCCTTGATGGTGAGATGCAGCGTTTCCTCCACCGTCCATGGCGCCAGCACGATGATGGGATGATCGCCGTGCGTTCCCCACCTTGCCTGCATTATATCGCCCTGGCCAACAGAAGTCGGCAGTCCGGTGCTCGGCCCCGCCCTCATGACATTAACAACCACGCACGGGATTTCGGTGAAGGAGGCGAACCCGAGGTTCTCCTGCTTGAGCGAGAAGCCCGGCCCGGAGGTCGCGGTCATCGCCTTTGCGCCCGCCAGCGACGCTCCGATGACCGCGCCCATGCTGGCAATCTCGTCTTCCATCTGGACGAATATTCCCCCGCGACGGGGAAGCTCGCTCGCCAGCAGCTCGGCAATCTCGGTCGAAGGCGTAATGGGATAGCCTCCGAAGAACGTGATCCCCGCGAGCAGCGCGCCGTGAACGCATGCCTCATTTCCCTGCAAAAGCTTTACATCGCCGTCAGCCTTGACGGCGCTCTTGCTTTTAGCCCCCATTATCCTTCTCCCCTTTTCCGCATGGAAAAGCTTTTGAACGGAAATCGCGCCGCCGTTCACTCATCAAGGATGAATTCCTCGATGAGTTCTTCCCTGGTTTCCCTGTCGTCCACTATGGCGTAGTCGGGGCATTGGATTACGCACAATCCGCAGCGGACGCAGTGCTTGATATTTTTCGGATACGGATAGCCTTCCCGGTCCATCTCGAACACTTCCTTCGGGCAAAACTCCAAGCACATCGCGCAGCGCTTGCACCACTTCTTGTTCACCCATATGAACGGTTCTTCCTTTTTCATCTCAGCCCCTTCAATCCGATGCAGGCAGCTTTTGCCGTTTTGATTCGAGATTCGCGACCTTCTCCAGCGATTCAATGTTCCGGATTATTATGCGTCCTCTCTGGAAATCTATCCACCCTTCGTCTCTGAATTGATTCAGGGTCACGGTCGTGGTCTCGCGCGTGGACCCGATGAGGCCCGCGAGGTCCTGGTGCGTTATCTTCATCTCGATGATATATTCGCCCGCGGCCGTTTTCTTTCCGTAAGAGCGCGCCATATCCACAAGCAGTCCGGCAAGCCTCGGGGAGACTCCCTTGAAAACAAAATCGGAGAGCTTCTGCTCCAGGCTCCTGATTCTCTCGCCGACGTGTTTTCCCAATGCGGCCACAAGCGCGGGATCATCGGCCATAAACTTTGCCAGATCGGAACATCTTACGGTGATAACCTCGGCGTCTTCAAGCGCGGTGGCAAGCGTGCTGTGAGGGCCTTCGTCAAACAGGCAGAACTCGCCGAACACATCTCCCTTCCCCAGGACACAGAGCACAAGCTCCTTCCCCTCCGCCGAAACCTGTGTAAGTTTTACTCTTCCGCTGATGATCGCATAAAGCCTTGCGCGCGGATCAGAAGGCATGTAGATGACCTGTTTCTCGGCGAACCGGTGCAGGGAAACGATCGGGGCAATTTGACGAAGATGTTCGGCGTCAAGGTGTTCAAAAATATCAACCTTTTTCAGAAGATCAATCTTCGCCGGTTTCATGTGCTGCCCCTATCCGATACACTCGACGACTCTTGCATCCCAACGCCGGAGGGGAACGAATCCGCCACTTCCATTAAGTATGCACGCATTTGCTCCTTCTCGCTCCCTCTACTCCGTCATCCACAGATTATTTCGCGGAAAACATCGATGGCCCGATCGATATCCTCTCTTGAAACATTGAGGTGGGTGACCGCTCTCATGACGGTGAGTTCTTCCGGATTAATGAGCACGCCGCGGTCGCGGGCATCGTTCATGATCTCGAGCGCGTTCTTGCCGGCGCCAGAGACATCGAAGAATACGAGGTTTGTTTCAACAGGGTCATTGAGAACCTTCACGCCTTCAAGATCCGCCAGCGCCCCGGCGAGACGCCCGGCATTTTCATGATCGTCGACAAGTCTTTCAACGTTGTTGTCAAGCGCATAGAGGGCCGCCGCCGCCAGGAATCCCGCCTGCCTCATGCCGCCGCCCAGCATCTTGCGGTAGCGATGGACTCGCGTCATGAACTCCCTGCTGCCGGCGACTATCGCACCGACGGGAGCGCCCAGACCCTTTGAAAAGCAGAAGTTGAGCGAATCCACCTGTTTGGCGTATTCCTCCGGCGGGACATCTGCCGCGGCGCACGCATTGAACAGCCGTGCCCCGTCCATGTGAACGGCGAGATCATGGCTCTTCGCAACGTTTCGTACCTCTATCATCTTATCAAGCGGAAATACTGAGCCGCCGCCCCTGTTGTGAGTGTTCTCAAGCCAGACGAGCTTCGTTACGGGAAAGTGCACGTCAGGGAACCTGATCGCGCTTTCCACCTGCTCGGGCCCGATGATCCCGTTGTCGCCGTCGAGAAGATAGGTCTGCACACCCGCCAGGGCCGCCAGCCCGCCGGCCTCGTGGTTGGCGATGTGCGAGCCGCGATCGAGGATTATCTCGTCGCCGGGCCGCGTATGCGCCATCAGTGAGGCGGTGTTCGCCATCGTGCCGGACGGCACAAACAGCGCGCTTTCCTTGCCGAGCATCTCGGCGACACGTTCCTGCAAGCGATTGACGGTCGGGTCCTCCCGGTAGACGTCATCCCCGACTTCGGCATCGGCCATGGCCTTCCTCATGCCTTCAGAAGGCATGGTTGTCGTATCACTGCGAAGATCTATCATTGTTCTCCCCGTCGGTCCTTTAGTTTTCTATTGGTTTAATGGGGGGGCTAAATCCATGTTCTGCCAGGAGCCCATGACACTGTACCTGCCCGTCAACCGTTTCCGGGCAGCTTACGCTTCGACTCCTCCCACAGGGCATCCATCTCAGCGAGCGTTGCTTCCTCCAGCGATGTACCTGCACGGCGGAGTTCGGATTCTATGTACTTGAAACGCCTGATAAATTTGTCAACGGTTCTGCTGAGAAGAGATTCGGGGTCCAGCTTTGCGAAACGGGCAAGGTTCACGCACGAGAACAACAGATCGCCAACCTCTTCCGCTGTTTCTTGCGGATTTCCCCCTGCAAACGCCTCCCTCAATTCTCCCGCTTCTTCCTCGATCTTCTTCAGGACCCCTTCGCAGTCGGGCCAATCGAAGCCGACTTCGGCCGCGGCCTTCTGCACATGGTCGGCACGTTTTAGAGCGGAAGAGAAAGAGGGCACATTGTCCATCAACGAATCGGATGCCTCTTGTTTTTCCTCGGCCTTTATCCGGTCCCACTGCTCGATCAGGCTTTCGATGGAATCAATGTCGCTGCTTCCGAACACGTGCGGATGACGACGTATCATCTTGGCTTCGATGGACCGCATCGCTTCCTCGGTGTTGAAATGCCCCGATTCCTCACCGATGACCGCGAGCATAAGGAGCATGAAGAGCACGTCGCCCCACTCCTCGGAGATTTCGGCGGGTTTGCCCGCGCCTATGGCCTCTCCGAGTTCCGCGGTTTCCTCGCATAAGCATTTTTGCATGCTCTCGAGGTTTTGCTCCCTGTCCCATGGGCATCCGCATTCGCTCCGCAGATAGAGAGCCAACTCATAGAGGGCGACAAATGCTTTATTAATGGCTGAGACTCGCTCTGCCGGGGAATCCGTCATGGAATATTATGGCCCTTGAAGACAGAAAAAGGGCTGCATCCGGGAAGATATGAGCATTCGCAGAGAGCAGCCCCGTTGTGTTTGTTCATAGTGTGCGGGAACGACAATTTTCTTTTCGTATCGTGAGCCGTCGGGCGCCGTGTAGACACGGGTTTCTTCATGTTCGGGCGCCCATTTGCGGCCCTCGGCGTCGTATTCTCCTTCGTAATAATCGTCGCCGTTGTAGTACGTGCTGCTATCGTATTCATGTTCATGGCGCTGAGGCGGCGGTTTATTTTGGTCAATGCCGTGACCGATAAGGCCTCCGGCAATCGTTCCGGCACCCGCGCCGATAAAGGCTCCCTCGCCACCATGGCTCGACTGATGGCCTATGATGGCTCCCGTGGCGGCCCCTAACGCGCCTCCGGCGACCGCGCCTTGCTGCGCGTGGTCGTGCATCCCACTAATCCGATGGTAAGAAGCAGCGCGGCAGATGTCAACGCCGCCTTTGTCTTCATTTTACCATCCTCCTCGGAAAAGACTCGCGCGCGGGCCTCTTTCCGCCTATTCGGATTATTTCAGATACGTTTCGGCTCCGAGCGCCCGAATAACCTCGTCAACCGTCGTCTTGCCGTCTCTCACTTTGCGCAGGCCGTTTCGGAACAGAGGAACCATGCCCTCCTCCTGGGCGGTTTTATTGAGTTCGCTCGTGCCGGCCTTCGAAATGATGGCGGCCCTTAATTTGTCCCCCATTACAAGGAGTTCTGCAATGCTCGTCCGATGTTGATACCCCGAGTGGTTACATCTTGGACACCCTGCGCCCTGAATCAGCCTGACGCTTTCCTTGCCAAACCATCTTTTCAGGGCCTCGGCCATATATTCCGGCGGCTGATAGACGACCTTGCATTTCGCGCACACCATGCGGACCAATCTCTGTGCGATAACGGCGGTGATTGATGAGGCAACAACGAACGGCTCGACTCCCATATCAAGTATCCGCGTTATTACTTCGCATGCGGCGCCGCTGTGGACCGTGCTGAGCACAAGGTGCCCCGTCAGGCCCGCCCTCATTGCTATCTCACAGGTTTCAGGATCGCGAATCTCGCCTACCATTATCGCCTGCGGGTCCTGTCTCAGAACCGCCCGCAGGCAATCGGCAAACGCAAGCCCGAACTTGCGATTCACCTCCATCTGCGGAAACAGGCCGAAGTTCACCTCCACCGGATCTTCAATCGTAATAATACTCGCGCTGTCACCCCTGAGTTTGCTGAGCTTTTGAAGGGCCGCGTACAGCGTTGTCGTCTTCCCGCTGCCGGTCGGCCCTGCGACTATTATGGATCCCTGAAGCCCCAGCAACACCTCTTCAAATTTCTTCTGGATTTCCGGATAAAAGCCCAGCTTGTCAAGGTCAAAGACAAAACGGGCTGAGTCGAATACCCTTACCACAGCCTTTTCGCCCGTCACTGTCGGAACCGTGCTTATCCTGAAGTCGATCCGATTGTTTCCCACCGTGGACGAGATTCTCCCGTCCTGCGGCATAGTCTTCTCATGCGCGTTCAGGTTCGCCATCACCTTCAAGCGCGCGATGAGCTTGTCATGGTGCTCGGCGGGTAAAGTCAGGACATCCCGGAAAAACCCGTCGATTCTGTACCGAACCCTCAGCAGCTCCTTATAGGCCTCGAAGTGGATATCGCTTGCATTGTGCCTTGTTCCCTGTTCGAGAACCACATCCACGACTTCACTCATCTGGGCGTCCTCGTTCACGAGCCTGTGAATGAGAAGCCTCTGGATCTCGGAAAGCTCAAGTTTTTTTTCGGGTATCGGCACTGTCTGCCCCACCTTTTGTTTAGACGCCGTGAGGGGCCTCCCTTATTGAGAAGGCTGGATTTGCCAACATTCTATCACAAAGGCCAAAGCGAGTCAAAACCTACCAAATGCTTTAATGACAGGCTTTTCGATACGTTTAGAGACAAAAATCGGCGGCCACATGGTACATCATTCGCGTGCCGAAAGAGAGGTTTTCAATGGAGATTTTCTCGTTGTCCGCGTGGATCGATGCAATATCGTCCTTGCTCAAAATGCCCGGGAAGAATCCGTAGGCGGGAATGCCTTTCGCCCTCAGGAAACGGGAATCTGTTCCGCCCGGTAACATAAAAGAACTCACAACGCAGTCGGGATGGTTCGCGGTGAGCACGCCCTCGATCGTTTTGAAAAGCTCGGTAGCGATAATCGACTCGCTCGCCGCGCTGAACACCTCAAAATCGAGTCGGATTTTTTCCGTGTCCACCATATCGAGAATCATGCGTTCCAGACCTTTGCGGTCGACGCCGGGCAGAATGCGACAATCGAGCATAAGCGTGCACTTATCAGGGATGACATTTACCTTCACGCCGCCGTTTATTACAGTAGGGGTAATCGTTGTCTGGACCATTACTCTGATGAAGTCTTCTTTGACAAGTTTGAGGATCAGCCTTCCGATCCCGGGTATGCCTATCAATTTGAGCAGGTGCCCGCGGGCATCAAGCTTCGAGACGGCGTCAGCGAAATTTCGGAACGTGTCGGTAATCAATATTTCCGAACGATATTTCGAGATAGTATTTGCCGCGCGGGACATGTGGAGCGTGGCATTGTCATTGTGGGGCAGGGATCCATGGCCCGAACGCCCCTTTGCGGTCAGGTACGCCCAGGTCATCCCTTTCTCCGCGTTTGCGCAGAGGAACATCACCCTGCCGTTCATTCCCATGCTGAAACCGCCCTCATTCAACGCAAATCCGGCATCTATCTTGTCGAAATGATTGTCGACAACCCACTCCGCCCCGAGCCTGCCGCCGGCCTCCTCGTCTGCGTTCGCCATAAAGATTATGTCGCGCTTCAGAGGGGCGCCCTGCCGTTTCAGCAGAAACATCGCCATCAGGTGCATAACGGTGAGCTGCTTGGTATCAAGTGTTCCCCGGCCCCATATAACGCCGTCACGAATTTCCCCTGAGAATGGCGGCACTTCCCACTTCGAACTCTCGGCGTGCACCACGTCTATGTGCGACATCAGGAGCAAGGGCGCTTTCGAGCCGTCTCCCCGGAGCCTGCCGATCACGTTGCCTCTGCCCGGCGCCGACTCGAGCACCATCGGCTCGATACCTTCCTTTGAAAGGGCTTCCGCTATATACTTCGCGCACTCCAATTCGTTGCCGGGAGGGTTCGTCGTATCGAACTTCACGAGATCAACGAGGTATTCTATTGCTTCATCGGTTGCTGCTTTCCAGTCAATATCGCTCACAAAAACACCTCACTTGACGGTTG
>CAYZZY010000054.1:0-13787 GCA_964482745.1 uncultured bacterium
TGGATGGATCCATCGAAGTCTGAAAGGTACGCGCGCAGGAAACAACCTCGGAGGGTTCCCAATGCATTGTTGCCGTTGAGAGCCGCCGAAGCAAGGGCCGGCGCCGGCTCAAGCAGCGTCTTTATGTGTTCCCAGTCGGCCTCGTTTCCTGCCACAGCCCATTTCATCTCCGCTTCGAAGACCATTGCACGCAGGCTGGGAATAACATCAACCAATAGATCGTCTCCGTCGCTCTTCAGTTTCTGATATGCCTTGTTGACGGCGGCTTTTGCCTCTTTTCGAAGTTCCCGGTAGCGGGCGGCTGTCTCGGGCGTCCTGAATGAGGGGTTGCGTTCATTAAAGAATCCGTCCACCGATATGTTTTCGATGTCTGTATTTGCGGAAACTGAAAGGCTGGATTCGAGCACCACATATGGTTCCACCGAGATTTCCGGCCGGGTGCTGCGATTGATATCCACAAAAGCTCCCAGGCGGTATGCCCCGGCATCGACATCTTTGAATAGAAACGGCCCCGGCTTTCTCAAAACAGCGATTCTCTTGACCCTGCCGAGAGTCAGTTCATCAAAGCTTTCTGCCAGGGCAACATATATGAGCGACTTCGCCGGCTTCTCTACTGTTACCGTGCCCGAAATGCTTCCTTTTCCGGTCGGCCTTCCGGTTGGCTCCGGAACCGGTTTGTCGCATCCCCAGATGAGCAAAGGGAGAAGCATCAGCATCATACTTCTCTTCATGAAACAATTCCTTCCTGCATTTTCGGCCGTAAACCTTTGGACAGGTAAAGTATATCAGAAGAGCATCCAAAAGGATTGCCATTACCATATTGCCGCCGCCCTTATGAAGACTGCTTGATTGAACAATGCGGGAGCGGATATGATAGGAAACGACAAGCCCCTTCATATAAGCGACAAGAGATGAGGAGAGAGTCAGTATGAGTCCCAATAGAGAATTCGATGTCCTGCTGCAAAATGCTCGCATCTTCGACGGAACCGGCGGCGCATGGTTCCGGTCCGATATCGCGATAATCGGTGACACAATAGAAGAAATCGGTGTCCTCAAAGATTCGAATGCGGAACTGGTGATTGACTGTGCCGGCCTGGCCGTTTCTCCCGGCTTTATCGACACCCATAGCCATTCCGATCTCATGGTGTTCGAGGATACTGCCCTCAGTCCGAAAGTGATGCAGGGCATCACGACTGAACTTCTGGGTCAGGACGGCATTGCGGCTGCACCCTTGCGTCCCGAGCACCGGGCGGATTGGCGCCGTCACCTCTCAGGTCTTCTTGGCAATCCGGATATCGAATGGACATGGTCAAGCTTCGATGAATATCTTTCGGCGCTCGAACGGGTCGGTCCGGCGCCGAATCTTGCATGCCTGCTTCCTCACGGCAACCTCAGGCTTTGGGTGATGGGGATGGAGGACCGAAAGCCCTCGGCGGCGGAACTGGAGCAGATGGTCTCTCTCCTGCGAGAAGGTTTCGAAGCGGGCGCAGTCGGATTTTCCACCGGGCTGATCTATCCTCCCTGTTCATATGCGGATGAAGAGGAGATGACGGCGCTTTGCAGAGCGATGGCCCAATACGGCGGATTCATTGTAGTCCATCTCCGGAGCGAAGACGCGAGATTATTCGAAGCGCTTGATGAGATGCTCCGAGTTTCCGAGATGAGCGGGGTCCCGCTGCATATCTCTCACTGCAAAGTTGCGGGTCGAACCCAATTTGGAAAGGCCGCCGAACTCCTTCAAACGATTGATGCCGCGCGTGAGCGGGGTATTGACGTGACATTCGATCAGTATCCATACACCGCGGGAAGCACGATGTTGTTTGCGCTCTTACCTGAGTGGCTCCAGGAGGGCGGGCCCGACAAGATGATCGAAAGGCTAAAGGATGCCACGGTTCGTGAGAAAATTATGGCCGAACTCGTATCGCGCGGTTCTGACAGCGCGGTGGACATTACCGACATTCGAGTTTCCGGTGTCGGTTCGGAGAAGAACAAGCATCTGGAGGGAAAGAACCTGTTCGAAATAGCCGAAGCGATGGACACGCCGATGGTGGACGCGGTATGCGACCTGCTCGTGGAAGAGGATCTCAACGTGTCGATGATTCTGTTCATTGCGGATGAGGGAGATGTGCAAACCATCCTGAAACACCCGCTGCAGATGACATGCACCGATGGTCTGCTCGGGGGCAAGCCGCACCCCCGATTGTATGGCGCTTTCCCGAGGATTCTTGGTCATTACTGCCGCGAGCTTGGCATCCTTGGGCTTTCGGAAGCGATCAGGAAGATGACGTCGGCGTCTGCCAATCGCCTCGGGTTGCGCGACCGCGGCCTGGTCAGGCCAGGCATGAAGGCCGACCTCGTGGTGTTTGATCCTGACACCATCATCGATGCTTCCACCTATGACGAGCCACGCCAATATCCGAAAGGGATCCGGCATGTCTTTATAAACGGGAAGCATGTCGTGAGCGAGGGGGAGATGCTTGAGGCGAGGCCGGGGCACGTGATCAGGCGATAGACTTTCCTGCCAACACCTTTCGCAGGTTATCCCGCCCCTGTGCTCCGAAAGGATAATAGAGAATGTGGTGAAGTCTGCCCGGAGCGCCTGTTTCACTGTATTTCATATCAAAACGGAGAACGAGTATAATCTCGTCCGATTCTTTTCCGATGTAAGCTCCGATATCCAGGAGGTATTGAATCCTCTTCCGGCCGGTTAAGGCCACTTCTTTGTGTATCGCTTCGATTCGCCCGAACTCCTTTAGCGGCAGGAAAGCAAACCAGCGCAGGATTGTGTTTTTGGTTTTTGCCACAGGGTCCTTTTCGATCATTTGTTTCATTTCGAGGCGCGACTCACACTCGGCGGCCGTGCGCAGAAAATGCTCCTCATCATGCTCGAGGATATTGCTCAGAACATGAGCTGCTTCGCGCCCGATCGGAATGTGATATTCTTCCCTGTCCTTTGAGAAGTCAATCAGGGTGGGCTTCATCGCATCGTCATGGATTATCAGCACGACCTTCTTCTCTTCTCCGACCTTGCTAATGTGGGCTGAATACTTGATTTCCGCTCTTCCATAGGTTCGCGTTTCAATAATGCCGAGGTCGCGGATCTTTTCTCCGATCGTCACTTCTATCAGTTTTCTGACGCCTTGCGTGTTCACTCCCAGACTGTCCGCAGTATCCAGGATGCGTCCGGTCATTTCATCGGATTTGTATCCATGGAATGTTTTCAAGCCCTTGTAGAGTCTTCGGATTATGTATCCCATCCCGGTCAGAACGAGAAGTGTCCAGAGGATGAAGATTGTCAGCTTGAGAATCGTCATGATATGTCCAATAAGTGGCCTTTTCGCTATCGATGCGCTCCCGCTTTTTTCTGTTCGCCCGTCTTCATTACTTGAGGCATTCTATCAGATCGCAACTGGAAGCGACAATTATGAGAAAAAGGATTTCTTGTGTTTGGGTGAAGTCAGCGGGAGGAATGAGCCTGAAGGTGAGCGAGGAAGGACCGGGTTTATATGGACATCAAGAGGCACGACGAGCGGATTCTGTATTTGCAAAGAAAAATTGTCTTTATGCGTGAGCCCCCGGTCGCATATGCGTCAGACTGAGATTTTTGCGTCCAGCACGCTTCTTACTCCTGACAGCAATGCATTCAGTTGATATGGTTTCTGAAGAAATCCGATGACTCCGCTGTCGAGAATCTCCTGTGCCTTGCCGTTCTGGCTGTAGCCCGTGGAAAGGAGCGTTCTTACTTTCGGATCGACCTCTTTCAACCTTAAAAAGGTTTCCCGTCCGCCTATCTTTGGCATGACCATATCAAGAATGACAAGATCTATTTCGCTGCAATAGTTCTCGAAAATCCCGACCGCTTCTTCTCCGTCTTTGGCAAGCATCACTCGATAGCCGGAGCCCTCAAGCATTTCCTGCGCGAGAGAGCGTATCGGCTCTTCATCATCGACGACGAGCACCAATTCGTTGCCTCCCTGGAGTGTTTCAACGGCGGCGGAATCTTCCTCTTCGGGCTTCCCGCTTACAGGCAGATAGACTTTGAAAGTGGTTCCGTAGCCCGGTTCGCTGTAGACACGCACGTAGCCCTTGTGGTTCTTGATAACGCCATAGACCATCGACAGGCCAAGGCCTGTTCCTTTGCCTTTTTCCTTTGTTGTGAAGAATGGCTCGAAGATTCTTTCTTCGGTTTCTTTGTCCATACCTATGCCGGTATCGGTCACCGAAAGCTTTACGAATGATCCCGCGGTTGCTCCCATGTGTGTTTTAATGTAATCTTCGGTGATCTTTTCAGTGGACGCTTCAATAAGCAGTCTTCCCCCGGCGGGCATTGCGTCTCTTGCGTTGACACAGAGATTCATCAACACCTGCTGCAACTGGCTGGAATCACCCTCAACGGTTGGAAGGTCGGGATGTAGCTGCATTTCGATCTCAATCGATCTGTCGAAAGTGCTCTCGATGATTTTCAGTGTCTCAACGACAACCTTCTTCAGTTCAACGGCTGTGACGACATATTTTCCACCCCTGGCAAACGCAAGAAGTTGTGAGGTAAGTTCGGCCGCCCTTACCGAACTTCGTTCGATCGTATCGACATAGTTGAAAAACGGGTGATCCTCCTCCATTTTCGTTTTCATGAATGAAGCGTAACCGAGGATACCACTCAGAATGTTGTTGAAGTCGTGGGCGATTCCTCCTGCCAGCGTGCCGATGCTCTCCATCCTTTGGGCCTGATAAAGCTGTCGCTGGAGCTGTTTTTGTTCAGTCACATCCCGAATCAATCCCCGGTAGGCCACAATAGTGCCGGCGTTATCATGGACAGCCGTAACCGTTTCCAGCACGATCACTATCTGCCCATCTTTCTTCTTGTGAATCATTTCGTAGTCTTTTACAAATCCGTGTTGCGCGAGTTCCGCCTTGATTGCCTCCCGATTCTCTGGATGAACGTAAAGGTCCCGAGCGATATCAATAGCCAGGATTTCTTCTTTGGAGGAGTAGCCGTATATTTCGATCCCGGCCGGATTGATGTCCAGAAATTGGGCGTCCGGCGTGCTTATGAAGACTCCATCTTTGGATTCTTCGAACAGGCTGCGAAACTTCTCTTCCGACTCACGCAACGCCTCATCCGACCGTCTGCGTTCGGTGATGTCACGACTGACTCCCAGGAGTTCGACCGGCTGACCGTCTGCATCGCGCACAAATGTGACGGTCGCTTCCACCCACATCGTAGAGCCATCTTTTCGCTTTTGCTCCAACTCAATCGTGCGTGACCACCTCGCCCCCTCTTTTCTCGTATTTTCCGGAGACAACTCTCCGGCAAGACTCCTCATCGCTACCTGGAAAGAAGAAGGAGTCAATACATCTTCCAGGGTTTGACCAGATGCTTCTTCCACCGTATAACCGCGCATGGTTTCTGTGGAAGGACTGACATAGGTAAACTGAAGGGTCTTCAGATCAAGGGTCCAGATGAGGTCTTTGACATTTTCAGCAAGCAATCGATAGTGCCTTTCGCTCTCTCGTAAGGCTTCCTCGGCTCGTTTCCGTTCGGTGATGTCGTGAACAAAGGCGCAGTTATACTCTTGACCTTCGAATTCCACGAGATTGACTGTGACTTCGACCGGGAACATGTGACCGTCTTTTGTTTGGTGACGAGACTCAATGGTGAACGAGCCGCGCTCCTTGAGTTCCCTCCAATGGTCCGGCCAGACTGAAGGCGGGAAGCCTGGATCTATATCGTGCACGGTCATGGAGAGCAGCTCTTTTTGAGAATATCCCAGGGATCGACATGCGGCTTTGTTGACGTAAATGAACCGGGCATCTGGATCTAGCCAATAGGCTGCGTCCGCGCTGTGATCCACAGAGAACTGTGTCAGCCTCAACGCTTCCTCTGCCCGCTTGCGGTCGGAAATCTCCTGTCGAAGGTTCTCATTAGCCGTCGCCAATTCTTCGGTGCGTTCAACAACAGCCTTCTCCAGCCCGCTCTTGCTTCGGATCAGCCTTTGCGACAAGGCGCCTGAAACCCCGGCAGTGATGAAGAAAAGAATGTAGCTGCTGAGCAGCTTGGTGTAGAGATAAGTCGGATCTTCAGTGAGGAATATGGGATTAATCCTGTTGAAGCCCACATGCGGGATAAAGCCGGAGAATTCCGCCACAAGCAGTACGGTGTACATAATCGAGCTTACCGTCGCCACATAGATGCCGACTCTTATGCCGTGGAGCCAGGCAACTGTTATCATAGCAAGCACATAGACCCAGGAAAACGTGCTCTCGATGCCGCCAAGGTAATGAATGGCGGCTGTTATCAGCAAAATGTCAACAAACGTTGCGAAATAGATCCTGTATCGAAGTCCCCTTCCCCACAGCATCCAGATGAGGGAAAGAAGATTGCTGACAAGCGCTATGGAACACATTACAACCACAGGCGGGATGATAGATCGGCCCCCGAGAAGAGGAGAAAAAGCCACGGCCGATACGAGGAAAACCGCTATGACAGCGAAACGTGTCTTGATACGCTGCAGTTGGGAAGGATCGGCTTGTTTGATCTGTTCAAGCAGTTCTGTGATCTTCATTCTTGTTCCCACTATCTTCGATACGGGGAGCGGCGAGTTTTGTCTTCTCGGCTACATCCTTGCGTTCGAGATTGAATCCTCGCCTTTAGAGGCTTCCTGCCGAGCCAAAAAACAGCTCTATCTCAAGACTGCCAAAAGCATTGTGCATTTTTTATGCCATCTCAGACAATCGGGTAGGAAATGTCTATTTATCTCCGTAAAAGCTTTATTATAAATGACTTGCGTTTATTCTTCAGGGCATTGGCCACTCAATATCACTCACATGCTCCGTACAATGCTGGACATCCAGGCCATGTTTTCGGCACTCTCAGGCCTGAAAAGAGAGGATTGGGTGAAATATGGCAAGATCTTCTGGGATTCTTGCCGTTCGGGGTGGATGGTGAGGATCTGATCAGGGAAGGTTTTTCAGATATCAAAGCGGGGCAGGAGAGATTTAACATCTGGACTATATCTCGTAGATTTGTGGCAACAGGCTCCAGCTATTCCGATCAACCCTTTCCAGCATTTTTTTTGCTGGCGACGCGAGCCCCTGCGGCTCCCATCGATTTGGTGATATCCTGCAATTCCTTTTTCGTGGATTCGATATTGTCACTCATGGCAGGGCTTCTTATCGCTCCTACACATTTTCGGTAGCAGAAAAACGGCGGCCGCCACGATAGGTTTCGATGACGCGGATCTGGTCGAGCCGTTCGGGTTCGACGTCGTGGGGATTCTCTGAGAGAACAACCATATCCGCAAGCTTTCCCGCCTCCAGGCTTCCCAGTTTGTCGTCGAGAAAAAGCTGCCACGCGGCATTGATAGTCACTGCCTTTATTGCATCGTAGATCGTGATTCCTTCGCCTTCCCCAATGACCTCGCCCATCCGGGTTTTTCGTGTTATCGCGGTCCGCATGAGTTTGAAGGGCTCTGCCGGATACATGGGCGAATCGTTGTGGACGGAATTTCGAAGACCGCTCTTTTGAGCGGATGCCATTGGCATCGAGGATTCTGCGCGGTCGGCGCCGATGATCTCATCTCGCAGCGCCTCCCCATAGTAGTACAGATAATTGATATGCCAACTCGGAGCGAGGCCGAGCCGGACCGCCCGTTCCGTCTCATCAATCGGAAAAAGGCCACCATGTTCAATGCGGTGG
Source organism: uncultured bacterium (assembly GCA_964482745.1). Taxonomy (GTDB): domain Bacteria; phylum Abyssobacteria; class SURF-5; order SURF-5; family SURF-5; genus CAYZZY01. Next base: position 7,697 of record CAYZZY010000054.1, read on the forward strand.
CGGTGGTCGTCCCGCGGCGACGTCTTAAGAACCGCCTCATAGACATCGATTGTGTCTCGAATGGCTCTATCGCCCTGCGCGTGAACGGCGATCTGGTGGCCGTCGTCGTGATATTTCTGTATGAGTTCTCTCAGCTTCTGCTTCGAAAGCATGGAGCTGCCGCAGGTGTCCTTCGGCACGCCCAGGCCTTTTTGCAGCAGTTCGCTGTTGAGGAAAGGCTGGTCCAGTAACACGTTGCCGGTTCCAAACGAACCGTCGTACCAGAACTTTGCGCCGCCGGACCTGAGACGATCGCTTTCGGTTCCGAAGTCGACCATCATGCCTTGCTCCAGATCCGTCGCCTTGTTCATGACGGTCATGCGGATCGGGCAATCATCATGTTCCACCAATTCTCTCAGGATGTCCATCCAGTTGAGAAAAACGGGGAAGACGCCCATCGCGCCGACCGTTGTATAGCCCGCGCGTGCATAACGCATGATCTGTCTTTCGATGAGCCTTTTGCCATGGTCCTGCTGATCCATGAGAATGGCCATCATAAGAGGCATGATAGCGGCCTGCTCGATGACCATACCGGTCAGGCTGCCGTTTTCATCTTTGACGAATGTTCCGCCCTCGGGCTGCGGTGTATCATTCGTAATGCCGGCGACCTCCAAAGCCTTGTGGTTGACATAAACCGTATGCATCGACTGAATCATTATGAAAATCGGATTCGTTGAAGAGATCTCGTCGAGAATGTCGGCGTTCAACGCTTTCAAGTCGCGCGTCAGGATGGGATCATAGCCGAAGGCGGCGATCCACTCTCCGGGTTTTGCCTCGGCTGCGGCCTTCCTGAGTCTCTCCATTACCGCCTCGCCGTTCGCGTTGTTGAATCCGCTTGCGTCGATCCAGTCATAAAGGAGCGCGCTGATGACCGGATGACTGTGAGGTTCGACAAGGCCCGGCATCAATGTCTTGCCCTTCAGGTCGACCATCTGTGATTCCGGGCCTTTGCGTGAAAACACTTCCTCGCGTTTTCCGACCGCGAGAATCTTTTCACCGGAGACCGCGAGCGCTTCCGCGGTCGGGTTGCCGTCGTCTACCGTGATGATCTCTCCTCCGAAGAAGATGGTGTCTGCATGCGTGCTGTTATATGTGTTGCTCATAGAGAATCTCCTGCCTTTTAAATCGAAGCGGCGCGTCCGATATGATTCCGATTGCCGGTTGTTCCGGCGAAACAATTCCAGCCGCCCAGACAATCCGGCCTATTGCTCGGGCTCCCCTTTCCATGGCTTCAGTTGCGGTATCCATCGGGGGACATGCCGTTTGTATTCTACATATTCCTGCTTGAATCTCTTTTCAAGACCGGGCTCCTCGGACAGAATGAAGTAGACGGTGTTCACGGCAATGAAGGAGAGGAACCACGCGAAAAGACCGCCCGAGCCAAACATGATTGCCTCACCGAGAAGAATAAACAAGACACCCGATATCATGGGGTTGCGGGTGTAGGCATAAACTCCGGATACGACCAGACGCCGGGTCGGATTCCATGGAGCGAGCGTTCCTTTCCCGGTCCGAACAAACAGCCTTACGGTCGTAATCAGGAGAAATGAGCCAAATACTATCAGTGTCGCGCCAACGATAAGTTGTATAAGAAAATAATTGGAATGCCTTTCCCAGAAGGATGTCGTGTTTTTTGTCCAGGATACGATAATGCCGGGCAGAATGATCGTAGCGGAAACAGGGAGAATAAAGGACTGGAGATGTTTTGCCATCCGCTATTTTTCAATAGATTTCAAGACCGTAAGTAAGGGCGGTCCGCGAACCGCCCTTACAGAAGCAGCGCTTATAAGCGTGCGTCTGCGGTTTTAATGTTTCTTTTCTTCGTGTTTTCGGGGTTGCTTCAGTCAGCCACTATTTTCTTCCTTTGGCCTTGCCTTTTCCTTTGCTTTGGCCCATCCCCGGTGACCCCATGAATTCTCTCTCCTTATTCATGGTCCTCTCTTGCGTCCTTTCTCCCGCTTTTTTCATAGTCTTCTCTTGCTCTTTGTAGGCCTTTTTCTCAGCCTTTTCACCTTTTTCCATTTCCCTTGTTGCTTTTCTTTTTGCTTTCGCCGCTTCTCTTTCCGCTCTTTGCGCGGCTCTCTTTGCGTTGCGTTCCTCCATTATCCTGTCTTTTTCTTCCTGGGATTTTCCAACGGTTGAAAACCAGTCCGAGGTTCGATTGAAAATCGACTTCCTGTTTGCGTGCTCATAGGCTTCCTTGCTTGCGCCCTTTTCTCCTTCTTCTGCGGCGAACGAAGGGACCGCGGTGAAGAACACCATGAGCGCCACTGCCATCAATAGTAACCGTTTCATTTTTGCCTCCTTTTTGGTTTTGCGGGTTTTTGCCGGGGCATTTCCCTGGCAGGGCTGGATGCAAAACGATAACAAATCACCCGTATCAAGGCTATCACACCATATTCGAAAAAGCAATCGGCCCTTCTGCTTCTTCCAGCGTACGAATCGGCCTGCCTAAAGCCTTTCGCAGAAATGATCCACGACCAGTTTTGTCGCCCGGCGGCCCAACTCGGCATCGACGATTATTTTCTTCCGCTTTTTGAAATCTTCAAGGGCTATCGAAAGCCCTTCTATCTCTCTCAATGGATCCATCTCCGGCCCGCCAAACTCGATATAGCCGCCCAATCCTGCTATCGCGGGCCAGCGCTTCAGCGCCTCAAGCGGATCTTTCGCCGCGACCTCGTTCAGGATATCGAGCTTTTTGTAATCCAAATGGCCGAGATGCGCGATCATTGAATACTCCGCGATATAAGCATGCTCGCCGCCTGCCGCAGCAATTTCGTATATGACGTCGAGCGCCTCGAACTCGGGATAAATCAGCGCCTCCGATACGCCCGGCAACAGGCAACTGACGGGAAACCCGACGGCATCGCTCAAGTCGGCATCTCGTTCGGGCAAATCGCGGTTGCCGCCGTGCCCGATGATGATCGCCACCTTTGTGGGTTCAAAGCTCAACCGCTCCACGTGCCATTTGACAAAATCGCGGACCTTTACATAGAACTCTTCGAACGGGATGTAGAGCGGTGACCAGTTAAGGGCGATATCGCCGGTCGAATCGGTGCAGTACGGGATATGCGCAATATACGACGCGCCGATCTGTTTGGAGATCAGGTTGCACCAGTTCTGTGCCAGAAGCGTGTCCGTATGAGGCGGCATCGGATACCCGTGCGCCTCAAAATCGTTTGCGACGCTGAACATGGCGATCCGCCGTTTTTCCGTATCATACGGCCCGTAGCCCTCCAGTTGCTCCACAGGCACTTTCAAGTCTGCCATGGTCTTCCTCTTTTCCAGGTGGTTGCGTTTATCTATCAATGATGGGAGAAACTTCGAATGGTTCTATTACAGGCGCCCTCCTTCCTGTAACGTCTGCAGCATGCGCTTGAGTTCGGGCGCGAGCCTGTCTCCCTCGGATCTACCGTAGAGGTTGTTCTGTTCTTTGGGGTCGGCGATGAGATCGAAAATCTTCGGCCTCAAGGTCTTCTCGTATTCGATGTATTTGTGCGACTGCGTTCTGACGCCGACATAGCTTGGTGTGTTCTCCGGATAGTATTTCCAGAACTCCAGCAGCCAGGCCTTTCGGCCGGATGCGTCTTTGTCGGAGAGATACGGGAGCAGGCTCTCGCCGTCCATGTTGACCGGAACGGGCAGTCCGGCGATATCAAGAAACGTCGGCGCAAAGTCGATATTGAGAACCATCTGATTTCTTCGAGTTCCGGGCACATCTGCAAGCCATGGACAGCGCACGATGAGGGGCACACGAATTGACTCCTCGTACGGGCGCCGGATGCCGTGACATCGGTGTTCGCCCCACATCATTCCGTTGTCGGCGGCGTAAACGATAATCGTGTTGTCGTCCAGTCCCAACTCGTCTATCCGATCCACAAGCCGCTGGATCTGCCTGTCCATTGCGGTGATGACTTCACAGTACTTGCGGTACTGATTCTCGTATGAGCCCATCATTATGCCCTGGAAGACGTTGCCGTTTGTCTTGGAGAACCATGAATCCACTTCCTTTGGCATCTCGATGTTCTCACCGTCGTACATTCCCCTGATGTCTTCGGGAGGGACGAATGGCGGATGCGCCGCCCTGTGAGACAGGTACAGGCAGAAAGGCGCGCGGGAGCCATCGGGCTGCGTTCTCGCTTCGATGAACTCGATGGCGCGGTCGGTCAACTCCTCGGTCAGGTATTCCTTTCGGGGCTGCGTTTCCTTTCCGTTCACAACAAGCGGGCAGTTGAAATAGCTTCCCTGCCCTTCACGGTAGGTGTACGACACAAAGAGGTCGAGGAAAGGCATGTCCGGCAGGCCTTCTCCCGGCATGTGCCATTTCCCGATGAAGGCAGTGTCATAGCCGGCCCTCTTGAGATATTCCGGGAAGGTCGTCTTCTGCCCGGTCCAGGGTGTGTGATTGTTCTTTACGCCGTGGTTGTGCGCGTATATGCCGGTGAGAATGCTTGCCCTTGCCGGACTGCACAGCGAGGTTGTGTTGAAGGCGTTCTCGAAAACGACGCCCTGACTTGCGAGTTTATCCAGGCCGGGCGTCTTTATGAAAGGATGCCCCATAAACCCGAAGTCGTCATGCTGGATATTGTCCGAAAGAATGAAGACGATGTTGGGTTTTTCTCCATTCGGGTTCCGAAATGGGCTTCCATGTGCAGGACGCGGAAACCCCGCAAGCCCGGCGGCTGCAGCGGTCCCCATCAGCCGTATCACATCACGCCGTGTCATGTGTGAGTCGAAGATAGTGCCACGTTTTTCCATACCGATGTTCCTTTTATCAGAGGCCGGAGCCGAAGAGTTCCCTGTATCCTGTCAGGAAGAGCACATAGACGTTTTCGCCCTGCCCCCAGGCGAAAAGGGTGATCACGAGGAAGAGGCCGATGGCAAATGCCGCAAGCGGTCCCGGAGTGAAAACCCTTGTCTCTTCTCCCTTTCCTGCCGCCCTCCAACGGCAGAACATCTCTGCCAGTCCCATTTGCGCCACCACACCCAGAAAGAGCCAGATGCTGAGCGGGTTGAAATAGTAATAGAGGCATTCTGAAAATGTATAGGAGATAGAGAGCCGAAAGCATTCCTTTGTCGCCCAGAGGAACGGATTGATGAGGGATGCCGCGACGCGCTCCGGCAAAGACGCTCCCCGCGAAAAGGCCGCTGGATAAACAAAAAATGTCCCGAATGTGACCGACAGAAACAGAAAGGTCCCGCTTATCGATGCAAGGGTCTGGTGAAGAAACCGGCTTTCCAGCCTCCACGCGACAGAATAGATAATCCACGACGCCGACATGATAATGAAGACAACGACAACCGGATAAAGAAAGCGCTTCTTGAAATCACGTCTTTCCATGGCATTCCTCCATGAATCCAGAAATCATATCTCGCTCTTTGCAGTAGTATACACCAAGACATGCCGTATCACCCAAATGAAAGACAGGACCTTTGCAGCCTCGTTACACGACCACGCGGGAATCGGCGTGCGTGGAAAGCAGATGCCGAGCCCATGCAGAGAGGGCGAAGGCCAGTGCCAGCGATGAAGCAACAGTCATAGGCAGTCGCTGGGTCTGCCGGGGTACGGAAGGTGGCACGAAGGAAAAGAGACGCGGAGCAAATTGGGGAAGCTCTTGCAACCAGCCCATACGAGGTCGTAGGGCAAAGACCCGCCGGACGAAGAAAATAAGGCGGCGGGAGGGTGCAAGAGTCTCGGATGAGGCCATAGTAAGCGAAGACCCGGCGGGACAACATAACCCGCAGGCGAGCCAAGGGCCTCTGGACTGGATAGCCGAGGTAAGACGGAACCGAGACAGATGCACAAATGCTTCTCCTTGAAGAGGAGCTACAGGATCCCGAGACGTCGGCTTTAGCCACGTATAAGCTGGCAGGAAAGTGGTGTATGCGGGCCTCGCGCTTAAGCCGCGCAGTGTCAGCGAAGATTGTGGTTGAATTCCAGTTTGAAGCCGTACTGGGGAAAACCCGACGTACGGAATTTTAGAGAGGGAGCAGGAAACGTGATGCATGGTCTGATGGCCTTTTGCCACGAAACTGGAAACGGTGGATACTC
>CAYZZY010000055.1:0-13723 GCA_964482745.1 uncultured bacterium
TCTAGAGACCGTCGGAGAGGTATGGCAATATCTGCAGAGGCATCAAAAAACACATTTGACCTTTACAGAGAGGACACATATTATAAAGCATATTAGTGGCGATGGACGATGGCCCGGCCTATGCAGCTTATATAAACCGGAACGCCCGACGGGAAAACCAGATGAATGTATTTGAAGAATTCAACCGCCTAATGAAGGAACTGGAAACGCATAAGGTGCGATATGCCCTTGTTGGAGCAGTGGCGATGGCATTCTATGCTGAGCCGCGCTTTACGAGGGACATCGATCTATTGGTTGATTCCGAAGATTATGAGAAAATTAAAGGCATCCTGGAGAAGGACGGATATTTCGAATCAGCTTCCCCATGGACATTTAGGGCAGTGCCTATAGAGCTTCATCGCTTTTTGAAGGTGCGCGATGAAGATGAGATGCTCATCGATATTCTCATTGCTGGCACCGACGAAGTCAGGAGAATAATCAGAGACGCTGTTAAAGCCGAATCGGAGGAAGGGAAGGCAAGAATAGCGAGCAGGAAAGATCTGATTTGGCTCAAGAGAATGCGAGACTCGAAACAGGACCAGGCTGATATAGAGAAGCTTGAAGATGAAGAAAATCAATAAAGTACTCAAACAGCTCAGTGATCTCTACGAATTTAATCGACGGATCAAGGGGTACGAACTGAAGAAAGAGGAAAAGGCCCACAAACAGTCGAAGAGGGCCGCGGATGATCGGCGCGCATCCCAATAATAGCATCAGACCTAAAAACAGCCATACAGTCAGCATCGTCGTTATTCGGTGAAAAGAACGAAGAAAAATCTGATGTACTATGACAGCCTCATTTCCATAACTGACGACGAAATTGTCTTCAAGCATTACTACTTCCCCACCGGCAAGAAAAAGGTTGTCCCCTTGACCGACATTGAACGCATTATGGTGAAGCCACCGACGCTTTGGAACGGGAAGTGGAGACTATGGGGGACCGGTAACTTCAAGACGTGGTTCCCGGCAGACATAAACCGGCCCGGGCGAGATAGAATCTTCATTGCTATACTCAAGAATCAATGGATTAATGTTGGCTTCACCGTTGAAGATGCGGATAGCGTGGAAAAAATTCTCAAGGAAAAAAATCTGATAAGAGCAGAATGATCGCCGAACCAGGCGACAGGATATGGGTTCTTTTGGAGTTCTTCCAGACGATCCCTCCGATTAGGCGCCCCCGCCGGATTGCAATTGACCGGCGAATCCCCCCACTCTTCTATTGACAGGTCGAAAATCATATGATAGCATCTTGGTTGAACTAGTCAGTCCTAATGGAGGCCCAAGACTATGGATGCCAAAAAGAAACTCGTTGCAACTGCAGCTAACCTCATTCATAACAAAGGGTTCAACAATACAAGCGTTCAGGACATCCTGGACGGTTCTTCTGTCTGCAGGAGCAATTTCTATTATCATTTCGACACGAAGGAACAGCTCGGATTCGAGGTTTTGGCCCGGCGAATGCGTTGGTGGTATAGCTTTGTCATGAAACCATCGCTCGACAATCTGGAACTCAGCCCCGCGGAACGAATAAGCGCGATGCTCGACCAGGTGGTTTCGATCGGTGTTTCAGAAGCGGGCGCGATGGGATGCCCGTTCGGCAATCTTGCACAGGAACTGAGCTATATCCACGAACCTTTTCGGGAAACACTAAGCGGGTTCTTCGGCAGCGTCGCTCGCCGGTTGGAAGAATGCATCGATGAAGGAAAGGAAAAGGGAGAATTCAAGGATACACTGCCCTCCAGGCAGATCGCCGAATTCTCCATCGCACAGATTCAAGGTTCTTTTCTTCTGCGAAAGACGCATAAAGACCCCAAGATCATGGAACGCAACATAGAGATGTTGCGACAGATAATACAGAACAATTTACAGCTTGCTGGATAGACCAGAAAGGAGTGGTTAGGAATGTCAGAGGACGCCTATACCAAACTCGCCGAGCGGCTCGACATGAACGTTACCGGCATACCCAAGAAAGACGGCGATTTTTCGCCGACGTTCATCGAGCACCTTGCTCTGCTGTTCTCGCCCGAGGAAGCCGAACTCTGCTCGCACCTTTCGGTGGGGTCTCGGTTCACGGCCGCCGAGCAGGTCGCCGAAGAGGCCGGACGCCCGGCCGAGGAGGTGGACCGAATCCTCGCCGAGCTGGCCGAGAGGGGGGTCATTCTGAGCGTTGGAGGGCAATACGTGCTTCCCCCGGCGCCCTTCGTCATCAACTATCACCAGGTCCGCGAGGAGACCACCGAGGATTCGATCAAGGCGGGCGAGCTGTATCAGGATTATTACATCAAGGACGGATTCTATCGTTTCTACGAATCGTCGGCAATGGGCACGCCTCACCGCCGAGCAGTGCCGGTAGAGCAGTCCATCGCCTCGGGCCAACAGGTTTTGTCGCACGAAGACATGGGTCACTATCTGGACAACGCCAACATGGGCGCGTTCGCGCTGATACCGTGCCCGTGCCGGATGCGTACCGAGCGATTGGGTATCCGCGAATGCAAGGATAGAGTTCCCACGCTCGCATCCTGCCTTATAATCGGCGCACCCGCCGCGATGTTCGCCCAACGCGGCGAGGGCAAGCTGGCCACGCGCGAGGAAGTTGATCAGTATCTCAAAGAAAGTCGCGAGATGGGCCTCGTCATGATGACCGACAACGCGCAGGAAATGCGAAACGGCATCATCTGCGCGTGCTGCGGCTGCTGCTGCTCGATCACACGCGGGCTCACGAAATGGGACAACCCGAATGCCTTCGCCAGATCCGACTTCGTTGCGCGCGTGAGCGACGAATGCGCGGCGTGCGGCGAATGCGTCGAGCGTTGCATGTTCAAAGCGATCTCGGTCGAGGAGGGTGACGAGAAAGCTCAAATCGACGAGGACAAATGCATGGGCTGCGGGGTGTGCACAGTCGTGTGCCCGACCGAGGCGCTACGTCTCGAGCGACTCGAACGAGATCCCATTTATGCGACCTCTCGCGAGTTGTATAAGAAGGTCGCAGTCGAAAACGAAGAGACGGGACAGAAGCGGCCGGTTGCGTAGCCGCTCCATTGTCATTGCGAGCGTGTGATCCACTATTGGTTTGATCATGCATGGAAGAAACGAATGACGTGTAAGGGGACTGTCCCCTGGTTGAAAACCGAAATCATTCGCACAAATTGTTTTGCAATGCTAAGAGGAGCATTTTCGAATGTCGGATCAGGAAATCTACGAAAAATTTATCGAGTGGTTGCGCACGGGCTTTGTGGAGGCGCCGGCCGCGGATGAGCTGCTGCCGATGATCAGTGCCCGCTACACGCCCGAGGAGGCCAAGCTTTGTACGGGTATGCCGTTCGACGGCCCTTTCCCGAGACAAAGCCTGGAAGAGCTGGCCGAGGAAAAGGGGATGGATCCCGCCGAATTGGCCCCCAAACTGGACGCGCTCGCAAAAAAGGGCGGCATCTTCCGCATCGCCGCCGGCGACACAGTCCGCTACAGCCTCAACGATGTGTTCTTTACCTTCTTGCGCAGTTCGTACTGGGCGGGTTCGACCGATGACGACACCAGGACCATCTCGTCGAACATGAACACGTATTTCCACAACGGTTTCTTCGATCAGTGGAAAGACGTCCACATTCGCGGCCTCCGTACGCTTCCGATTGAGGAGACCATCGAAGACACACGCAAAATTCTCCCATATGAGGAAGTTGTCAAGGTTCTGGACAGCCACGACCTGTTCTGCGTCGCCACCTGTCCCTGCCGGCACCGCAAGAACGTCGATCCGGAGTGGGACAACTGCGAGCATTCCGACAAGCACTGCATGCACTTCGGCGAACTGGCTCGCTATATGATCGACCAGGGAATGGCAACCGAGCTAACGCGCGAAGAGGCCCGGGAAGACCTGAAGAAGGCGGCCGACGATGGCCTCGTGCACGGTATCAACAACTGGCAGGAGGGGGTCGACACCATCTGCAACTGTTGTCAGTGCTGCTGCATGTGGTTCGAGTCCTACCACAAACTCAATCACAAGGGGAGCCTCGATCCATCAAACTACCGCGTCGCCGTTACGCCCGAGTCGTGCATCGGCTGCGGCCTGTGCGTCAAGCGCTGCCCGATGGACGCGTTGAGCCTCGAGGATTCCGACGTCGTCGACAACAAAGAAGGCAAGGCGGTCGTCGCCGACATCGAGCGCTGCATCGGCTGCGGGGTCTGCGTGCACAAGTGCCCGAGCAAGTCGCTCGTGCTCGAACACTGCGGCGAAGTCAACGATCCGCCCGGGAACATCATGGAGTTCGGTATGCGCTTCATGAGCGAGAAGCACGCCGCGGCGGAAAGTGCGGAATGATATAGAGGACGGCATGGCAGCAATCACCTGACGGCAAACCACTCACAGTTGATAGTGCGGGAAGCGAGGGACCCTATGACAGCCGGTACAATCCAAAAGGATGCCACGCAGGCTCACGATCCGGGAGCCATTCTCGAGGGATTCAAGTACCGAGATCAGAGCCGGCGCTATCCATGGTGGGTAAAGTCAGCGGACAAAATTACGGTTCAGACAGATGCGTCAATTATGGAAAAGCCCACCACACATATAATACTTATGAAACTTATGGAGAGGATGCAAGGCGGCGCTGAAGCTCCGGGTCAGAGACCCAGCCTCATAAAGAAGATAAAAAGCGGAGCGCCCGGCTTCAGCCTGCCCGAGGTTTCTCTTCAATTTGCCTCACAGACGTATTTCCAGTCGGGCGTGGATATCGACGGCAACATAATCATGGGTTTCGCACCACTTCGGGAAATAATCTCCGGACAACTGCACACCCCGGAAGAATTGGGCGTGGATCGTTGGGAGGGGAGCGAAGAAGAGGCCTCGGCCATGGTGGAAAAAGCGGCCAATCACCTGGGGGCGGCCCAGGTTGGATTCGCGGCCTTCGACTTGACCTGGCTGGGACCGCAAGTAACGATCAGTCCCGACGTGGAAGAGCCCGAGGGTAACTTCCTGCAAGGCATCCTCATCCCCGAGAGCCACAAATATGCGATCCTCGTGGCCGGCCGGGTGCCAATGTGGGCGGCACGATGCGCTCCGGGCGCCCTGGGGAGCGCGGCCGACCGCACCGGCTATGAAGAGGCGCACATGGCCGAAGAAAAGCTGATAAATTTTATTCGAGGCATCGGTTACAAAGCGGTCGATATTCATATGCTGGGGATCAACCCGATCCCCTTCGCTTTGATGGCCGGCATGGGAGAAATGGGCCGCATGAATCGCTTGGTTTCACCCTATTTCGGGGGAGCTGTCCGGTTTGCCATTATCCTGACCGATTTACCATTAGCATTGGATAAGCCGATAGATTTTGGCTTGCAGGAGTTCTGCCGGCATTGCAAGAAGTGCGCTAAGGCATGCCCGGTAAATGCCATCAGCTTCGACACGGACCCTTCCTGGGAGCCGCTGGGCCCATACTCCTTCAAAGGGAAAAAGGTCTGGTTCGAAGATTGCGAAAAATGCGCATCCTACACCTCGGCCGGTGGAACGTATTGCAGCGCCTGCCTGGGCGCCTGCGTCTGGAACAAGCCAACCAAGAGTTATTTTCACTCCACGGTCAGGGCCGTTGCGGCAACGGCTCCTTCATTGTCCCGATTCCTGACGTATATGGATGACATGTTCGGTTACGGACTGGTCTCCGAGAATAGAAGAAAGGAATGGTGGAATCTGGAACTGCCGGTGAAGGGCGTGGGTGAATAGTCGAAGGGAAGATGAATCAAGACAATAAAGGAGATCCGAACTTGAGCGACCAGGTCTACAAGGACATGATTGACGTAATGAATGCCAGAAGCGCGATCTTCGGCGGCATGGATATTCCCGAGTTTTATCCGATGGTCAAGGAATTGTTCACCCCGGAAGAGGCCGAAATCAACAATGCCATGCCCGCAAAAGGCACTTTCACAGCCGCGGAATTGGCCGAGACAATGGGGAGAGATGCCGCGGAACTCGCCACCACACTGAAAGGCATGGCTGACAAAGGGCTCTGTGTGTCTTTTGAAAAAGATGGCGGGCGCGTGTTCAGGGCTCCGCCGTTTATGCCCGGCATCTTTGAGTTCGTCTTCTACCGTGGGACCGACACCGACCGCGACAAGAAGCTGGCCAAGCTGATCCACGATTACAAGGAAGCCTGGCAGGCCAACTCGCCGCCGCTGATCCTGCCCTATCCGATGATCCGAACCATTCCCGTCGAACAGACCATCCGGGCAGGCGAGAAGATCCATACCTACGACCAGATGAAAACCTATATCGAAAAGAACGAAACCATCGCAGTCGGCACATGCTATTGCCGGCAGGAAGCCATGTTGCTCGGTGAGGACACGCACAACATGCCCATGGACGCATGCGTCTTCTTCGGCGACACTGCCAAATTCGGTATCGATTGTCTGGGAGCCAGGAAAGTAACCCGGGAGGAAGCCCTCAAGCTGTTGGACGAATGGGAGGAAGCCGGCCTGATTCATCAGACCCGTAACGTCACCGACGAAATAGACTACTTCTGCAATTGCGATCGCTGGCACTGTAACGCTGTCAAAATGATGCTGAAGCAACCGAATCCGGCAAAAGTGTTCCACTCCGGCTTCGAGCCGCAATTTGACGCGGATGCGTGCACGGCATGCGAAACCTGTATCGACCGCTGCCCGCCGGAAGCACTGACGATGGGCGATGACGATGTGCCGCAAATAGACCTGAACAGGTGCTTCGGGTGTGCCGTCTGCGCTAGCGGATGCCCGAGTGAAGCCATCAGTATGGTCAGAAAACCGGAATTCGAAGAACCACCGAAGGATCAACAAGCCCTGATGCTGGCCATGATGACAAGCATGGCCAATCAGGATTAGCTTTCCATTCCAGAAATGGAAACATTGCCCGATTTTTTGGGAAGACAGCTCTTAAGCCAGGAAGGAGAAGATAAAGTGAAAGTTCTAATAACCTATCTCAGCCAGACCGGAAACACGGAGCAAATAGCGAATGCGATCCATCAGGAGATATCCGGGTCGCACGAGGCGGACCTGGTAAAGGTCGAGGACATAAGCGCGGATTCCCTCGGAGGGTATGACGTGATATTCGTCGGTTCTCCGATCCATGGCAATGGCCTTGCGGCCCCGGTAAGTGAACTGATGAGTGCCATGCCTGAAGGGCTTAAGCTCGCCGGTTTTGTCACCCATGCATCTTTCGCTTATGAAAAAGAAGGTTTCGAAGCGGGCATGCAGTCCTTTGATGACATTACCAAAGAGAAGAACATCACGTTTCTTGGCGCCTTCGATTGCGAGGGACGCATGGCGCCCATGCTCCAGCCCATGGTCCAACAGGCTCGCGGCGTGTCAGACGAAGAGTGGGCCGAGCGGATGGCCAAGCTGGATCAGCATCCCAGTGCCGAGGACGAGCAAAAGGCAAAGGACTTTGCCCGGGAAATCATTGCAAAAGCCTAGCTGGAGGCTCAGGCTAAAGCGATGGAGGCATCATACCGAAGCAATACAAACAACCTGTTCCGATGAACATCTTCCTCCAAATGTTTATGCATCGATGAAGGGATGAAAAGATGAGTTTGAAACAACGCCTGATCGATAAGGCCCTTGAACTGGGTTTCGAAGACATCGGTTTCACGACCGCGGAGCCTCTGGATCTGTATATCAAGGAGATTGAATCCCGCCAGCATATGTACCAATGGATATTGGATGCAGGCGTTAATCTGATAGAGGGCGCGTCACTTTCAGAGAATAATTCGTGGGCCAACTCCCTGCTTGTGCTGATCATCAATTACCACAAAAAGAGATTTCCTCCCCAGCTTATCGGGAAGATCGGGCGAGTATACCAGGTGGACGATCGTATAGAACAGCAGGACTGGTCCCTGAGTATCGCGAGTTTCATGGGATTCATGGGTGAGGAAGGCATCCGTTTTCAACAGGATGAGAATATTCCCGCGCGTATGTCCGCAGCCAGGGCGGGCCTCGTGACGTACGGCAAGAATTGCTTTGCCTATGCTCGCAAAAGTATGATGGGCGCCTCCTGGCTGGTGAGTGTCCCGTTTCTCATCGATGCCGAAATCGAACCCGACGAGCCTTCCATCGACCTCGGATGTCCTTCCTGGTGCAAGAACGCCTGCATCGCGGCATGTCCGACGGGCGCGCTTTATAAGCCAAAGAAAATGAATCCGCTGCTGTGCATCGCGTTTAACACATATTTCGCCCCGGGAATTACCCACATGGACATCCGCGAACAGATGGGGACGTGGGTGTACGGCTGCGATCGGTGCCAGGAAGTCTGCCCGCGCAATCAGCCATGGATGAACCAGGATCTCCCGGAAAACCCTTCTTTGACGGAAAGAGCGGGCGATTTCCAGCCGGATGTTCTGCTCACCATGTCCCAGGAGCATTACGAGAACAAGGTGTGGCCGCTCACCTTTTATATTCCGAAAGACAACATCGCAAAATGGAAGATGAATGCCGCGCGCGCCCTTGGAAACACGGGCGACGACAGCCATGTTCCGATATTGATTCAAAGCCTGAACGAAAATCCGGATGAAACGGTCCGCGGCATGTGCGCCTGGTCCCTGGGAAGGCTGGGCGGAAGCGAGGCCAAAGATGCCCTTGAATCCCGTTTGCCTGAAGAAGAAGGTCTCGTCAGGGAAGAAATAGAGCTTGCCCTCGGAAAGATGTAGCTGATGTCCGCACGGCTCTGACTCCGTGCAAGCGTGCGGCCGGAAACCATCGGCCGCGCCGTTTGATAGAATGTTCGTATGACAACCTCCTGCACATATCGAAAAAGAAAAGGGGAGAAGACATGAGTGAAGATGTTTATATCATAGGCGTCGGAATGATCAAGTTTGGCAAGTACTTCGAAAAGAGCATCAAAGAAATGACGGGAGAGGCGCTCGAACTGGTGCTCGAGGATTGCGGTCTGACCCGGGCCGATATCGAGGCCGCGTGGTTTTCCAACACGGGCTGGGGTATGTATACTTTTCAGCATTCCATCCGCGGCCAGGTGGCACTCACCGCAAACGGTCTCGATAAGATTCCGATCACCAATGTCGAGAACGCCTGCGCCAGCGGAAGCACCGCCCTGCATGGCGCATGGACGGCCGTCAAGGCCGGTCTGTATGATTGTGCTCTCGCCATCGGCACGGAGAAACTGTACGATGAAGATCGTGTAAAGGTGATGCGGGGCTTTATGGCGGGGACGGACGTCGAAGAAATGATGGAGCGGATGGCGGACTTTGCGGAAGCAGAGCAAAAAAGGAAGGAAAAAGAGGCCAGGGAGAAGGGGACGGAAGTCGTGGCCGAAAAGGCCGGGGGGCACTCTGTCTTCATGGATTTCTACGCGATGGGCGCGCGTATGCACATGGAGAAGTACGGGTCAACCCAGCGGCAGCTCGCCATCATTGCCGCCAAGGCCCATAACAATTCCACCCTTAATCCGCTGGCCCAATATACTTTTCCCCAGACTGTGGAGCAGGTGATGCAGGACAGGGAGGTTGCCTTTCCGCTGACAAGAGCCATGTGCGCGCCCATCGGGGACGGCTCGGCGGCAACCATCATCTGCAGCGAAAGGTTCCTCAAGAAGCACCCCTCGAAGCGGGCGGTCAGGATACGAGCGTCCGTGCTCAAGTCCGGAAGTCGCACCGGCGAGAACGATATCAGCCAACGCGCCTCTGCCAGGGCCTACGAGATCACCGGTCTGGGGCCGGAAGATATCCATGTGATGGAAGTTCATGACGCGACCGCATTCGGAGAAATCCATCAGGCGGAAGCTTTGGGCTTCTGCCCGGAAGGCGAAGGCGGCGCTTTCGCGGAGAGCGGGGCAACCGCCCTTGACGGAAAGATTCCGATCAATCCAAGCGGCGGCCTGATTTCTCGCGGCCACCCGATCGGGGCTTCGGGATTGGCGCAGGTTCACGAGTTGGTGACCCAACTCCGCGGCGAAGCGGGAAAACGACAGGTGAAAAATCCCCGCATCGCGATGGCCGAGAATGGAGGTGGCACCCTCGGCAAAGGAGAGGCGGCCATGACCATACACATATTGGAGAAGATGTAAGTTGAAATAACGATCAGAAGTGAGAAGCGCCCTAACGAATACTCAAGAAAAATGGAGGCACTACATGGCTTTCATCGAGCCGACCATGGATCAGATCAACCAGTTTATGAGCCTGCCCGAAGAAGGGCCCGTGGTGATGGTCAACTTACTCAAGTTCAAACCGGAAGGCGGCGCGGAGTCATATGCCAAATACGCCGCGGCCACAGTGAAGTTCCTGCTGGCGGTCGGCGGCAGGCTTATTTACCGGGGGCGCTACCGGATGCCGCTCATCGGCAACGAAGACTGGGATGAGATTCTCCTTGTTGAGTATCCCTCTATTTCGGCCTTCTTTGAAATGGTGAGAAACGAGGACTATCAGGCCATTCTCCACTATCGGACAGAGGCGCTGCTTGACTCGCGTAACTGGGCCACAAAGCAGGAATGACGACTCCGGGATATCCTTGGTTTTTA
Organism: uncultured bacterium; assembly: GCA_964482745.1. Lineage (GTDB taxonomy): Bacteria > Abyssobacteria > SURF-5 > SURF-5 > SURF-5 > CAYZZY01. The sequence goes on from CAYZZY010000055.1 coordinate 10,520, forward strand.
CTCAAGGACAAGGCCCGCTAATCAGACAGGCGAAACATACGTTGGACAACAATCCCAAAGAAATCGAAATTAAAACCCCTTGTTTCCGTTTTGCAGCCAAACGCTGGGGTGATCCGGACGGTGCTCCGATCCTGGGGTTGCACGGCTGGCTGGACAACGCGGCCACGTTCGACCGCCTGGCGCCCTTGTTTCCGGACGCGCAGTTCGTGTCGTTGGATCTTGCCGGGCATGGGCATTCAGATCACCGGCCGCCGGGGGTGCATTATCATTATATCGATTACGTGGCGGACGTTATCGCGGTAGTTGACGCGCTCCGATGGGATCGCTTCGCGCTCGTGGGGCATTCCCTGGGCGCGGGTGTGGCCAGCCTTGTTGGCGGAACAATCCCCGAGCATGTTTCACATCTGATACTGATCGAGGGCGTCGGCCCCCTCTCCAGAAAAATCGATGAGTCCGCCCGACATCTGCTCCAGGCGGTTCGCCAAATAAACGAGCTTCCGCAGAAAGCGCCTCCGGTTTATGATAATCTGCACTCAGCGGTCGAAGCCCGGCGCGAGGTAATGAGCATTGATGAAGATTCCATGGAAGCCCTGGTCAGCAGGGGTACGAAGCCTTGCGGAAGCGGCTTGACATGGCGTACCGATCCACGGCTCAAGATGGTTTCACCGCTCTATATGAGCGAGGAGCAGATCAATGCCTTCCTCGATCATATCACCGCGCCGGTTCTGTTGATCATGGGGGAGTCCGGATTCATGGGTGGCCGGGATTATCTGAAAGCCCGTTGTACGCGCATTAAGAAACTGAAGATAAGCACCACAGCGGGGGGCCATTACCCCCATCTGGATAACGCAAGAGCGGTGGCAGAACTAATTTCTGAATTCTTGTCAACCGCTGATCATCTATAAGGAGTTTTTCGATGTCTGACAATGTCTACCACGTATACGGCATGACGCAGTCCTATTTCACGCGCAAGATTACCGGTTATCTGGACTACAAGGACATTGCCTGGCGGCTGTGCCGGTTCAGCGGCAACAATCCCGAAGTATTGTGCGCCGGCTGGCCGGGCGGGATACCCGCGCTCAAGACGCCCGAGGGAGAGTTCATGTGGGACTCCACTCCCGTCATCCACCACCTGGAACTGCGCTTTCCCGAGCCATCGGTCTTACCGCCCGATCCGGTACAGCGCTTCCTTTGCCACATACTGGAAGATGCCGCGGATGAATGGTTCTACCGCCTTGCCGTGGGAAGCCGCTGGTTCTTTGAAGAAAACACCCGCCATGGCGGCTTCGAACTCGCCCGCGAGGCCACGTTCGAAGGGCCTCTGACCTGTGAGCAGGCCCGAGTCCTGGTGACTGCCGTCATGACGAGCTGCTGCCCGGTGTTCGGCGTGACCGAAGAAAATGCGCACTCGTGGATGGACGAAATACTCAGGCCATGGCTGCACGTATTCGGGAGTCACCTGGAGAACCGTCCCTACCTGTTCGGCGAACGCCCGTCGTTGGCCGATTTCGCTCTTTATGGCGGAAACGCTGCACACTTTATCAATGATCCGCTGTGTCGGAGCTGGGTCGACGCCGACGGACCGGCGGTCGTGCGGCATACGCATCGCATAACCCAACCCTGGGACCAGACGTTCGGAGACTGGTCAACCCCGGGTGACATGCCGGAGACGCTCATCGCGATGCTGGCGGACCTCGGGAGGTTTTATCTGCCTTGGGTGAGCCGGGCCGCGGACGAAGGCAGTGCGGAGCTGGTGTTCGAGAGCGGACAGCGCATTACGATCCAGGCCACTGGCTTTTTGAAGGAATCTCGCGGCGTCCTGTTGGCCCGATACCTGGAACTCCGTTCAGAGGCTCTCGACGCGATTCTCGATCGGGCGGGCATCCTGGGCTATTTTGCTGATTATGCCGACCGTGCGGGGACTATTCCGGACTACGCGGAGCCGCCGCGTCCGGCGGAAAACGATCCTTTCCCGTCGACGATGTCGATGGAGGAACTGTTCGAACTATTGGTCGGTATGGGAGTAGACCCGGCCCAATTGCTGCCCGTTACAGAATGATGGAAAGGTGGAAAAAATTATGGCTTACGATCTGCTGAAGCAACCGCTGACAATCAAGAAGATAAGGTTCCCCAACCGAATTGTGTTTCCGCCCGTGATGACCAACTATGCGACACCGGAAGGCAATGCGACCGAACGCCTCATACGGTTCCATGAGAACATCGCCAAAGGCGAGGTCGGCCTCTCGATCGTCGGCGCGACCGGCATTTCACCGAAGTCCCGCCTTGGTCCGCAGTCGCTGTGTCTGTATGAAGACGGCCACGTCGACTCGGCCCGAAAGCTGTTCGACGCCATCAAGAACGCCGGTTCTGTCCCCGCCGTCCAACTGAACCACGGCGGGCGCATCCTGTCGCCCGAACTGGCGCAGGACGACGTTGTCGGTCCTTCGCCGCTTCCGTCCCCGATGGGTGCGGTGACACCACGCGAGTTGACCGGCGAAGAGGTGAAAGAAATTATCGTCCAGTTCGTGCATGCCGCTGAGGCGGCAAAAAATGCGGGAGCACATCTCGTCGAATTCCACGGAGCGCATAATTTCCTGCTGAACCAGTTCCTTTCCCCCGCTTCCAATCAGCGAAGCGACGAATACGGCGGCAGCACCGAGAACCGTGGGCGCATCGTACGAGAGATCTTGCGTATGACGCGCGAGCGTGTGGGAGAGGATTTTGTGCTCGGGCTGAGGATGAGCGTTGTCGAATACATTGACGATGGGCTGACGGTACAGGAAAGCACCGACCTGATCAATATGTTCATAGATAGCGGGCTCGATATAATCCATGTCTCGGCAGGCGGGCTCGACACCGGTCCCCGCATGATAATGGAGGCCGGCGCGGGAGAGATCCTCAAGCTGGCAGGTGAAATCAAGAAGGGTGTCAGCATTCCGGTCATCGGTGTCGGCGGCATTATCAAGCTCGACCAGGCCGAGGAGGCTCTCAAGGAAGGCCTGGCCGATATGGTCGCGATCGGACGCGGACTGATCGCGGATCCCGAACTCGTGAAAAAAACGATCGCCGGACGATCCGACGACGTGGTCGAATGCACCGCCTGTCTCCAGTGCTTTATGCCGGCTGAGGAGCCGGGCATGACGTGTGCGGTTAACGATGATATCTGATTGCAGAGGAGGTTACAACGATGTCTCAACTTCTGGA
>CAYZZY010000056.1:0-13483 GCA_964482745.1 uncultured bacterium
GGGTATGTGCAGGGTTGCCATCAGGGGATCTGCGGATTTGTCGACCAAGACGGAGTGTTGGGGAAATGAGCGAAGGAGGGGACGCAAATGGCACGGCCCAAATTCAAAAGCAAGAAAGAATTAATAAAAGTCATGGATATGCTGTTCACGATAATGAGCACCGACCCCAAGATGGGGCCCAAACTTGCGGCTGCGCGGGTGCCGCAACGGTTTGAGTTTACCGACTTCGACATCGCCCTCAACGTCACGTACGCCGACAAGAAAGCCGCCAAGGAGGGTCATTTCCTGCAATGGGTATGGGGCGACGAAGACTGCGACTGGGAACCCGCTGTCGAGTTGAGAATGAAATCCGAAGTCGCGAACAAATATTTCCAGGGCAGAGAAAATGTCCCGCTCGCCATTGCCAGGGGACGCATAAAGGCTAGAGGCAGCATTCCCAAGATGCTCAAACTTATCCCCATAACGAGACCCATTTACGAAATGTATGAAGATATGCTCTATGATGAGGGCTACGATCATCTGCTTTACTGAGCAAGGGAGTGTCTCCCGCTCGATGGAATTTTGCGGGGAGTGATCCGATAACGCTATCTGACTTGTACTACTTATCTTGAATTTAGTGATTTTTTCATGCCTTTGGCAAAGGATCTTTTTTAGGTTTTGTAGATAGAGGTTTTTTCGTTTTTATTCCTCTATACTGGAAACAGCAAAACAATCTGTGATTCCGAGGCTTTCAGATGCGAACAAATTCGAACCTGCAAGACATTGGAAAGCTGTTATAATCTGCGGATAAAGGGTTTTTGGCCGTTGCCATGCCAAAAAAGAAACGAAAGAAGAAGAAAACCAAACTGCCAGAAAGCAGTATTCCGAAAACTGCCAACACGGTCAGGTTCCTGATCTTTCTCGCAATAGGGCTTATCTTGTTCGTTGTGTTCCTGGTTTATGCCTCCAGGCACAGCATTTTTTTGAATTAATAAAACCGGATTTTCTCGGAAGCTCACCCCCAACAAAAACCACAAACTCCTCTACGAAGAACACACTTCAATAGGCTCAGTGCAAGCTCACGACAGACAAAACAATCAAAGACCCTCTAACCACGGATTTCACGAATTAAACGAAAAAAATCATACCATTTAGCCGCAGAGAACGCAGAGGTCACGGAGATTGTCATTCTGAGCCCTTCGATGTTGCTCAGGATAAACTCCGCGAAGAATCTACTGGGCAGATCTTTTTAGCCCCGAGAGATCCTTCGTTTCACTCAGGATGACATGAGCACAAGATTTCGGCGAGGCAACAATCGGGAATGACAGAGAGGGCGTGCCGCCATGCGCCCCTACAGAAAGCTGGGAGATGGAGGCCGGGAATGACCATGAAGCAGAGCTATTGCACGCTTCATGGCACGACACGAACAGAAAAGAGATTCTTCGCTGCGCACAGAATGACAGGGAGGGCAGGATGGAGGGAAAAAGGCTAATGCGATCTCAAGTTGACCGCCTATTCTTATCATGGTAGACTAGACATGCCCTATTCTTATTTGCACAGTTTCTTCCGGAAAGGACAACAAAGATGACAAAGAAGGCGAAGAAAAAAAATGATCTTGACTACCTCTGCGAGCGTGCGCTTGAACTGGGGGCGAAGAGCGTAAAGGTCATTTCGACCGACACGGTCGTGACTGCTCCGTGGACAAGGATGCGATGCCAGTACGGGTGCGTGGGTTACGGCAGAAGACTCTCGTGCCCGCCTTATTCACCGACCGCCGAACAGACGCAGGCTATTCTCGATTGCTATAAGACCGCAATCCTTATGGAAGGGGAACTCTGGAAGGTCAATCCTGTCCTGGTCGCCATCGAACGCGAGGTCTTTCTTGCAGGTTATTATAAGGCATGGTCGATGGGGGAGGGGCCGTGTCACAAGTGCGAAGAAGGGTGCGCGCTCAAGGCGGGGTGCCGCTTTCCTCAGCAGCTCAGGCCTTCAATGGAGGCTTCGGGCATAGACTGCTTCCAGACGCTGGCAAACAACGGCATCAAGCTTGAAGTGGTGAAGGATTATGATTGCGCGGCACATTATTACGGGATCGTGCTTGTGGAATAGAGGGCACAGCGCGGCAGAGCCGCAAGAAGAAAAGATTCTCACCACGGAGACACGGAGAAAAGCGGAGAAAAGCGGAGAAAAGCGGAGAAAAGCAAGAAACAGGGAACCACAGATTTCACGGATTACACGGATTTTGTAGGGGCGCACGGCGGTGCGCCCAAGATTTCATCGCAGAGACGCAAAGGACGCAAAGAAAGAAATAAGATAGAAATAAAAACGGAACATTTAACCACCAAGACACCAAGGCACCAAGAAGACCACAAAGAAGAACAAAAGATCAAAGACTCTTTTTCATCCGCAGATCCGTCCGACTTGCAGGTGAGAAGCGCCCAGGCTGGAACGAACCAGCCCAGATGTCTTATCCTTCCATAAGGATTCCGAAGACGTCGCGGCGGAGATTGATGCCGTGGATGCAGCGGCAAGCCTCGCAGTCAGCGCAGTCTTCCCCTCCGAGTTCTTTTGCCTGCTTGCGCCGGTCGATTGTATTCCGCGGATCCAGATGGAGTTGAGCGAGTTTTACGAAGACGTACGGGCCGACAAGGGCGTTCTTCTCGAAATCGTAGTTTGGGCAGCTCGCGTTACACGCCAGACATTCAACACATTCCAACAACTTCTTGTGCGCTTCCGGCTGTTTTATTGTTTCAGGCTCCGAAATGTTTTCCTGCTCCGGTATATAGATCTGCAGTTTACGAAGCCCGTCGAAAAATGCGGCCCGATCTATCACGAGGTCTCGCGCAACCGGCAGTCCGGCGAGAGGCGCAATCTTCATCCCGTCTTTGATTTCAGTCGAACACGCCATCCTCGGTTTACCGTTCACCTCGACCGCGCACAGGCCGCATGCGCCGAAGCGGCATCCAAACCGGAACGCCAGCGTCGGGTCGATGTCCTCGTATATATGCATCAAGGCTTCCAATACGGTCATGCGCTCGAAATCAGGCACCGTGTAGTTAACCCATCCCGGTGCCATGCCCGTATCGGGATCAAAACGCCTTATTGAAATATCCATGCTCATTCGCCTGCCTCCACACGTCGGACTTCGCAGTTACCGTTTCTCTTTTCAACCACCATGTTCACAACGGGGCTCTTATCGTCACGTTCGGGGAAATCGGATCTCACATGTGCGCCGCGTGATTCGGCGCGCTCCAAAGCTGAAAGGACAATCGCCTGTGCCGAAGCGATCATGTGGGGCAGTTCAATCGCGTCGAGGACTTCGTAATTGCAACGTTTAATGTCCGATGTCCGAAGATCTGCCGACTGCTTCTTGATGTCCTTGATCTCTCCAAGCGCTTTCTTTAGGTCGTCGGCAGTGCGGACCGGCCCGCCCTTCTCCCACATCAATTTCTGGAGCGAGCGTTTTAGCCGGATCGGGTGATGCGTTCCCCGAGAACCGTACAGGGCTTCCAATCTCTCGATCGCTTCCTTCGCAATCTTATCCCCGGCGAACTCCCGATTTTTGGCCTCGCGAGCCGCAATTTTTCCCGCCCGCTTTCCGAAGACGAATATCTCGGTGAGCGAAGTCGAACCGAGCCTGTTGCCTCCCATCACGCCGCCCTGGGCCTGTCCGCACGCGTAGAGCGCCGGAATGCGGCTGCGGCACCATTCGTCCGTTTTCACACCGCCCATGAGATAGTGGGTCGTGGGCAGAACATCCCACGGTTCCTCCAGGTCTGCCGCCTTTTTGCCATATGCCCTGCGCACGACGTTAAGGACCGGAGCCCCATATTTCCTCAGCGCTTTGACGAAGAAATCTCCTTCGGGCGATTTAACATTGGGAGTAAGATCCAGGAGAAGGCCGCCATGCTCTGTTGCGCCGCCTCTCTGAATCTCTTCGATAATAATCCGCGACACTTGCGCGCGCGTCATTGTCATGATACCCTCGAGCACGACATCCCCGCTGCTGTTGAGCAGCCTGCCGAATGGACCGGCTATCACAGGCTCTCCGCACGGGGCTCCGAGCAACCCCGATGGATGTGTAATGCCGAAGGGAAGGTATTGGACCTGCTCCATATCAACGAGTTCCGCTCCCGCCGCCAACGCAAGGCCGTAGCTGTCCCCTACAACCGCCGGCATGCAGTCCGTATGCGGATAATAGAGAGAGCCCGCCCCGCCCGCTGCCATGATCGTCGATTTCGCGAGCAAAGCGACCGGTTCGCCTGAACCCATGCGGAGCGCTGCCGCTCCAACGACTTCGCCGTCGCATGTTAACAGTTCTGAGCAGATCGTTTCTTCAAACACTTTTATGTTTGCTCGCGCCGCGGCTGACCGCATCGTATGTCCCATGGAGACTCCGGCGCCGGCGCTTCCGATTGCGCGCGATGCCCGGTGTCCTCCGGGCGGAACCATGTGTCTTTGCAGCTTTCCGTCGTCATTCCGATTGAAGACGTGCCCGAAGCCTTCGAAGGTGATGGTTGCATCCATCGCCTCGCTGACAAGAGCGCGAACCAACCTGGGGTCGTTGAGGCGCTCGCCCCCGCGCATCATATCCTCCACGAAGTCTTCCTCTGAATCGCCGCTGCTTGTGTCGGGCGATGTCGACATCACGCCAAGCGATATGCGCGTGTCCCCGTATCCGATGGGTTCCTTGGATACGATTGCGACGTCGGCGCCGGCGTGTGCGGCTTCGACGGCTGCCATGATGCCGGCCCCGCCGGAACCAATCACGAGCACGTCAGATTTTTCTACCTGCATTTCTTTTGTCCTGTCTGGTCTGGAATTCCGGGTACACGGAACCGAGACCGGAATTCCTCAGCCATTGCGAGCGAAGCGGGCGCAGCGCGCCGTGCCCCTACATGCTCAATGCGTTCTCGTTCAAGAAACAGGTGGCTGTAATGAGCGAGGAGCGTGGCGCCAAATCACACAAGCGTCCCTTCTTCCCATCCTAATTTGACCAGTTCGATGTTTTCCATTTTGGCATGACCAAGTTTATATTTCTCCTCAGCGAGAAATACGTGCTTCGGCGGAGGGGCGATGGGCCAGTCCGCTCCCTTGAATTCACGTCGCTTCGCTTCCAGTATTTTCAAACAAACCGTGTCAACGGCCACCGGGTCCGAGCCCACAAGTATTCCCCGATAGGGCCATATGTAACGCGGATTGACCTGCGGTCCTCCATGGAACAGCGGCTGCATTGCATCGACCACGATCAGGCGGCATTTGTCCCGAATAGCGGGTATCGCGTTGATGCTGGCGCATTCGGCGCAACTGTCGCCATGTATCTTGTAGGCGACCCCGATATCGGGAACATTGATGCGCGTGATGGCGCCGATCCAGTTTTTCAGCGCAACCGCCACTCCTGCGAGCCAGTGTATTTTCATTCCGGGAACGTTCACGAGCGCCGTCGCTTTTTCCGTGACGATCCTGCTGAGAGCTTTCGAATCGAACCCGAACTGTTCGTTTCGGACCGTAGCGCCCTGCAGTCCGATGCCGGCATCTTTTCGGTCCCACAGGATGGTATTTTGTTCCGGCACGCCGGCCTTCATGATCCCACGCACGACGGCTCGTGACAATTCGGGAGACGACGGCGTCATCATCACGTTTATCTTTACGCCCACGACGTCTTCGGGCTTAAAGAAGTGCGACCAGGCCGCCGCGCTGTCTGCCTCGCCTGTGAGTTGGAGCATCGCCCGCTCAAGCATTTCCTCCAGCCTGCTCTCTTGCGGATTGCCGTTCGAATCAAGAACGTCTTCCTCGCGCACGAGGACAACCTTGCTTTTGCCTGCCGGAAGCGCGTCGTTTACTGCGGGCGCATGACCTGCCTCCGCCGTCGGGGAACACGATGCCGTCCCGAGCACAACACCTGCTGTGCCGATAGCGGTGTCTCGCAAGAAATCGCGCCTGGTGAATTTGCCTGAAGAGCGTGTGTCATCTTTCTTGTCGCTCATGGTGATCCCCCCTTATTGTTGGTCGTCAGGACATCGAGCCTTGTCTGGATGCTTCTCACTGCCCTGGTGGCCGCTTCGGCGGATTCGGCATCCAGAGCTATCAAGAGCCACCGACCCGGGCACATTGCCGCCGCATACTTGTTCTCCGATATTCGGGCCGTAAGCGGTGCCGCCTGCGTGCCAGGCGCCTGGCCGCCCTCTGTCCGCATGTATTTTCCCGTGAAACTATCAAACGCTTTTGCGGCAGCGGAGTCGGAAGGATAGAGAAGTGATAGAAGCCTCAGTCTCAGATCGTTCGTTGGTGGGGAGGAGGTCTTTTGTTCCCACGTGATCGCTTCTATCTCATCGCCGAGATGAAGCAGATTTTCGTCGGAAATGAAGTGTATATTGTTCAGCGAGGTCTGCCGATGGAAATAGCAGACGGAATCGGGATCGATATCAGTGTCGGGCAGAATACTCAAAATTTCCGGTCGCCTGTTCTCATCCGTGACGGCGGCGGCGATCTTTTCGCCGGTCTCCCGGATTACGGCTTCGACCGACGGCCCGGCCGGAAAGCAAAGGACGCGGACGAAATAGGGCCCCTTCCAGAACCTGAGGAGTCCGCTGCCATATGAGGCGTCGGCGCCGATGGGCCAGCGCTCGCCCGCGGGATCGATTGAAAAAATGCCATAGGCGTTCTCCGGTCTGTCCATCTTGTAGATTTCTATAGTAAGCCGCGCTCCGCCGGAGTCGCCGAATTCGCGAATGGCCACTTCCCGGAATCCATAGGCGAAGTAGGCCTCGGCGCCTCCGTTGATATAGTTCGAGAGATCTACGCCGGAGAAAAATCTGGTGTCGTTTGTTTCCCGCCATCCTGCAGGGGCGTCGGGCAGAAACTGTCCCCAGTGATGAAGCTTTTCGGGGCTGTTACCCTGACTGCAGCACGTCATGATGAGGCAGACGGTGGCGAACCACCAGGCTCTCCTTCTATGGTTGTGACATCCGATCATGCAAATCCTTCTGCCAGGCTTCAAGAAATCTTCTACATTCTACATCCTTCGGAAGAGGGTTGTCCAGCCGGGGTAGGCCGCCGCATTACACACTTCGACAGGCTTAGTGTAAGCTCACAGACAAATTACACGAAAAAAACCAAATCCCCCTTTCGTCCCCCTTTTTCAAAGGGGGAGGCTATACCCTCTCTTTTTGAAAGGGATGCCGGAAATTGTCCAGCCGGGAGGGGTAATGCCAACCTGATACCTGCCAGAGTGCAATGGAATTTAATTGGGGACACGATGAAGCATCATGTCCCCACTTAAATCCTCGCAGCAAAACATCGGCTCTGGGTATACAGTTGTAGTGAATCAGTGCCGGGGACAGTCCCGAATCTACGAGTCACGCCAGGGCGTGACTCCGTAATTCTTGGTACAGTCCCCTTCATGCTTGGGATTCCGTAAATAGAGAGAGTCCCCGTTGCCGAGAATGCCCTGTAAAGCATTGAGCTTACGGAAGACACTACTTGAAAAGAACGTCAAAAATTCACGGAATTGAACGTCATTAGTACAGGGCAAAAAAATGAGCCGCGAGGACGCGGCTCATCTTTTCCAATTTCATTGTGGCTTTACCAGGCCGAGATCTTGTCCATGCTGTCGGCGATCTCCTGAGGTGTCCACATGCCATCTTTTTCGGCCCCATCGGTAACCTTTACTTCCATCATGGAGATTTGCGGTCCGCGAATGAGGAAGAATTTACCGGTGACGTTCTTTGCAAGATCGGACGCGAGGAACACCATAACAGGCGAGATATGCGCCGGATCCAGTTGCCCTCCCTCCAACGCCGAAAATGCGGGAAGATCTTCGGTCATGCGCGTTTTGGCTACCGGCACGAGCGCGTTGACCGTGATGCCGTGCTTCGCAAACTCGATTGCGCATACACGGGTGAAGCCCGCGATGCCTGCCTTTGCGGCGCCGTAGTTCGCCTGGCCGAAGTTGCCGAGCAGTCCCGACGTGGAACTCGTGTTGATGATGCGGCCTCCCTCGCCCTGTTCCTTCATGAATGCTGCCGCGGGTTGCGTACACGCGAACGTTCCCTTGAGGTGAACCGCGATGACGCCGTCCCACAACGCTTCATCCATTTTGAGCAGAGTCTTGTCCCGCAAGATGCCGGCATTATTGACGAGGATGTCAAGCCGTCCGAAGGCGTCTATGGCCGTCTGCACGATCGCCTTTCCACCTTCCATGGTGGAAACGCTGTCGTAGTTTGCGGCGGCCTCTCCGCCGCCGGCTTTGATCTCATCGACAACGACATCCGCCATTGCCTGGCCTGCGCCTGTCCCGCTGCGGTCGCCACCAACGTCGTTCACCACTACTTTGGCGCCTTCCTTCGCGAGCGCCAGTGCGTGCTCCCTGCCTATGCCTCCGCCGGAGCCTGTAACGATTGCAACTTTTCCATCAAGCAGTCCCATAGTTGTCTTCCTCCTTTTAGCTGTTTTCCGCCACTCGGACAATGCGGAATATCAAACATAACCGAAAACATATATCGGTAATAGGGTGCTGAGAATCGAAATAATTTTATTATCTCCTGCGCCTGTTGTCAAGGGGTGCGGAGGCGTGGGGAGAAATACCGGGAGGAAAAGGCCGAATTCATCTATAGCGACAGGTCAGTTGCATAGATGTGCATGATCTCTTCCGTCAGACGCTCTTCTTCGGCAGGATCGTAATATTTTTCGGGCGCTGTCCCTTTCTTAAAAGGAACAGAAAGTTTGTCCTCGCTTCCGGGAGGCGCCAGCAGGCCGCTACGAGGGTGCACTTCCGCGAATTCAATACCGGGCGGAACGCTGAAGTTCGCCACACCATCGCCGGCGAGCGCGGCCTTCATGAAGTCCGTCCAGATAGGAGCCGCCACACGCCCGCCGGTCTGCTTTTTGCCCAGCGATCTCATGTCATCATATCCGACCCAAACGGCCGCCACGAGCTGCGGCGTGTAGCCGATGAACCATGCGTCGGTGCAATCATTGGTTGTTCCGGTTTTTCCGGCCGCGGGCCGGTCCAGCTTCTTTGCCTCCCGTCCTGTGCCCCTCTTGATGACACCTTCCATCAGCGACGTCATTATATAGCTTGTCTGCTCGGAAAGCGCTATGGTTTCCCTGGGTGTCTTTTCTTCGATTGTTTCACCGTCGGGGCCGACAATTTTCAAGATCGAGGACGGTTCGCGATATATGCCACTGCCCGCAAATGTCGCGTATGCCGATGTTATTTCAAGCGGAGTCACACCGGTGGATCCCAGGGCAAGGGTCAGATTTGGCTGGAGGTAGCTTTTTATGCCCACTCTGTGCGCAAGACGGATTGTCGGGGCAATACCCAGATTATTCAATAGTTTTATTGAAACGATGTTGCGGGAGTGCACGAGCGCTTCTCTCAGCGTTGTGGGACCATAGAATCGTTCTTCGTAATTTTCGGGTTCCCAGATTTTATTCCGGAAGTGAAACACGATGGGCGCGTCGACGATTCTATCGGACACCGTCATCCCGCTTTCCAGCGCGGTAGCCCATATAATCGGTTTGAATCCCGATCCTGGTTGCCGCCGGGCCTGCACCGCGCGGTTGAATTCGCTTTTCTCGAAATCGCGACCCCCGACCATGGCTCGAATCTCGCCTGTCTGCGGATCGATGGCGACGAGCGCGCCTTCCACGACGTCGGTTGCCATTTCCTCGGGAATCTCAGCCTCGCTGCGCGCGGCACGAATGTCGTCAGGCAAGTCCTTGTCTCTCTCAAAACGCTGTTTCGCGTCATTCATATGTTTGAGGTCGAGTGTCTTGAACCCCTCGGAGAAGGCGGCCTCTGCCGCTCTCTGTATTTTCAGATCAAGCGTTGTATATATATGCAGCCCGCCCTTATAAAGCATGTCGTAGCCGTATCTATCGATAACCTGCTGCCGCACATACTCGGAGAAGTGTGGGGCGATTGTGCTTTTCCCCGAGGGCGCGGCCGTAAGCATAACGGGTTCGAGCTTGGCCTCGATGCACTGCTCTTTCGTTATGTAGCCCTCATCGTACATCAGATCGAGGACCAGGTTTCTCCTCCTGCGGGCCAACGTGGGATTGCGTTTTGGCGAGTACCTGTTCGGGGCCTTCGGAAGGGCCGTCAGCATGGCGCACTGCGCCAGAGTAAGGTCTTCGACATGTCTATTGAAATAAAACTGGGAGGCCTCTTCCACACCGTATTTTCCGTGGCCGAGGTATATCTGGTTGAAATAAAGTTCGAGAATTTGCTCTTTCGTGTAACGCCTTTCAATTTGAAGCGCCAGAATGGCTTCGCGCAACTTGCGGGCATAATCTCGCCGCGTTGTCAAGAACAGGTTGCGTGCCAACTGCTGCGTAATGGTGCTCCCGCCCTGGACGATACGGCCGGCGCGCATGTTTTCAATTGCCGCCCTCAGAATTCCGCCGGGATTTACGCCAAAATGCTGATAGAAATACTGATCCTCAACTGAGATGATGGCCTGCTGAAGGTGCTTGGGGATGCGGGCGAGTGAGGTGCGCCTCCTCTTTTCGATGCCGAATTCAGCCAACACCTGACCGTCAGAGGAATAGAGGACCGAGGAAAGGATGGGCTTGAAATTCTCGAGATTTGTTATTTGGGGCAGGTCACGGCTGAGCCCGAGTGCGATACCGCAGGCCGCTCCGAAGAAGGCGCCCGCAGCTATCAGAAGCAGAAAATACCGAAATCGTATCGAGAATCTGCTTTTCGGCGAGGTCTCGGGATGCTTTTGCTCTTCAGTCGAGTGTGTCGATGCGGACTTTTCATCCGATTTTTTAGATATCTGTTCCATTTTGTACCAGACAATAGTAGCATAATGCGGTTCTGTTGTCACCTGTTGTTTCCGAGAATGCGAAAAGAGGAACCTCTGCCTCTGCAGAGACTTAACATGTTGTGTTTCCATTAGTTGTGCGTGAGAAGGTCGATGAAATCGATAGGGGCCACTCGCTTGACTTTTCATCAGATGCCGCATTATAATAAGGAAATGTCAGCGTAACTGACGGCAAGAATTAATTGTCGCTGTCGAGGTTTTCAAGCAAAAAGGCGATCTGTTGAAGCAAGCAACTGAATCACATGAAATAGGGCCGGTCTCTCGGGATCGTCCGCTATTAGAGGCAGGGGTGGCTGCGCGCTTATTCGGCGCTCACCCCGTTTACATATTGTGGGGGGTGAGGGAAAATAGGCATCATGGACATAGTAAGGCTCATATCGGACAATCCCGCGCTGGTCCTGGCTTCCGGGCTCGGCGGGATAGTAATAACGATTCTCTTTTTGGGCCTATGGATTCTTCTCGGAAAACGTCGAATGAGTTCGACGCGAAAGGAAGCAGAAACAGTTGTCGCGGATGCACAGAAGGAGGCAAATTCGATCATCAAAGAGGCGCTTTTAGAGATAAAAGACGAGCGCCTCAAAATGCGCACCCAATTTGAAAAAGAGACATGGGAGCGTAAACAAGAGGTTCTGGAGCTTGAAAAACGACTGATTCAAAGGGAAGAAAACCTCGACAAAAAGGTTGAAGTTCTTGACAGGAAAGAGAGCAGCATCGTTTCCAGAGATAAGGAACTGGCCGCTCGGGACAAAAAAGTCGCCGCTTTGCGCGAGGAACTCCAGGAGGTAATGGACAAGGAGCGCGAGAAGCTTCAGAGCTTGTCCGGACTGACAACCAACGAAGCGAAGAACCTTCTGCTCTCGCAGATCGAGGAACAGATCAAGCACGAATCCGCTCTTCTTGCCAAGAGAATAGAAGACGAAACGCGCGAAAATTCTGAGAAGAAAGCGAAAGAGATAATCTGCACCGCAATCCAACGGTGCGCTGCCGACTACGTCGTCGAATCGACGGTCTCAGTCGTTTCACTTCCAAGCGACGAAATGAAAGGCCGCATCATCGGGAGGGAAGGTCGCAACATCAGAGCCCTGGAGAATGCCACCGGTATCGACATAATCGTGGATGACACTCCCGAGGCCGTTATCCTCTCGGGTTTCGATCCCATAAGGCGGGAGATTGCGCGAATATCGCTCCAGAGGCTGATCACGGACGGCCGGATTCATCCTGCCCGAATCGAAGAGGTGGTTGCAAAGGTCCAGGAGGAGATGGAGGCGACCATCCGCGAGGAGGGTGAGAACGCGGCGTTAGAGACCGGCGTGCATGGCTTGCATCCGGAAGAAATCAGGCTGATGGGCCGCCTGAGGTTCCGGACGAGTTATGGGCAAAACGTGCTCAAACACTCGAAGGAGGTCGCCTTCGTGTGCGGAATAATGGCCGCCGAATTGGGATTGAACGTGCAGCAAGCAAAACGGGCCGGCTTTCTTCATGACATAGGGAAAGCGCTCGACCACGAGATCGAGGGTTCCCATGCCAGTATCGGAGCCCAGTTGGTCAAGAAATACAATGAGAGCGACCTGATTCGCAATGCAATCGAGGCCCACCATAACGACGTATCGCCCACTTCCTTGATCGCGGTCCTCACGCAGGCAGGTGACGCCATCTCGGCTGCCAGGCCCGGGGCCCGCCGTGAGACACTTGAAACGTATGTTAAAAGATTGGAGAAGCTGGAGCAGATAGCCGACAGCTTTGTCGGGGTTGAGAAGACCTATGCGATCCAGGCCGGCCGCGAAATACGCGTGGTCATCGAGCCGGAGAAGCTGAGCGAGGCTGAAATGGCCCAGCTTGCACGCGACATTACGAAAAAAGTGGAAGAAGAGCTTGAATATCCGGGGCAAATCAAGGTAACATGCATACGTGAGACTCGCGCGGTCGAGTATGCGAAGTGATGCAGGTTGATGGAGCCCCTCCTCCGCGGGAGGGGCTTTTTTTTAGAAAGAAGGAAGGAACGCTTTGCGAGTTCTTTTTATAGGCGATGTCTTTGGTGGTCCGGGCCGGCGCATATTGCGCTACTATCTGGACCTTGTGATACAGGAACATTCGCCGGATCTGGTCATTGCCAACGGCGAGAACCTCGCCGGTGGATTAGGCGCCACGGTGGCCCTTATTCGCGAGATCATCGGGTACGGCGTGCACGTCATCACGATGGGCAACCACACATGGCGCCGGCCGGATCTCGTTAAAGACGTCGATTTACTTGATGACATGGTTCGACCGGCAAACTATCCACCTGCCAGTCCCGGGAAGGACAGTGTTATCCATACCCTTAAGGATGGCAGGCGCGCGGCCGTGTTCAATCTTGTGGGACGGGTCTATATGGACCACAACGACTGTCCGTTTCGCACCGGACTCGAAATGGCAAAGCGACTAAGGGAAGAGACGCCGATTATCATCCTCGACATGCATGCCGAGGCCACATCCGAGAAGATGGCAATGGCGTGGTATCTCGACGGAAAAGTATCTGCCGTGCTCGGAACGCACACCCATGTCCAGACAGCGGATGAGAGGATTTTGCCGCAGGGAACGGCCTTTATCACCGATGCCGGCATGACCGGTCCGCATGACAGTGTCATAGGTATGAAAAAAGAGCAGGTGCTGACGCGATTTGTGACGGGTATGCA
>CAYZZY010000057.1:0-13442 GCA_964482745.1 uncultured bacterium
CCCTGACGGGTCGGGGGAAGAGGTTAAAAGGGTAAGGCGCTTCGCGCGGGGGAAAAGGGGAAGGAAGCCTGCGGCTTCGGGGGAAATGGGCAAGGAGGCCTGCGGCCTCGGGGTAAATGGGGAAAAGGGGAAAAGGGAAGGCACTGAAGGGTGAAGAGTGAAGTTTGAAGGGTGAAGGGGCGAAGGCCTGCGTCGCTCGGCCGATGGATTTTTTGACCTTGCTTCATGCAGACTGTATAATTGGTAGTGGACGGGGCATATAAAGAGACTGCGATTTTCAATGAGAGAGCCCTGAAATGAAATTCGAATGGGATCCGGAGAAGGCTGAGGCAAACAAACGAAAACATGCCGTCAGTTTTCATGAAGCGGCGACGGTCTTTGGGGATCCGTTAGCGATCACTTTTCCCGATCCGGATCATTCCATGGACGAAGATCGATACATCACCTTTGGTTTGTCAAGATTTGATCGACTGCTGGTAATCGCACATGCCGACCGTGGGGAGAGTGTGAGGATTATCAGTGCCCGTCGCATGACACGGCAAGAAAGGAGGATATATGAAGAAGGCTAAATCTGATGAACTGCGCCCTGAATACCGGCGCGGGGACTTGGGCGCCGGTGTTCGTGGCAAACGTCTGGAGGAATACAGGTCCGGCACAAATGTGGTCTTGCTCAGCCCTGATGTGGCGAAGGCATTCCCAACTGAAGAGTCCGTGAATGATGCTCTCCGTTCCCTTATAGAGGTAGCAAAGAAATCTGTTGGCCCCACAAAGCGATCCAGCCGAGGAACCAAGGCACGCGGCTGAGCTTCAGAGGAAAGGATATTGATTCTTTGAATCCCGCAGCATAAGTCCCCGGGGTCACCCATTAAAGGCTCCCCTGTCAGGATTGAGAATCGAAAAGCAATAAACGGTTTCCTTCTTTGCCTTTCTCCGTGGTCCTCCGTGATCTCCGTAGTGAAGAGATCTTTTCGTGTCTTTCGTGTAGTTTCGTGGCCAAGATTATGTTGGTCTTTTTGCTTTCGGACGGTTCGCGAACCGTCCGTAGAAAATCTGCGTGAATCAGCGTAATCTGCGGATAACATGTCTTTGATGTTTCCTTCTGTTTTCTGTCCCTTTTCTTTCTTTGCGCCCTGGGTCCGCGACCCTTTGCGGTGAAAAAAACTTGGTGTTTCCTTTTACCCCGAGGCCAGAGGCCTCCTTCCCCGTTTAACCTCTTCCCCCTGAGCCTTTGGCTCATGCTCTTATTTATTAACAAAAAGTTCGTTGCTGCGGTGTCCACAGAACTGGTATATGTATTGACAGGATTCTTGCGAATCCGGGTTAAAAGGGTAAAG
Source organism: uncultured bacterium (assembly GCA_964482745.1). Taxonomy (GTDB): domain Bacteria; phylum Abyssobacteria; class SURF-5; order SURF-5; family SURF-5; genus CAYZZY01. The sequence goes on from CAYZZY010000057.1 coordinate 1,335, forward strand.
GGGTAAGAGGGAAAAAGGGAAAGAGAAAAATCTGTGTCCAAAAAGCGACCCTGTCGGCCGCTGGGGCAAAAGGGGAAAAGGTCAAATGGGTAAAAGGAAACACTCTCTAAGAACTCGGAGACTCGGGTCCGCGACCCCTCTGTGGCTGACAAAAACTGCTTCTGGTCTGTGGTTTCTCATTTCTGGTTTTGGGAGACCCATCGGATCGCCCCTACATTCGTGCAATTTGAAAATGTTCCTGGCGACTCGCCGGTTCGTGTTCATTCGTGATTGCAGTTTTGTAGGCGTTATATGCAAAAAACCTGTCATACCTGTCATACCTGTCATGGCCAGACAGAAAAAAAGCTGTTATTGCTGGCAAAAATCGAATTTTCAACGGGCGCTCAACGAGTGTTCAAGCTGTCATAAACCTGTCATAACCTGTCATGAAGAAATTTGTGGAGTGTAACATGCAAAAAAGCCGGTCTAGCTGGTCTGGCTGTCCGCAGGCAGAGAGAGTGATTCCCGAAATGGCCAGGCAAATCAGGCAATTCCGGCCCTCGGCCTTTCCGGCGACGGCATGCGGAGCCAACCACAAAGCTGTCCGCACCTGTCCGCAGCGCGGCAGGCGAAGGGGAAAGTTGTAGCCACGAATGGACACGAATGCGACACAAATCACGCGAACAAATAAATGGATTCCCGCTTACGGCCTGCGGGAATGACAAAATGGGCGCACAGCCGTGCGCCCCTACAGAAAAAATCTGGGTCGTTTTCCGTGGTCCCCGTGGCAATGTTTTTTCGTCCTTCTTTGTGTCTTTGTGCCTTTGTGTTGAATATTCAGTTTTTCGGTTTGTGGAATCGCTGGAACTTAAAGGAGGTGACTTGCAATCTGCCTTCAAATTTGTTATCTTAATGATCGGTTGTATGTAAAAGTTCAAGTGGCAAACCTGGTGGTTAGTCCTTTACGAACTCCCTGATATGATTGAAGAAGGAAGATCTCTGTGTCGGAACTATATATATTCGCCTGCCAGCGTCGTATTCCCGAAGACTGGCGACCTCCCTACGCCCCTGAAGCGATAGAGGGGCACACTGTCCGATTTATCCAGCTTCCCTGCTCCGCCAAACTCAGCACCGTTCACATGCTCAGGCCGTTTGAGAAGGGGATCGATGGCGTGCTGGTTATGACATGCGAGCGGGACGGCTGCCGATCGCTGGAAGGGAGCCGGAGGGCCAGGATGCGCGTGAGAGAGGCCAATAACGTATTGGACGAGGTCGGTCTCGGATCGTGTCGGGTGATGATAAAACAGGCGAAGGATAACGGGCAGGAGTCTTACATCGAGGCGATGGAGGAACTCCTGGCACAAACGGAGAAGCTGGGGCCGAACCCCACAAAAGGAAGCGGCGCAAAATGATCATAGCGGAACGCAAACCGATTGAAGAAATCTTGAGCATGGTCGCTGATTCCGGCCGCGTGCTGCTGGCCGGCTGCGCCACCTGTGTGGCGGACTGCATGGCCGGCGGTGAACGGGAAGTCGGAATCCTTGCTTCGGCGCTGAGAATCGCGTTGAAAAAAGAGGGCAAGGAAACAGAGATCTCGGAGATCACCGTGGAGCGCCAGTGCGAGCGCGAATTCATCGAGCGCATCCGTGATCTTGTCGAAAAAGCCGATGTGGTGGTCTCGACCGCATGCGGAATCGGTGTCCAGGCCATGGCCGAACGGTATCATGACAAACCGATCTATCCCGGCGTCAACACAAAGTTTCTCGGCCTGCGCCAGGAAGAAGGCCTGTGGACCGAGCGGTGCGGCGCATGCGGGGATTGCACGCTCCATATGACCGGAGGCATCTGTCCCGTGGCGCGGTGTTCCAAGAGCCTCCTTAATGGCCCGTGCGGCGGTTCGTCAGAGGGAAAATGCGAGATCGCGGAGGACGTCGAATGCGGATGGCAGCTTATCGTGGACCGGCTGGAGGCGCTGGGCCAACTGGAAAGATTGCAGGAAACCATTCCTCCAAAGAACTGGGCCACATCGCGAGACGGCGGACCCCGAAAGGTCATAAAGAAAGAGATGAGAGATGAAGAGTGAAAGCAATCTTGAGAAAGTCCTCGAAGCGGGCCACGTTGCGGTTACCGCCGAACTGGGACCGCCGATGGGCTGCAATCCGGCGGAAGTAAAAAAGAAAATTGAATTGCTCAGAGATACCGCCGACGCCTTCAACGTGACCGATTGCCAGACGGCGGTCGTCAGGATGAGCAGTATTGCGGCATCCATCCAGATGGTCCAGGAGGGAGTCGAGCCGGTCATGCAGATGACGTGCCGCGACAGGAACCGGATCGCCATGCAGAGCGATATCCTCGGCGCGGCCGCGCATGGCATAAAAAATTGCCTGTGCATCGCGGGCGACCACCAGTCCTTCGGCGCCGCCGGCAAACTGAAGGGGCATCCCGGGTCGAAAAACGTGTACGACGTCGATTCGATCCAATTGGTGGGAATACTGAAGGGGCTGCGGGATGACGCGCGCCAGCAGGGAGGCGATTCGCTGGAGGAGCCGGTCCCCCTCTTCATCGGCGCCGCATGGACACCGCTGGGCGATCCTATCGCGATTCGAACCATCCGGCTGGCAAAGAAGATCAACGCGGGAGCCGATTTCATTCAGACCCAGGCGGTCTATGATGTAGAACGCTTTTCGGAAGCGATGCAGAAAGCGCGCGACGCGGGACTGCACGAGAAAACCGCCATTCTGGCCGGCATCATTGTTCCCAAGAGCGCCGGCATGCTGTCCTACATGAACAGGTCGGTGCCCGGCGTCGTCGTGCCGAAGGAATTGATCCAACGAATGAAAGACGCCTCCGACGCTCGCGCCGAAGGCATTGCAATAGCGATCGAACTCATACAGCAGCTTCTGGAAATTGAAGGCCTTCGAGGCGTGCACATCCAGGCGATCGAATGGGAATCGGCGGTGAGAGACGTTGTCGGCGGAGCGGGACTGCTGCCTCGCCCGAAAGTGTAGAAAGACCGAGGAAATGCCCAAGAAGTATCACGTAGACGCACAGGCGGTCGCCCCCCGATTTCTCCCCGTGCCCAAATACTCGATGATCGAGAAGGAAGGGTGCCTGGGATGTCTGGAGTGCGCGAAGCGCGAATGCGTCTATGAGGTCTATGATAAAAGGAAATTCGATCCCGAACAGATGGTCGATTCCATCGACTACCTCTGCCAGGACTGCCTGCGCTGCATCCAGGGATGCAAGAATCAGCTCATCACAAAGATGAAGAACCCGGACTACGGCGCGCTGGGCGATGAATACTGGAAGCCCGACCTCATCGCCACTCTCTGGGAGCAGTCCACGAACGGGAAGATTCCCGTATCCGGGGCGGGATACCGCGGACCTTTCTCCGGCCCCGGCTTCGATTCGATGTGGACCGATATGTCCGAGATCGTCCGGCCCACGCGCGACGGAATCCATGGGCGCGAATATATCAGCACGTCCGTCGATGTAGGCCGCAAGCTCGCACAGTTGGAGTTCGATGCAAACGGGGAACTCTGTTCCGATCTGCCCCCGCTGCTGGAGTTGCCCGTGCCCTTCATTTTCGACAATCTTCCCTTCGGAGTGATGACCGAAGATGTGCGCCTGGGCTTTGTTCGCGCCGCCGAGATGGTCGGTACGATGGTGGCCATCCCTGAGGATGAGATTGACTGGAAGCTGATGGCGCACCTCGAGAACATCATTCCGATACTCTCATCCGGCGACTTCGAGGATGAGCAGGTCAAGGAAATGGTTTGCCGCGCTCGAATGGTCGAGTTGGTCGACGGGCCCGACGTGATCGAGCGGATGCGCGCGGTCAAGGATCTGCATCCCGCGGCGGTGACGTCCATACGGACGCCGACGGGCAAGTCCGTTGCCGCGCGGGTAGAAGAGCTTACCCTCGCCGGCGCCGAGGTCGTCCACCTTGTGGCCGATTGGCAGGGGAACGAGCCCGATGATTCTGCCCCGAGGTTTATCAAAGAAGTCCTTCGCGAAGTACATCTGAACCTGATAGACAAGAACCTGCGCGATGAGGTCACTCTCATTGCAAGCGGCGGTATCGCCATGGCCGAACATGTGGCCAAGGCGATTATCTGCGGCGCCGATCTCGTCGGCGCAGACCTCGTGCTCGAGGTTGCGCTGGAATGCCGCGTATGCAAGCGATGCCGGCGCGGACTCGGATGCCCGGTTGCGATCGAGACTGCCGACCCGGAATGGGCTGCGCTTCGCATCCGCAACCTGATGTGCGCGTGGCATTCCCAGTTGATCGAACTGCTGGGCGCAATGGGCCTGCGCGAGGTGCGACGGCTCCGGGGTGAAGCGGGCCGCGCGATGTTTTATGAAGATCTTGAAAGGGAGGCATTCGGCGATGTCAGAATCGCCCCGGACGACTATAACTCAGGATGATTATCCGCACCTGAGCGGACGCGAGGCGGTATTCACGCCGTCACGGTTCCGCAACATGGTGTCCAAATATAAAGTGTTCCGCAGCGATGACTGCATTGCCTGCGGGAAGTGCGCCGAGCTGTGTCCTTATGACGTGCATGTGCAAAGCGGCGACCGCATGCTCAAACCAAGGGAATGGTTGTGTATCGGCGCCACCTGCAAGGAAAATGATTTCTATTGCATCGATCAGTGTCCCACGAAGGCGCTGTCGATGGGGATCAATCCCCTTTTCGAAACGATGGGAGACGCGCGCTGGCCCGCCGACATGTTGCTTGCCACGTGGGTGATGGCCGAGACGGGCGACGCGCCTACCGGCGACCTGGAGTACCAGTTCGGTCATTCTAAAGGCGGTTTCGATAAGCTTGTCTTTGATTTTTCATCGACCCCATCTGCGGATATTGACGAAGAGGAAATAGATCTCGGCATCGACCTGAACCGCAGCGACGACGATGCCTATCGCATTCATATCGACTTGCCGGTCTATGGCGGCGGTATGTCCTTTGGCTCGGTGAGCCAGAGCACGATGCTGGGTCGCGCCATCGCGGCGCGCAACTGGAACACGTTCACCTGCACGGGGGAGGGCGGGTATCCCGATCTGCTCGTTCCCTTTGCAAGGCATATCATCACGCAGGTGGCCACGGGGCTGTTCGGCGTGAGGGAAGAGACAATCCAGCGGGCTCCCATTATCGAATTCAAATATGCGCAGGGCGCCAAGCCCGGGCTTGGCGGCCATCTCCTCGGCGACAAGGTGACGCCGGCGGTCGCAAAGATGAGGGAGGCCGTGGCCGGAAGCTCACTGTTCTCGCCGTTCCCGTTTCATTCGGTTTACTCGGTCGAGGACCACAAGAAACACGTCGATTGGATAAAGGCGATAAGCCCCAAAGCGCTCGTTTCGGTGAAGGTTTCCACACCCACCGACGTCGATATGGTGGCGGTCGGAAGCTACTATGCGGATGCGCACATTATTCATATCGACGGCAGCTACGGCGGCACCGGCGCCGCTCCCGATATCGCAAAAAAGAATATTGCCATGCCGATCGAATACGCCATCCCGAGAGTGCACAAGTTTCTCGTCGAGGAAGGCGTTCGCGATCGCGTGACGCTGATCGCATCCGGCGGTGTTCGCACTCCGTGGGATGTCGCCAAGGCGATCGCGCTGGGGGCGGACGGCGTGGTCACGGGAACGTCCGAAATGGTGGCCCTCGAATGTGTGCGGTGTTCCCATTGTGAAAGCGGCCGCGGGTGCGCGCGTGGAATTGCGACGACCGATCCGGAACTCTCAATGCTGTTTGACGCCGAATACGCGGCCCGACGAATTAGCAATCTTTGGCGGGCGTGGGACAAGGATTTAAGACGCATCTTGAAGCGGCTGGGCATGCGGAGTGCGCAGGAACTTGTCGGGCGCACCGACCGCCTGATGAAGCTCAGATAGAGGAGTATCCACAGCACGGCATAGCTGCAATCAAACTGTCGGCTCCGGGTACAGTCCCTATTCTACGAATCCAAAAAACGGGATTCCGTAAACAGGGACAGTCCCCGTCGCCATGCAGATTAATGAAATTGCTGAGATTATGGAAGACACCGCTTGAAAATCATGAAAGAAATTCATGAAATTAAAGGTTAGTCGTATAGAAAATGAATAAGAGAACAGAGAATATCCTCGAATCCAGGGCGAAGCTGATCCGGGATCTTCCGAGCACTACGCTGCGAAAAGAGGCCGAAGAAGGCGGCTGTGGAGTCGTCGGGTTCGCGTGCAACATCCCGGTCGGCGGCCGCCACATCTACGAACCCTCCTGCCAGATGCACAATCGCGGCAACGGGAAGGGAGGCGGCATTGCGGCAGTGGGCTTTGTTCCCGAACAACTCGGCGTTACCCGCGAGGTCCTCGATTCACATTACATTCTCCAGGTCGGATTGCTCGATCCCGCCGCTCGCGGTTCGGTCGAGGAAGAATTCATTCGTCCTTTCTTCGATGTTGCAGACGAGGGCATGCTTCCAACGGTTGACGATTATCGCGATATCGAAGGGTTGGAGGTAAAGCCCCCTGACGTCCTCCGCTCAATTGTAAGGGTCAAGCGAGATGTTCTCGATCAATTCATACGCGACAACAAGCTGGAGGGACTGGATCGTCGGGAGGCCGAGGAGGAATTCGTTTTCCAGAATAGCTTCCGCCTGAACCAGAAGTTCTATGCCGCCCTAGGCGAAAAGGAAGCCTTTGTCCTGTCACACGGGCGCGACATGATGATATTGAAGATCGTCGGTTATGCCGAGAAGCTGGCTCAATATTATCTGCTGGAGGATTTCAAAGCCCACTGCTGGATCGCACACCAGCGTTATCCGACCAAAGGCCGCGTCTGGCATCCGGGCGGCGCCCACCCGTTTTCCGGCATGAATGAAGCTCTCGTGCACAACGGCGATTTCGCAAACTATCATTCAGTTACCGAATATCTGAAGATGCGCAATTCGTACCCGCTTTTCCTCACCGACACCGAGGTTTCGGTCCTGCTGTTCGATCTGTGGAAGCGGACGTACCGGTACCCGTTGGAGTATGTGATCGAAGCGATGGCGCCGACGACCGAACTCGACTTCGATCGCTTGCCGAGGGACAAACAGCGCATCTACCGCAAGATACAGGCGACCCATATGCACGGCTCGCCCGACGGGCCGTGGTTCTTCATCATCGCGCGGAACGATGTCGAGAATAAAGCGTTCCAGTTGATCGGCATCACCGACACCGCCATGCTCAGGCCACAGGTCTTCGCGCTTTCCAAGGGAGAGGTCGAGATAGGCCTGTGCTGCTCTGAGAAACAGGCCATCGACGCAACGCTCCATTCACTTGCCGAAGAGGACGCGCGATTCCATCCGATCGCGGACAAATATTGGAATGCGCGCGGCGGCAGCCACACCGACGGCGGCGCCTTTATCTTCACCCTCACCGGTGACGGCGAGGAGAAGACGCTTACCTGCACCGACAAGTTCGGCGCGGAGGTGACGCTCGCGCCGGAGAAGAAACACCGCGACCGCGCTGCTGAAATCGTGACGCCTCTTAACACGCCCGAACTTGCTGATTCTATCCGCGACCTCATGACAAAACAGGATGTGGATGCAATGTTCGAATGGGCCAGCCGGGAACTGACCGCGTGGGACTACGACACGCTTGGATGGGTTCTTGGCGAGATATCGAGAACGGCCTCCGAGAGCGATGAAAAGCGCTCGATCGCTATCGCCGTGCTCACATTACTCAATGACCGGCGTTTTCCGACAGGCGAAAAGAAACGCAGTTCGGTACTGGAATTGGCGCGCGATGCGCTCCATGATATTTTTCGAGCATGCCTTCCCATCGGGGCCGAAGGCGTATCCCTCTACCGGCTTATCGATTGGCCGACCCGTGGTGAAATCCGTGCCCCGCATGATGGCGAACAGATGCTCGTGCTTGATGCCGCCGAATTCGCCCCCGAAGGGCCGGACTGCCATTCGCATCTGCTGGTCGAGGCCTACCGTCTTGGGTGGAAGAGGTTTATCGCATTCGGATTCAAGGGCGAGCGATTCTCCGGCTGCGGTTTCGGACCGAATACGGAAGGCGTTGTCATAGACCTCTATGACAGCAGCGGTGATTACGTCGCCTCAGGCATTGACGGCATGGAGATTTACATTCACGGAAATGCGCAGGACCAGCTCGCGCAGATCATCAAAGACGGCAAGCTGGTGGTCTATGGCGACGTGGGGCAGACCTTCATGTATGGCGCGAAGGGCGGGTCGGTGTTCGTGATGGGCAATGCCGCAGGGCGGCCTCTCATCAATGCGGTCGGCAGGCCTCGCGTTGTGATCAACGGCACCTGCCTCGACTTTCTGGCAGAATCGTTCATGGCCGGAGACGCGCTCAACGGCGGCGGCTTCGTTGTCCTCAATGGAACAGAGTTCGATGAGGACGGCGAACTGAAGGATCTCCACCTGCCTTACCCGGGCTCAAACCTTTTCTCGCTCGCTTCCGGCGGCGCCATTTATGTGCGCGATCCGCACAGCCGCATTGTTGACGAGCAACTGAACGGTGGCGAACTGGCGCCCATGGCGAAAGAGGACTGGGAGTTGATCCTTCCGTTCCTCCAGGAAAACGAGCGGCTTTTCGGTATATCCATAGATAACCATCTGCTTAACGTGAGCGGACAGATCAGGCGTCCTGAAGATGTTTATCGCAAGGTCCGCCCGGTCAAGCTGGCTGTCCTTACGGAAGTCAACGATCCCGATTGACGGTTGTGCGCCGACCCGAGATCGCCTGCGACACCGGGCCACGACTTCTCGGACTCCACCTGCCGGGAACGCTTTGTGCATACATTTACACGTCGGCTCATTCATGGATCTCGATTCTTTTGCCAGGATACGCAATTTAGTATTCAACCCTGCGGGCTTGATTTTCCTGTCGGATAAAGCTATGATATATTAAGGTTTCAGGCAGATTTGGAATGGGGGGCTATGCAGCCAAAACTTGACAAAATACTCGAACAAATGGTGTTGCTCAACGCCTCGGATTGTTACCTGAAGGTCGCGGAGAAGCCTTCTTTTCGAGTTGATGGACAGATAGAAAAGAGCAGTTACGAAACGGTCTCTGATGACGCTATGCGCGACCACATGGAGGCCGTGATGACCGATTTCCAGAGATCACGCTTTAAAAGTGATCCGGACATCGATCTGGCTTATGATACCGACAACAAGCATAGGTTCAGAATAAACATCTTCAGGCAACGCGGCCATGTCGGCATGGTCATCCGCCTCATTCCCTCTGAGAATCTCAGTTTCGAGTTCCTTCATCTTCCCCCCGTCATCAGGGAATTTGCCGAATTGGCACGCGGGCTCATAGTGGTCTCGGGCGCAACGGGAAGCGGAAAGTCGACTACCCAGGCCGCGATAATCGACCACATAAATGCCAATTTCCACAAACATATTGTGACTATAGAGGATCCTGTAGAATTCATCCATTACAGCAAGAAAAGCATCATAAACCAGAGGGAAGTGGGGTACGACACAAATAGCTTTAACGATGCGCTGAAGCATGTGGTAAGACAGAGCCCGGACGTTATCCTCATCGGTGAGATGCGCGACCTCGAGACTATGCTCGTTGCGCTTTCCGCCGCCCAGACGGGACACCTTGTCATCACGACGCTTCATAATGTTGATACGGCGCAAACGCTTGACCGGATTATCAACTACTTCCCGGAACATATGAGACATCAGGTGAGGCTTGAGTTGTCTCTTTGCCTTCGGGCCGTCATCTGCATGAGACTCATTTCCCGCAAGGACGGCAAGGGGCGGATTCCTGCAATGGAGATCATGCGGGCGACCCCGATGATCAGAAAACTGCTTCTTGAGGGGAGAACCAATACAATACCCGACTTTGTCAAAGAAGGACGCGAGGTTGGAATGCAGACGTTTAATCAGTCTTTGCTCGACCTTTTTCAACAGGAAATGATCTCATATGAAGATGCATTGCACAACGCTTCTAATCCGGAAGAGTTCAAATTAAACGTGCAGGGAATGTTTACGGGCATCGATTCCCTGAAGGCAAGGGAATTGGAAAGCCTCTACTAACAGGAGAGACGACATGGAAGTTCACCGTGCCGAGTCGATAGTCCCCGATTCATTGGCGAGCGGCGGACACGTTGACATGAAGAGCCTTTTTGACCTTGTGATGGTGAGGGGTGCTTCGGACCTGCTTCTGACGGCGGGCGCGCCGCCGTTGCTCAGGGTCAATGGTGAACTGAAGGCATCCGAGTATCCCGAACTTGGTCCCGAAGACAACAAGCGACTCATATACAGCATCCTTTCGGATAAACAAAGAGAGGATTTCGAGGAAAAACGCGAACTCGACATGTCGATCGGCGTGAGCGGCGGCCATCGTTTCAGGGTCAACGTCTATATGCAGAAAGGCTGTGTGACTGCCGCAATGCGGGCCATCCAGGAGCAGATACCATCCCTCGAACAACTCGGGATGCCAAAGATCGTGGCGAAGCTGGCGTTCAGGCCGCAGGGACTGATCCTTGTCACGGGCCCCACCGGTCACGGGAAGACAACCTCCCAGGCCGCTATGATCGATCTTATCAATTCGCACAAGCGCTGCCATATCATTACCGTTGAAGATCCTATAGAATACGTGCATAACCATAAGAAATCGGTCGTCGATCAGCGCGAACTCGGCACCGACACACTTTCTTTCCCGAGCGCGCTCAAATACGTGCTCCGGCAGGATCCCGACGTTATTCTCATCGGCGAAATGCGCGACCTGGAAACCATCTCCTCGGCCCTGACCGCAGCCGAAACAGGGCATCTTGTGATCGCTACCCTTCATACGAATGACGCGATCCAGACTGTCGACCGCATAGTGGACGTGTTCCCCTCCCAGCAGCAGCAGCAAATCCGGATACAGCTTGCGATGTCCCTTCTCGCAGTCCTCTCGCAGCGGCTTCTGCCTCGCGCAAACCAGAAAGGCCGCGTGCTGGCATGCGAGATTCTCAGGAACAACTCCGCGGTCGGAAACCTCATCCGGGAGGGGAAGACCCACCAGATCTACAGCATCATGGAGACCCATTCAAAAGAAGGCATGATCACTCTCGATGCCTCGATAAAGCAGCTCTACCTTCGCGGCATCATATCCTATGACGTGGCCATCAACCACGCGCGAAACCCACAGTCAATCGCCAACGCTTAAAACTGAAGGCCATCGAGATGTGGATTGCCGGATCCATACTTGCTATCCTGATTGTCGCATCAATTAAGCTTGCCTCCTCCGGACTTATCCCCGGGCGAACGTATCTCGGATGGGGCTTCCTGTTCATTTTTCTCATCGTCTATCTTGAATTTTGGGGGCTCTGGCTCAAGAGATTAAGTGATCCTTTTGAACAGCTACTGGCCATGCTTGTCCTTGCCGGTATTGGCGCCACCCAGCTTCCCCTGGTAATCGAACTCGTTACGCAAACATTCCTGCCCGACCGCTCCAAGGGACTCAAGCTGATCAAGGTCCATACCGAGGCGGAAAGAAAAGTGATCGAGGACGACCTGCCCGGCGCGATCACGGAATATGAGAGAATCGTTGCCGGAGACCCCGACGACCTTGACGCATTTTACCGATTGGCGGAAATATGCTGCGAGAATCAGGACTATGCCAGAGCCGCAAAAGCCTATCACGCAATTGTGGCTCACGGTCGTGATCTCGGCGTCGGCCAGCACTGCTCTGCCCTTACGAGGCTTTCCGAAATATACGCCAACAACCTCGGTGACATAGAGAAGGCGCGAAAGTGTATTCAGATCATCATAAGAGAATATCCGGAAACAAAATACGCCGGCCACGCCTCAGTCCGCCTCGAAAACATGTAGGGCCTGCTGTTTAATAACCTTCTATCTCCGAATTCTTTATCACGATTTTTCTTATAACGCCTTCCACATCAACAGATTAAAAAGACCATTCGCCACAGAGGTCACCGAGGACATCGAGACAAAGAAAGGAGTGATCTCTCTAAGTTCTTAGGGTTCGCGTTTTCGAATTACTGTCGTTGTTTTCTCTTCCCCGTGTGCCCCGTGGTGAGAATCAGTTTTTGGTTGCGGTTATGCCGCAACCAAATATTGGCTCTGGGTACAGTCCCTATTCTACGAATCCAAAAGACGGGATTCCGT
>CAYZZY010000058.1:0-13207 GCA_964482745.1 uncultured bacterium
AGTATGAGCAACAGGAGCGATGCAAGCGCCAGTCCCGCCGTCGCGGCGATGTGCAGAAGCCTTGCCCCGGCGATAAAGATCAGAAACAAGGTTGTCAGCCCGATGGTGACCGGTATCCCGAGGTCGTGTCCCGCCAGAATGAGCACCGCCAGGCCCGCCACACCTGCCATCGCCGGCAGGTAGCCCTTCTTCAAATTCTTCAGGTGCTCCGCCCTCCTCGCACAAAAACCGGCAAGGAAAAAGATTGCTGCCAGCCTCGCAAACTCAGAAGGCTGAACGGTTGTGAACCCGACCCAGATGCTCCTCCTGGCTTCGCCTGCGGAAACCCCCATCGGCGTGAACACCAGCAGCAGCCCGGCTATGGACACAATATAGAAAGCCCACCAATACCTGGTCCATGTTTCATAATGGATGGTTGCCGAAAAAAACATCGCGATTAGACCCAGCATCACAAACGCAACCATTCGCTTGAAGTAATAGTAGTCGTCGTCCATCATCTTTTTGCCCACGGGAGCGCTTGCGCTGTATGCCATTATGAGCCCGAAGAACAGGAGGAGGCACAGTATCGTTATCAGCATGCCAAGTTCTCTATTTCGCATCATAAGCCTTCCACTGCCTCCTTGAATACCCTTCCCCTGTGCTTGTAATTGTCGAACATATCGAAGCTCGCGCAGGCGGGAGCCAGCAGCACGCAATCACCGGATTGAGCCAGCGCCGCTGCTGCCCTTACCGCTTCCGGCAGGGTGTCGGCGCGCCGCGTGGGGATTATATCGCCGAGCGCCTCTTCCATTGACGGGGCGTCCTCACCGATTACAACCATGGCCTTCACCTTTTTTGTCGCCAGCGAGCGAAGCGTTCGGTAGTCGCTTTTTTTTCCCCGGCCTCCGGCTATCAGGACAACAGGCCTGTCAAAACTCTCAAGCGCTTTTTCAAGGGCCCCGATGTTTGTCGCCTTGGAGTCGTTTACAAACAGAACCCCTTCTACCTCACGCACCTTTTCGAGCCTGTGCTCGACCCCCGCGAAGCTTTCCACCGCCTGTTTGTAGCAGTCCACGGGAATTCCCATCGGCAGGGTGGCCGCAATGGCCGCGAGCACGTTTTCGACGTTATGCCGGCCGAAAAGAGGTATGTGTTCGATTTTCATTACCTCGTTTTCACATCCGCAAAACTTTGCTATCAACGCATCCCCGCGAAGGAACGCGCCCTTCTCAACCTCTTCCTTTACGCTGAACCAGAGTATGTTGGAGGGGATTCTGTCGACAATCTGGCCGATGAGGGCGTCGTCTTTATTGAGCACGGCATAATCGTCACTCGTGTGGTTCTTGAACAGAAGGATCTTGGCGGCGACATAATCATCCATACAGGAATACCGGTCAAGATGGTCAGAGCAAATATTCAACAGCACCCCGATCCGGGGCCTGAAGTTTTTGATGTTCTCCAGTTGAAAGCTGCTTACTTCGACCACGATTACATCGAGGGGGCCCTCTCCGACCACCTGCGAGAGAGGGATCTCGATGTTTCCCGCCAGGGCGGACTTGATACCCGCCAGCTCGATGATGTGATGCGTCAGCATCGTTGTGGTCGTCTTTCCATTGGTCCCTGTAATCGCAACAAGAGGGGCCTCACAGAACGAATAGGCCAGCTCGATTTCGCTGATGATTTCCACGCCTGCCCTTCGCGCTTGTTCTATTGGCTGCAGATTGGAAGGCACACCGGGACTGAGGATTACCAGATCCGATTCGATCAGCAGTTCGGCATCGATGCCGCCGAGATGGTAGGAGGGGTTTATCCCGTTGAGCATTTCCATTGCCTCATTTAACTCATGTTCCGGCTTGTCGTCGGTCAATGCCAGTATGGCGTCCTGTCCGGCGAGAAGCTTTGCAGCGGCTACCCCGCTCAGTCCCATTCCCACCACCGTGACTCTTTTCGCTGAAAGAATTGGCATTATTACCTGACCTTGAGTGTGCTGAGACTGAGCAGGGCAAAAATCGCCGCTATTATCCAGAACCTGATAGTCACTTTTGTTTCCGACCAGCCCGAGAGTTCGAAATGGTGATGAAGCGGGGCCATCTTGAACACTCGCTTGCCTCCACGAAGTCTGTAGGAAAGCACCTGGATAATTACCGACATCGCCTCCAGAACGAAAAGGCCGCCGACCAATACGAGCAAAAGCTCCTGTTTAATAAGTATAGCCACAGTCCCGAGGGCGCCGCCCAGCGCGAGTGCGCCCGTATCGCCCATAAATATTTCCGCCGGATGAGCGTTGAACCATAGGAATCCAAGGCCCGCGCCGGCGATCGCGGCACAAAATATCGTGAGTTCGCCTGCCTCGGGCACATAGGTAACAAAGAGATAGTTGGCAAAATCCGTGCGGCCGACCAGATACGCCATACCCGTATACGCGAGAACGGCGATGATTACCGAGCCGATTGCGAGCCCGTCGAGGCCGTCGGTAAGATTCACGGCGTTGGAAGCGCCGACGATTATAAGTATCACGAGCGGTATGTACAGCCACCCGAGTGCAAGATAGATGTTTTTGAAGAACAGCAGGTCCACCTTCGTTCCGTACTCGGCGTTGACGGGATTGCTGTAAAGATAAATGCCGAGAACAAGCCCGAACGCGATCTGGGCGCAGAACTTCAACTTGATTGTAAGACCGAGAGAACGGCTTTTCCTCAGTTTTATGAAGTCGTCCACAAAACCAACCATTCCCAGCCAGAACAGGCAGGCAAGCGATAGTATGACCAATCTGTTCTGTATGTCTGCCCAGAGCAGTGTCGCGATTGCCACCGAGCCTATGATCAGGACCCCACCCATCGTGGGTGTGCCCTCCTTGTATTGATGGATCTTGTGGAGGTCGTCCACGTGTTCTTTGCGTATCTGCTGCCCGATATTTAATGCCTTCAGCTTCTTTATCATCCATGGACCCAGTACGAGGCTTACCGCAAACGAGGTCATCGCCGCGAGCGCCGCGCGAAAGGTAATGTACTTAAACAGGTTGAAGGCCGAAATCGTCGGTATTAATTTTGTCAGCAGTATATAGAGCATTTATTCCTTGAGCGGTTGCAATGCGCCCTCCATTTGCATACCCCTGGACCCTTTCAATAGAACGAGATCGCCCGGACGCAGCGTGTATTTGAGCGATGTCCCGATCTCCTCGACGTCGTTGCAGCAATGTATACGCTCCGATTGCATGCCCGCCTCCAGGGCGCCCTCCCTGCTTTCGTCCTTGAAATCTCCCACAAGATAAAGCTGGTCGGGACCGGCCAAGCCGGCGTAATGCCCGAGTGAGCGGTGTTCCACGGCCGAGTATGTGCCGAGTTCGAGCATGTCTCCCAGCGCAAGAATCTTCCTCGCTGCAGGCATCGCCATTACGGTGGAAATGGAAGCCCGCATCGCACGAGGATTTGCATTGTAAGCGTCATTGATGATTGTTGCGCCTTTATATTCGTGAGTCTCCATGCGCATCGCCGTTGCCGGGAATTCCCGCAGCCCCTCACGAATAGTGTCGATATCGATACCAAGCTCCGTCGCGGCGGCAATCGCGGCGAGCGCGTTGTGCACATTGTGTGTTCCGAGGATCGGAATCCGGATCGGTTCTTTGTTGTTCAGCAGAAACTCGGTTCCCGCCTTGATATCCTGCCGGATTTCGCCCGCAAAAAAATCGGCGGACTCTTCCTGCCCAAACGTGAGTATTCGGCCTCTAAATATGGGTTCGATTCGTTCGGGCGGGATATCTTCCTTATTCACAACGACGAATCCGGCGGAACGAATGTGCGGAAGAACCGAGCATTTCTCTTTGAAAACACCCTCGATCGTGCCGAAACCCTCGAGATGTACCGGCCCGATATTGGTTATTATTGCGGCCGTCGGACTGAGAATTCCGGAGAGGCGCTCGATTTCGCCCGGGGCATTCGATGCGATTTCAATTACCGCCACCTCTGTCTCCGAGGTCAATTGGAGCAACATCAAAGGCGCTCCTATGAGATTATTGAGATTGCCTTCTGTCTTCACCGTTTTCAGGTTTTTTCCCAGAATAGAGGCCAGCATATCCTTTGTTGTGGTCTTGCCGCAGCTCCCCGTTATGGCCACCAGCGGTATATCGAACTTCGACCGATACCCCAGGGCAAGTCGGTGCAAGGCGGTAAGCGTCCCGTCTACGGCGATCAGGCCTGTCCGACGGTTTACCCGCTCCGCAAGTTTCTGCAATTCATCGGATTGCCCGATTATGCCGGATGCGCCTTTGCCAAGAGCGCTTTCGGCAAATTGGTGACCGTCAAAATGCTCACCCTTGAGCGCCAGGAATATCTGACCCTTCTCGATGGCCCGACTGTCGGTTGACAGGCCCGGAATCTCGCGAGCGGGATCGCCTGCCACAAGGTTTCCGCCGCACAGGTCCGCCAGTTCGCTGATCGTCATTTTCTCCATTGTCTACTTATCAAGCTTTGATATGGTCTGGAGCCATGTACGGGCGACCACCCGGTCGTCGAACTCCATCGTTTTGTCCTTGAACGTTTGGGTCGTTTCGTGTCCTTTTCCTGCTATGATCACGATGTCGCCGGCTTCGGCTGTTGCCAGCGCCTCCTCGATTGCTTCGCGCCTGTCGATGATCACGAGATAATCCTGCCCTCGCTCTTTTCTCTCCTTCTGGAATCCAATCTCGATATCCAGCGCTATTCGGAACGGATCTTCGGAGCGGGGATTGTCCGATGTCACGACCGCGAAATCAGCGAGCGAGGCCGCCAGTTTTCCCATTTCCGGCCTCTTTCCGCGGTCGCGATCGCCGCCTGCTCCGAAAACGAGAATGAGCTTGCCCTTGCAGATGGCTCGCGCGGATCTCAGCAGCAGATCGATGGCTTCGGGAGTGTGGGCGTAGTCTACTATGACCTCGAACGTCTGCCCCTCGCATATTCGCTCGAAGCGACCGGGCACGATATCGAGCGATTCGAGCCCTGCCTTTATGGTTGGGAGGTCTATGCCGAGGGCTATACCCGTTCCGGTTGCCGCAAGCGCGTTGTAAACGCTGTGTTGTCCAAGCAGTTTTAGTGATACCGGAATTTCGCCCTTCGGAGTTGTCATGTCAAAAGATGTGTGCGACGTTCCCAGGTGCACGTTTGTCGCCCGTATATCCGCCTGCTTCTTTATTCCGAAGGTCAGCTTTTCCGCTGTGGTTGCGGAGGCGATATCTTCGGCTCTAGCGTCATCGGCGCCGATGACGGCGGAAGCTCCCTTGGATATGTCCGGGAGAAGCTCGAACAGGCGCCGCTTCGCATTGAAGTATTCTTCGGTCGACCTGTGATAATCCAGATGATCCATAGACAGATTCGTGTATACCGCGACCTTGAACCGTATCGCCTCCACGCGGTACTGGTGGAGCGCGTGCGATGAGACCTCCATGACAACGTGTTTATGGCCGGTGTCGAGGGCCTGTCTCAGCGCTGAACTCAACTCGACCGGGCCGGGCGTCGTGTTCACCGCCGAGGTGGTCTCGCCGCCAATGGAATAACATATTGTTCCGATACCGGAGGAGGGGAGGCCCGCCTCCGAAAGAATCGAGCGAACCAGGTACAGCGTGGAACTTTTCCCGTTTGTCCCGGTGATCCCTACCACTTCAAGCTGTCTCGAAGGATACCCAAAAAATGCCTCCGACAGGAAAGCGGCGGCGATCCTGCTGCTTGGCACTTCGATACAGGTAGTTTCTTCTGTTCCAAACTGTCCGGTTTCTCCGACCAGCGCCACGGCGCCTCGTTCGAGCGCATCACGCATATATCGATGCCCGTCCTCGGTTGTTCCTGAGACCGCAATGAACAGGCCGCCGGGCTGAACCTTCCTGGAATCGGTCATAATACCGGCAATCTCTATCCCGGTAGCTCCCTTGACCGTCTTCTCGGGCAGCGCCTCGATGAGATCAGATAGTCTCATTGTGTGTCTAATCTCCGGAATGCGATGCGGCATCGTTGCCCTCTGGCGACTCTTTCTCCCGGAGCGGGATCTTGAGCGCACGCAACGCCTGAACCCTTGAATTCAAAAAGAACCGGATAGTCAGCCAGCGATTTCAATATGCCCCTCATAGTCATCCCTGTTATGTCCGGCATATGGAGCATGCCGTCGGCGTCTATGACGATAGAAATCTTCTTGCGCGCTTGCTGAGCGGGCAGGCGCGAGTGCGCAATGAACACGGGATTGCCGGAAGGCGCCTGCTCCTCAGGCATTGTCGGTGGAATCTCAAGTTTGTTCAATATCTTCTGTGCGATTTCGCGGAATGCCGGCGCCGCCACCTGACCGCCATAATATTTCTTCTGGGCCGAGTCCGCCATGACGACAATGCAGGCCACCGGATCGTCTGCCGGAACAAATCCGGCGAAAACCGAATAATATTTCCCTGCGAGATAGCCTCCGGATTCCAGGTCCGCCTTCTGGGCGGTTCCGGTTTTCCCTGCGACGCGATATCCTTTCAAGGATGCCTTCGTGCCGGTACCGTAGGTAACCACCCGTTCCATCATATCCGTGAGTTTTGCGGCGGTGTCCCGCCGCATCACCTGCCGGACGACCTTCGGTCGGGTTTGCTCGAGTACTTCTCCGTCCGGGCTGATGATCTTTGAGACCACGTACGGTCGCATAAATTTCCCTTTGTTTGCTATGGCCGAGAAAGCGGAGGCAAGCTGCAGCACAGTCACGCTTATTTCCTGTCCGATCGGGAGCGATCCCATCGAGAGACCGGACCATCTGGACGGCGGGCGAATGATCCCGGTGGATTCCCCGGGCAGGTCTATCCCGGTATATTCACCGAAACCAAAGTTTTTGATGCAGTCATAAAGCTGTTCCCGTTTGAGCAGGCTCGCGGCCTTTATCATGCCGATGTTGCTGGATTCAGCGATCACGTCGGCAAAAGATATCTCGGCAAGAGGGTGGACGTCGTTGAAGGTGTGGCCGTGATATCTCATCGAGCCAAGCTCACAGTAAATGCGGTCTTCGGGGGAGATCACGCGGTGTTCCAGTACTGCGGCAGCGGCGATGGGCTTGAACGTGGAGCCAGGCTCAAAGGTGTCGGTTACGACACGGTTTCGAAGGTTCTTGACCTTGTAAGTGGATGGCTTGTTGGGATCGAACGTTGGCCGACAAGCCGTGGCAATCACTTCACCGGTTCTCGGATCCAATACAACCGCGGCGGCGCTTTCGGGCGAATATGACTCAATCACCCTGTCCAGCGCCTCTTCCGTAATATACTGGATAACTTCGTCTATTGTCAAGACGACATGATTGCCGTCGCGCGCGTCTTTTATGATCTGTTCGAGGGTCACAATTTCCTGCTGTGAACTGTCCTTGATAATAATCTGCTCGCCTGCTTCTCCCGCAAGCTGTGCGTCAAATTTATACTCGAGCCCCTCCAATCCCTTGTTTTCCATGTTCGCAAAACCGACCAGGTTGCTTGCAAGCACGCCCTTTGGATAATGGCGCTTGCTTTCGCTGCGGAACTCGACTCCTTTGAGGTTCATTTCGCCTATCTTTTGCGCGGTCTTGAGGTCGAATCCGCGACGCAGATAGACAAGATACAGTCCACTGCTGTCGACCCTTCGAAAGATTTTTTCGGGGGATAGCTCGGCCCAGGGGGAAAGGGCTTCGGCAAGCACGGGTAAATCCTCTACTCGATGCGGGGCGACGCAGAGAATCTCCTGTATCAGCGAGGTAGCCAGTGGAACATTGTTGCGATCATAGATTGTGCCCCGCTTCGGACTGATATCGATGGAGCTTTCCCTCTGCTCGTTTACATGCTTCACCCAGAAATCATGACGAAGTACTTGCAGATATACCAGTTTCGCGGCGACGGCGGCAAAGCCGATGAGGAGTACGCACAGGCAGAACTTGACTCGCAGCCTGTGCGAATTTTCCATTTTTTCGCCTGCGAGAATCGAGCCTTGGGGCTTGAATGTCAGGTCTTCGCGCATCTTCGATCTTTCCGAGGTCAGAGTTTCGAACTAATGGCAAAAAAGCACGGAGACTGGTTCAGCCGGATCGAGGGGCGGCTTCGTCGGGTGTGTCTGTTCGCGAGCCGCTGCTGAGAATCCCGCGCCTCTTCAGAAATCCAAATAATAATGTCGATGTGCGATCGGGCGCCGCAATCTCCCGGACTTCACTGTCGGTTTCAAGTATCACTTCGGGTGGCCGTATCGGCTCGTCCAGCGCGACAACCTGCCATTTCTCCGGAGAAATCATCCCCAGCTTCTCGCGCGCGATCGATTCGATGCGGGCCGGGGCTTGCAGTTGTTCGATGCGCAGGCGGAGGGAATCGTTGTGCTTGATAAGGTCTCGTCTCTCGGCTCGCAGATTTTCAAGGGGTTGCCCGACGATGGTTATGCGGGTGTGTAGCCATGCGTAAATGAAGACGGTTAATATCAGCGGCGCAATCATCGGCACGAATGGGAGCGAATTTTTAAGATAATGCCGTATAACGCTCTTGGGGCGACGCTTCTTCTTTTTCTTTTTTTGTTTGGTTTTCAGGATTCCGTCTCCGGCGCAATTTTCTCCGCCGCCCTCAGCTTGGCGCTTCGGCATCTCGGGTTTGCGCTGATCTCTTCTTCTGATGGCCGCAATGGTTTCCGGGTCAGGATCTTGAGTGCAGGCTTCTTGCCGCATGCACATGCAGGCATCTCCGGCGGGCAGGTGCAACCGCGTGCAGCGCGCGCGAATGCCTGCTTGACTATCCTGTCTTCCAGGGAGTGAAAGGAGATGACGCAGATGCGTCCCTCGGGATTGAGCGCCTGGATGCCGCTATCCAGCGCCTCTTTGAGATTATCCAGTTCCCTATTCACCTCGATACGAAGTGCCTGGAAAGTTCTCGTGGCGGGATCTATAAGGGGCGGACGCTTTGTTCGAGGTGCATACGCGCGGGCTATTTCCGCCAGCTCGGTCGTGGTGCGAATCGGCTCCTTTGAACGCCGCCTGACCACCGCCGCCGCGATCTTGCCCGCGTTTCGCTCTTCTCCGTACTTTCGGAGGACTCGAGCAATCTCTTTCTGGGGATAGGTGTTGACTATGTCCGCCGCCGTTTTTGTCAGTCGCGCGTCCATCCGCATATCCAATGAGCTTTCTGTTCTGAAACTGAACCCGCGAGTCGGATCGTCAATCTGAAAGGAGGAAAGACCCAGATCGAGCAGCAAAGCGTCTATCTTTGCCAGGCTCAAGTCTTCCAATATATGTGCCAGATTCCGGAAGTTATCCCGGACGAGTATGACGTTGGATTTCGAACGCAGGCGCTCGCCCGTAAGCTCGATCGCCCGCTGATCCCAGTCGATTCCGATCAGGCGACCGGCCGGGCCGATTCTTTCAAGGATGAGTCTGGCATGTCCGCCACCGCCAACAGTGGCGTCCACGGCCACTTTGCCCGGCAAACATGCCAGTAATTCGATGGCCGTCTCGGCAAGAACCGGTATATGAGTCGGCCCGTTTACCGCGTTGTCACACGTGTGCACCGACGGCCTTGACGTCCTCTTTCTTGGCCACGAAGCTTGCGATCGCATCCGCTTCGGAGTCGTATGTCTCGAAAACCTTATGGGCGCCCACCATACTGAGGGCTTTGCGCGTCATTCGGTTGAGGCCGGAGAGCTTGAGATCGCCGCTGAACCTGCGAACCTGCCTGAGACGTTCGAGCAGGGTCCCAACCCCCATGTAGTTGACCTGCACAACCTTTCGCATGTCCACAACGATGTTGTACTGCTCCTCCTTGACGAGTTCCGCAAGCGCCTCTTTGAGGAACTTTGATGTGGAGGTGTCCAGGTTGCCAGCAACTTTCAGCACCGACACGTTTTCGTGTTGCACGCTTTCAAATTCGCATCCCACTTTCTGTGACCCTCCTTTGACACGACACCCCAAGGTCTGGTATTATAGCTGCGAATGTAAATCAAGATTCGCAGAGAATCCCCGAAGCGTGGATTTTTCCCGGAACTCCTGCCACTTGCCGGGTTCCCATAGTTCAATGCGATTGAGAACGCCGATAATGACGACTTCTTTGTTAATCCCGATTTCGTCGCACATTTCTTTCTGCAGGACAATTCGTCCCTGCTTGTCGGGAGCGACATCGAAGGCGTCGGAGAACAACAGCCGAGCATAATCCTGATTGGCTTCTTTTGTGAAGTCCCAGGATTTGAGTTTTTCGCTGAGTTCAAGAAAAACAGGGAAGGGGAAGACAAAAAGGTGAGTATCGCCCTTGACTACATAGAGCTTGTCGACCCCGTCAGAGTTGAGGATCTCCCGGAATTTGACAGGAATGATGAGACGATTCTTCTCATCCAGCGAGTATTTATAATTCCCTGAAAAAAGGAGCAATGCCAGAAATCCCCCACTCTTCTCCACATTGTTGTCCCGAGTAACCACATTCTACCACATGGCTCCAATCGTGTCAAGACCTTTTTCGCCTAAAAATGATATTTTCTTAAACGGCATCTAACAACACCTTACGCATGACCACCAGACCTCTCAAATCGGCCCACCCCTCAGCCTCAAAATCCCCGATCCTCCCCACACTTCTCCCACCCCCGCTCCCCCCGACCAAAGCAATAGGCGAATTATATAGTGCAAGACACTGGTATTGCTTGTTTTAAGATATGGTTTTGCATTTAAATAGATGTCGTTTAGATTGGCGAAGAAGGGAGCCGGAATCTGACCTCAAGAACTGCTGAATTCACAAATAGTTGTGGATTAGAGCGTCCTGTAGGTGCGAATTTATTCGCAAATACTTTTTACCATGTAGACAACGAGAATACGAAGCACACGAAGGGACTGTCCTCTTGAAATGACTATCGATCTTTCACTGCGAATGACGCCAGCAAGGTAGAGGCGCACGGCTGTGCGCCCTAAAACAGTAACCCGAAAACAGAAAACCATTTCTCACCACGGAGCCGCCGGGAACACGGGTAACGACATAGGCAAGAACCCGCAATCACGAATAGCACGAAGAGGAAACGGAAAACATGAATAGAATCCATAGACCTCTTTCACCACGAGACCATTGGATGTCTCATTCGTGTGATTTGAAATGTCTCCCGTGACTTGCCGATTTCCCCATGGTCTCCGTGTACCCTGCGGTGAAAACTCAGTCTTCCGTCATTGACTTGCTCCTTCTGCATCTGATAGAATTCGGCGCGCAACACATTTCCATACGGCAGTTTCAACCGGAGGAGGGGGCAAGGAGGAACGAGCATGGATTTCGAGTTTGATCATGTGCATCTGAATTCTGGGGATGTCAATGCAGCGGCGGATTTCTATGTCGAGAAATTTGGCGGCACGAGAGTCGGCAAGCAGGAAGTAGCTGGCACGGAGATGGAAATTGTTGATTTCGCCGGCACACGATTTCTCATAAGTGACAAAGCGCCAGCCGCGCCGCCGGCCGGCTCCTCAATGGATCACATCGGTTTTCGGGTGGACGATCTGGATTCCGCCGCAGAAGAACTCAAGGCGAGAGGCGCCGAATTCCTGATGGAACCCGTGAGTATCGCCGAGGGGGTAAAGATCGCCTTTGTGATCGGTCCCGACAGTGTGATGATTGAGCTTTCGGAGAAAGGCGCCCGCGTATAGGGTATAGAGGTTGCGCTATCGGATCCGCGAGCGGGCTCCGAGCCCGCAACCGTGAGGAGACAAAAAGAGGCTGTCGCCGGTGTATTCGGCGGCAGCCTCTTTCGCATAGGTTGTCTGAACTCTACAGCACAAGTCCTTCCCGGAGTATTTCGATGTGGCCGTTATGTTGCTGCTGCTGGGCGCGCTTGTTGATCTCACCCGCGACCTTTACCATCTGCGTGCTGTCACGGAATTTAATCTTCTCGCTCGTTACCACGCCGACGGCCACGGACATGAGCGGATGATCCGTCATGCCGCCGAGGTCGGCCCTCACCTGGATTGCGCCGCGATCCAGATCCACCCCGTTGTAGAGAGAACCCCGCTGCTGCTGGAATCGTGAAATGACTTCTGTGCAGTATCTCTCGCAATCATTGACGGCAAGCAGCACCATGAAATCCGCGCCGCCGAGGTGTGCGGTCGCGCACTCATAGACGCCGGAATCCTGCATCACCCTTTTCAGGATATCGGCCAGCATTTTCACCGCTTCGTCCCGTTTTCCCTCACCGTAAACCTTTACGTAGGGCGCGAAGTGCATGAGGTCGATATAGCAGGTTGCCACGAGTTCGTTGCGGAAGAGTTTGTTGGAGATCAGCCTCTTCATATAGTCTACGCCGTGGAATCCGGTGAGAGAATTTGTCTTGGTGATACGGGCCTGCTTTTCAAGGAGAGTCTTGACCTTCGAAAACAACACCGCGGAATCAAACGGCTTGACGATATACTCGTCCGCGCCCTGCTCCAGAGCATGACGAATCTCCGGCTCGCTCCCGAGGGCCGACATCATGAGGATAGGGGTATTGAAGATCAGCGGGTCCCGCCTGATCTGGCGGCACAGCTCATAGCCGCTCACCTTTGGCATCATCACATCGATGATTGCCAGATCGGGCTTCTTGTCCTTGATGAGGGGGAAGGCCTTCTTACTGTTTGGGATGAGGACACAATGATGGCCGGCCCGGCGCAGGCGATGAAAGATTATTTCGCCGAGATCGCGATCATCCTCCACAATTATGATGTTTCCACTCATTGTTCTTCTCCTTCTGTGCTTCCTGTTATGATGCTATGATCTGATAAAATAAGAAATAAAATAAATCACAATACTCCACTGGCTTATTGAGCATGTATCATGCCAGCTACTCGTTGCATTTTTAAGCCTTGTCATTTCAAGTGGATATGAAGGAAGAAAGATTATTTCGCATCCCTGCAGTCCTCATTTTGATGCATGCGGGCTCGACTGGGTGTATCGTTTCTTTGCACCGACTTCGTGTCTTGAAAAGCGACGGAACGGATCTCAATGCAGGGGCGTGTTAATTATCCTTAAGGGACGGTCAGCTCAGCAGGATACCCGTATGGGCAGCAAAGGATGGGCAGGATGGGAATGGTGCCGAAAAAGAAGCTGATAAAAGGGATTCCTCACGGACTGATGCGGGTAAGTTGGCGGATGAAAAAAGAAAGAAAAAAGGAAAAGCCGTTATCCGCTGATTATGCTGATTCACGCAGATTAGGAAAAGACCTGCTTATGTTTCTACCTTCTCAGTTTTTCTCTGCAGTACTAATGTTCAGAATCGTGAATTTTTGTTGAGATTTTCATGCGCCATCGTCT
>CAYZZY010000059.1:0-13072 GCA_964482745.1 uncultured bacterium
AAAGAGATTTCTGAGAATCACCCAGAATTCGTCGCCGGATTTCCGAATATCGGTCGAGATCCTCCAGCTTACGAGGAGGTCGTCTCCGGAATAAACGCCCAGCACGGTCTGCGTATTGCCCACATCGATGACCAGTAACATATCGGTGCGCTCCTGTTGTGTTATAGGGGTCAGCTCTACACATTTGACAAGATTAGTGAGGGGAGATTGAGTCTTCCATCTTGAACGAATGACCGTATTCAAATGACGTAGCGCTTTTTTCTTTTGTCAAATGTGTAGACCTGACCCCTTGACCCTCTTGTTTAGCGCAGTATTGTGACATCACCATACGCAACCGCTCGAAGCACACCGTCGCTTGCCTCTACGAGAAGCGAACCGTCATCGTCAAGGTCGCGCGCGATGCCATCAAGGGTTTCTCCCCTCAACTGCACTTTGACATGTTGCCCAAGGGTGCATGACAGCTCGCGCCATTGTTCGAGGATTTCCTCGCCTCCGCCCTTTTTGAATCGCACATACCCGGCATCAAGCTCGCGCAGAACACGTCGAAACACTTCGGGCCTGTCAAGTTTCTTTCTGGATTCGATCCTCATCGACGTCGCAATCGAGCGGACCTCTTCGGGAAATTTTGAGCGCGTCTGGTTGACGTTGAGTCCGAAGCTGGCAATCATATATCTGACGGCATCCTGCTCGGCCACAAGTTCTGTGAGAGCCCCGCAGATTTTTTTGCCATTCAGTACCACGTCGTTGGGCCATTTGATTCCGGCATCCAGCCCGTATTCCTGGTTCAGCACTCGTGCCACGCTCACCGCGATCAAGAGCGTAAGCTTCGGAGCGTCGCGGGGAGGGACCGGCGGTCTCAGGATGACCGAACACCAGATGCCGACACCGGCAGGTGAACTCCATTTCCTGCCCAGCCGCCCGCGCCCTCCGGCCTGTGACTCGGCTACGACCACGGTGCCCTCAGCCGCATTTTCCTGCGCAAGCGATATGGCTACGTCGATCGTCGACGGGACCGTGTCAAACGACACGACAGTATTGCCAATGAGGCGTGTACCCAAGCCGACTTCAATATCGAGTCCGACAATGTGCTCGGGCCCGGCTTCGAATCTATATCCGCGCCTGGGAGAAGAATCTATTCGGAAGCCTTTTTCTCGCAAGGCCTCTATTGATTTCCAAATCGCTGTCCGGGATACATCAAACCCGCGGCTTATCTCCTGGCCCGAAACGTATTTGCCTGCGTTTTCGCGAAGGATTTTAAGGACTTCCTTCTCCATAATGTTCGTTCTCATCTCAGGCAGGCTGAAGCTCCAGTGATATATCCAAAGACGGCGCGGAATGGGTCAACGCGCCGACGGAAATGGCGTCCACGCCCGTTGCCGCGATCCCGGCGACATTGCTGAGTGATACGTTTCCGGACGCCTCCAGGACTATCTGTCTTCCGGAATTTCGAACGCTCTGCACAGCCCGTGCAAGCGTTTCGACATCCATATTGTCAAGAAGGATCGCATCCGCCCCGGCGTCCACGGCCTCCTTCACTTGCTCCAGGGTATCCGCTTCGACCTCCACCTTTTGCAGATGACTCGCCGACCTTCTTGCAGCAAGGACGGCTGCCTTAACGTTCCCCTGCGATTGCCCTGCCTCGTCGGCATCTTGAAACATCAGGTGGTTGTCCTTTATGAGTATCCCGTCGTAAAGTCCGATCCTGTGATTGAAGCCCCCCCCCATTCGTACTGCATATTTTTCCATTGTTCTCAAGCCGGGAGTTGTCTTCCTTGTATCCAATATCTTTACCGGATAATCGGCGACGGCTTCCACATACCGGGCGGTGAGTGTAGCGATTCCGGAAAGCCGCTGGATGAAGTTGAGGGCCACCCTCTCCGCCTTGAGGATCGAGGCGGCGGGTCCTGACAATGTCGCGAGAACATGGTCGGGAGAAACGCAGATGCCGTCACGGGCTGCCTCGTAGATCACGTTCGAATCAAGGCGGGTGAAGCACATACCGGCAACAGGCAATCCGGCGACTATGCCGGCTGCCTTTGCAACGATCTTGCCTTTGGCCATTGCGCCGGAGGGGACGACGGAATCGGTCGTAACGTCACCTGTCCCTAGATCTTCGATGAGGGCTTCGTCGACGAGACGCTGCAGTTCGAGAGGGTTCATTCGGGGTTTCCCTCCACTGATCTCTATGCCTTGCTCAGTTTGTTCTTTTTTGAGCTTTGGCGTTCCTCGCCCGGAGCCCCTTGCGCGAGAACAGTTGCAGCCAGATCACGAGGGTCGGACTGGCAATAAATATTGAGGAATAGGTGCCGGTCAGCGTTCCCACGAAGAGAGCGAAGGCAAAATCGCGGGTGACTTCACTTCCGACAACATACAACACGAAAACCACAAAGAGCGTCGTGAGCGAAGTGACGATCGTGCGAGACAGAGTTTCGTTTATGCTCAAATCAACAAGTTTCACGAAATCCTGCCCGCGTTTCATCCGCATGTTTTCACGGATCCGGTCGAACACGACGATCGTGTCGTTGATGGAGTACCCGAAAATGGTGAGCAGCGCGGCAACCACCGGCAGTTGAATCTCGCGTCCCGTGAGCGCGAGCACCCCCATTGTTATCAGCACATCGTGGAACAGGGCAATAACCGCCCCGATGGCAAAACGGAACTCGAATCGAAGCGAGATATAAATAATGATGCCGATGGTGGAATACAGGATGGCAAGCAAGGCCTTGTTGGTCAGGTCGGCGCTCACTGTGGCGCCCACTTCTTCGGTCCGCTCGACCTCGAACGGAGTCGATAGGTTTTCGCGAAGGGCGCTCGCGATCTTCTCACCCACAAGCGCCGCACTTCCTTTCTGGTTCGCGTCGGTGGAACCATTGGACTCCACGGTCGTGCGAATGATGACGTCCACAGGGCTTCCATACTGTTGTATTACGGTTTCGGTCAATCCGGCGCTCGTCAATGCGTCTCGAACCTCCTGGGTGTCCACCGGCTGATCAAATCTCACCTGAACGATAGTCCCCTGGGCGAAATCGATTCCAAAATTGTCATTCCCGCGAATGATGAACGTCCCCATTCCGACCACGATGGCGATAAGGGAAAGCGTCATGCCGATGTAGCGCTTTGAGGTAAATGCTATGTTTGGCGTTCCAAGCGCCTGAAGCATTGTCAACTGAGAAATCAGCCGGCGATGCGTGAGAAAATCGAAAATCGCTCGTGTGACAAACAATGCGGTGAACATGCTGATGACAATACCGACACTGAGGGTAATGGCAAAGCCCTTTATGGGACCCGTCCCGAACTGGAAGAGCACAACCGCCGTGATAAGCGTGGTAATATTTGCGTCCAGAATAGTGAGAATAGCCTTGGAGTATCCCGTGTCGATGGCGGAACGAAGTGTTTTCTTTTTGCGGAGTTCTTCGCGGATGCGCTCGAACACCAGTACATTCGCGTCAACGGCCATTCCTATGGTAAGAATAATGCCACCGATGCCGGGAAGCGTCAGCGTGGCCCGGAAATAGGCCAGAAACGCGAGAAGCCCGACGATGTTCAATATGAGGGCAACATTGGCTATCAGGCCGGCAACACGGTAATAAACCACCATAAAGATGGCCACCGCCGCCAAGCTTATCATGGTGGCCCGGAACCCGTACTTTATGGATTCGATCCCGAGTGTGGGACCGACCGTGCGCTGTTCGATTATCATGACAGGGGCAGGAAGCGCACCCGAGCGCAGTACGATTGACAGGTCTTCGGCCTGCTCGATAGTGAACTGGCCGGTTATCTGGCCATGCTGCGTGATTCTCGAATTGATTCTCGGGGCCGACTCTACCGCGCTATCAAGGACTATGGCCAACTGCTTGTACAGGTTCGCCTCGGTCAGCTTTCCAAACATGTTCCCGCCCGCGCGACTCAACTGAAAATCGACAGCGGCGCCGCTCAACTCGTCGCTGCCGATGCGTGCATCCACCAGGTCAGCGCCGGTGACCTGCGCTTCCGACTCCAGCAGGTAATAGTCCTTCCGCCCGCCGGCTGTTTTTTCGCGCAACGGGGCCAGGAATGTATCGCTTGGGAGTTTCTGGTTGTACTTGGCAAGTATCTGTTCTTTGGGAGCGGGTCCATCGACAGCAATATGAAAACTGAGCTGGGCCGTCCGCCCGAGCAACTGGATGACGCGCTCGGGATCTTCTATGCCGGGCAATTGTACCAGTATTCTGTCCTCGCCCTCACGCTGGATGACGGGCTCGGCCACACCGAATTCATCGATTCGGTTGCGCATGGTTTCGAGCGCCTGTTTCACGGATACGGTCTTGAGGTACGAGAATCGGGTCTCATCCATAGAGACGAGGAGGGCATCTCCCGCATCCTCGATATTGAATTCCTGCGAGAAATCGGCGATGGCCTTCTTGACGTCATTCTTCGCAGCGGCGCTCACCGGGACAATAATTTTATGGTTTTCGACCGACATCGAGCCGACGACGATGCGTTCGTCGATAAACTGCCTGCGCAGCCGGCTTTTGAAACGCACCATTTCGTTCGTGATCGCCGCGTCGGAATCCACCTCGAGCACCAGATGCATCCCGCCCTGCAGGTCCAACCCCAGGTTCACGGCCTTCGCCTTGTCGCCTTTGTACCAGCGCCGGAGGTAGTTTTTCAGCTCCTCGCCTAGCGGGGGATTCGGATTTTCGGCGTCATAGGCCCGGTATTCTGCGGTTAGCGCCTTGTGCTCGTCTTTATCAAGCGTAGCCCATTTGACGGTGGGGTAGATATACCAGACAGCCAGCAGAATGACCGCGCCGATGAGCGCGAACCGCCATCCCAGCTTTCTATGCATTTGATACCTCCGATGCGACGCCCTGGAAGGCGCCTTCTCTATTGTTTCCAGCGCTAGGGCCGGTGGCCCGATACAATACAATAAAACCCTGCTCGATAAGCTAGAGACAGGGTCCTTTGGCGGCTGAAACCTCTTCAACCGGCAGGAGGAGGAGCGTGATGATCCCTAGTTCGACCCCTTTTCCCCGGTTCCTTCTCTTTCTCTCACGGTGCCAATGGCGCCGAGCGTGAATCGCAAGTGGACTTTATCGGCAGCTTCGAGAATGACGTCCTTTTCGGTAACCTTGACAACAACACCGTACAGGCCGCCGCTGGTTATTACCTTGTCGCCCTTCTTGAGATTTTTCAGCATTTCCTGATGCGTGCGTTGTTTCTTTTGCTGCGGCCGGATAAGCAGGAAATAGAAGACAGCAAACATCGCGACGAGCATGACTATCGGGTTGCCAAGCAAAGGGATGGGTGAGCTTCCCGATTCCGCCGCTGCATATGCTAAGGATTCCATATCACTCCTATTGTTAGGGTTACGTGTCAGTCCCGTATTGGTATTTGGCCAGAAACGACCTCTTGAACTCCAGATATCGGTCGGAGAGAATTGCCTCCCGGATCTGAACAAGTAATGTTAGCATAAAATGCAGGTTATGTAAAGTTGCAAGTCGCATGGCCGAAATTTCGCCGGCCTTGAAAAGATGGCGCAGATATGCCCTCGAATAATTGCGACACGCGGGGCATTCGCATTCGGGATCGGGCGGCGAGAAATCGTCGGCATACTGCGCGTTTTTCACATTGACGACGCCCCGGGAGGTCATGAGCGAAGCGTTGCGCGCGTTGCGGGTCGGCATCACACAATCCATCATGTCGATGCCTCGCTCGACTGCCTCGAACACGTCCGCGGGAGGCCCGCTGCCCATCAGGTAGCGCGGCCTGTCAAAGGGAAGCTCGTCCGCGGTGTAGTCAAGGATCTCATACATCATTTGAGGAGTCTCGCCCACGCTCAAGCCCCCGATGGCATAGCCCGGAAATCCTATGTCGACGAGTTCGCGCGCGCACTGGATTCTCAAGTCTCGAAACGTGGCGCCCTGAACAATTCCGAAGAGAGCCTGCGTGCTGTTGCGATGCGCGCTTTTGCACCGTTCGGCCCAATTGAGATTAAGCCGCAACGATGACTGTGCCGTGTCGTGTTCGACAGGATACGGCAGGCACTCGTCAAATGCCATTACGATGTCGGCGCCAAGGACTTTCTGGACTTCCATCGCAAGCTCGGGCGTAAAAAAATGGCGGGAGCCGTCTATGTGGGACTGAAAATGGACGCCGTCGTCGGTCACCTTGTTCAGTTTGGCGAGGCTGAACACCTGGAAGCCGCCGCTGTCGGTAAGGATCGGCTTTGACCAGTTCATGAACGGATGCAGCCCTCCGGCCGCCCGGATAATTTCCATGCCCGGCCTGAGATAGAGATGATAGGTGTTGCTGAGGATGATCTCGGCCCCCAGCAGGTGGAGATCATCTGAGGAAAGCGTCTTCACCGTCGCCTGCGTACCGACAGGCATGAAGTGGGGCGTGTTTATGACGCCATGCGGGGTGGTAAGGCGTCCCACGCGAGCCCTGGTTCCTGAGTCTGCTTTTATTATTTCAAACTTGAAGTCTTCGGTCATGTATAGCTGTGTCACGGTTTTAACAGGCACAGGATGCCCGCTCTCAGAGGATGAGCATGGCGTCGCCGTAGCTGTAGCACTGGAATTTTTCTTTCACTGCCATTTCATACGCGCGCATGATGAGGTCTCGCCCGGCAAACGCGCACACAAGCAGCAGCAGAGAACTGCGGGGCAGATGAAAATTGGTCAGGAGAACGTTGGCCGAGCGGATTTCGTGTCCCGGATAAATGAAAATCTCCGAGATCCCCTCTCCCGCGTTGTATTTTCCCTTATCGTCAATTACCGTTTCCAGCAATCGAAGAGTGGTCGTACCGACAGCGAACACTCTATGTCCTGCTCGTCGAACGTCGTTCAGGCGGCGCGCCGTTCTCGTGGTCATGCGATAATGCTCCGGATGCAGCTTATTTTCCTCCACATCTTCATATTCGAGCGGCTGGAATGTGCCAGGGCTGATATGAAGCGTGACGAATTCGAGCGAGACCCCCTTGTCGCTCAGGTTCTTGAGCATCCGCGACGTAAAATGCAGGCCGGCAGTCGGCGCGGCGACGGCGCCCTCGCTTTTTGCGAATACGGTCTGATACCGCTTTATGTCGGCGGCCTCAGCGTCGCGCTTGATATAGAACGGCAGCGGTATTTCCCCCACTCGCCAGCAGAGTTGTCGAACATCATCGACATGAAACCTCAGCGTCTTTACCGCCCCGTCACTTGCAACCACTTCGACCGTGTCGACCTTCCTGGCCCCTTTTATGGTGAGCATCGTACCGACTTTCAATCGTTTCCCCGGACGGGCCAACGCCTCCCATACGCCCTTTTTCACTTCGCGATACATGAGAAGTTCGACCTGGGCGCCAGTGGACGATTTCTCCGCCCGCAGACGTGCGGGAAACACCTTCGTGTCATTGAGAACAAGCGCGTCGCCATCCTCAAGGTACCCGGCGATATCCTCGAACATGCCGATTTGGATGTCACCGGTCGTACGATCGACAACCATCAAGCGGGACTGGCCTCTCCGTTCAGCCGGATACTGGGCAATAAGCTCAGGGGGAAGATCGTAATCGAAGTCCGAGAGCTTAAGCTTCGCGCCTTCCTTCAATGACTTCCGCCTTTCTTCGGCCTGGCCTCAATGAACCGTTCCTTCTCGCTGTAGACGCAGCCGCAATATTTCTGTCGATACAGTTCCATCTCGCGCGACATTCGCCGTGTTTCCTGCCAGCCGCCGCGAAAGTCTTCGTAGTAGAACTCGATCCCGTGTTCCATCCCGACGTTCCTGCCGACTTCACAGATCAGGTCGTGCTTCTGATAAGGGCTCACGAGCAGCGTTGTGGTGAAGGCGTCGAAGCCCTCCTGCGCGGCATTGCGGGCGGCCTTCTCCAGCCGAAGATGATAGCATGCGGCGCACCGATCATGCTCCCGATATGCGACTCGCCTGAAAAATTCCTCGATGTCATATTCCTCGCTGAACGTCGCAGGTATGCCGGAATGTTGAAGCCATTTCTTCACGGAATCCAGCCGGAGCCGGTACTCGGCCAGAGGATGTATGTTGGGATTGTAGAAGAATCCGTGAACATCATGACCCGCTTCGCGCAAGGCGCCGGCGGGGTACGTCGCGCAGGGACCACAGCAAATATGCAGCAAGAGCTTCATGGAAAAATCCTTAAATAAGATTTCAGGAATACCGGATACTCGTTGGGATATATAGTATGGTGACACCATTGATTGCAGGGCAGTACCGCCTGGGCGAAACCGCGCCCGAAGAACGCCGTCTTAACTCCCAAAAAGCGGGATTAAAAGAGGTCATGATACTTCCCCCTTTGGAAAAGGGGGACTGAGGGGGATTTGAATATTCTCCATTGTGACATCCAATGCTGTAACTGAACACTAGAAGAGATCTCTTTGCGCCGCGCCTCCGCGCTTCAGGCCAAGATGTTCGAAGGTGCGGTTGGTGGCAACCCTGCCTCGACGCGTGCGACTGAGAAACCCTATCTTGAGAAGATACGGTTCCACCATGTCTTCGAGCGTCTCGACTTCCTCATTCAGCCCGGCGGAAAGCGCCGTGATCCCGACAGGGCCTCCGCCGTAATTTTCGACAATGGTCTGCAGGAATTTTCTGTCGAGTCCGTCCAGCCCCCGGGAGTCTATTCCTTCGAGTTCGAGCGCCTCCACGGCGATCCGGTCTTTCACCTTGCCGTCGTGCCTGACCTCCGCAAAATCGCGCACGCGTCTGAGCAGCCTATTCGCCACTCGAGGCGTTCCGCGGGCCCTTTTTGCCACTTGCTCGATTGCCGCCTCTTCGATTTCCAGGTTCAGGATTCTCGCGGAACGGGTCAATATCTGTGCAATCTCTTCGGGCGGATAAAAATCGAGATAATGATAGATGCCGAATCGTTCCCGGAACGGGGCCGTCAGGAAGCCGGCGCGCGTGGTCGCGCCCACGAGGGTAAAATGCTTCAATTGCACCTTTATCGTTTTCGCGAAGGCGCCCTTGTCCACCATGAAATCCACCTGGTAGTCCTCCATTGCGGGATACACGAACTCCTCGACTACCCGAGAAAGCCGATGAATCTCATCGATAAAGAGGACATCACCGTGTTCGAGATTGGTGAGCACGCCCATAAGGTCGCCGGTGCGCTCGAGCGCGGGCCCGGACGTCGAGACCATGTTCGTCTCCATCTCGTTCGCGATTACGCATGCAAGCGTGGTCTTGCCGAGGCCGGGCGGACCGTAGAACAACACGTGTTCGTGCGGCTCGCCGCGCCCCTTTGCGGCCTGGATGGAGATGGAGAGTTTCTCGACGGCCTGCTGTTGGCCTATATATTCGGAAAGCGTCTTTGGCCGAAGGCTCCAACTGAAGCTTTCGTCGACCTCCGATAGAGGCCTCCCGTCGACTACACGTTCTCGCGTCATGGCATCCTGTTCTTACGTTGACTGCCGCTCACGCCGCTGTTTGAAGATCACCTGGATCAGTTCTTCCGCCGTATCGGCTTTCGCATCCGAGGACAGCGCCAGCCGGAGCATGACCTCGGCTTCCCCCTGCGAATACCCCAACTGCAGCAATACTTCTATGACCTCATCCTTGAAATCGGGCTCCTCAACGGCCCCGGATATCACCTCGTCATCCCGTATGAGCGCGAACTTGGCCAGCTTGCCGTTGAGTTCCGCGATGATTTTCTCGGCGGTGCGCTTTCCGATGCCGGGAAGCGAGACAAGCGTGGCGACGTCTTTCATCTCGATCGCTCTCGCCAGCGACTGCACCGGCGCCGAAAGCGCCTTGAGCGCCGCCCGAATACCCATTCCCTGGACGGTGATAAGTTTCTCGAAGAATTCGCGGTCGATCTCGTTCAGGAACCCGGCGAGACGTGGGATCGGATTCGATACTCCCATGCCACCTTCGAGATAATGAAAGGTGTAGAATGTGACGTCCTTGCCGCGCATCGAACGCAGGCGCTGGATGGTTCCGCTCGCGATGAAGACGTCGTAGGCGATACCGTTGTTTTCAACGGTCACCCTGTCCTCTCGGAGTTGGATCAGCTTGCCTGTCAATCGGGATATCATCGGCGCGTCATCTTCACGGTTGCCGGGTGGGTCTGTTCGCGCATATACACATTATGGTGGCAGAGCGCCACTGCGAGCGCGTCGGCCACGTCGGACGGTTGCGGCACGTCATGCAATCCGAACGCGTGCTGCACCATCCGCTGAACCTGGCCCTTGCTGGCCCGCCCGCTGCCCGCAACCGAGTTTTTTATGCGGGTGGCAGCGTAGCTTGCTACCGGAATCCCCTGCTCGGCCGCGGCGACATAGATGACCCCTCGCGCATGCCCCATCAGGATCGCCGTCTTCGGATGTGCGTATTTGCTGTAAAGCTCCTCGACGACCACGACGGTGGGAGCGAATTCGGTTATGACTTCGCTGATGCCGCGATGGATCTCGAGCAGCCGCTTCTCCAGGGGATCTTTCTCTCTGCTGCGCAGTACTCCCGCCTCTATGAGAGACGGCCGCCGGCCGGATGCGCCGATGACGCCGTAACCGGTCGCGGCCAGGCCGGGGTCGACGCCCATGATCCTGAACTCTGCCGCGTTTTCTTCGCGGACACTTGAGCTGACGGATTGGGGGGGGATACCGCTCAGCCTCCCATCTT
This sequence comes from uncultured bacterium, assembly GCA_964482745.1. Classification (GTDB taxonomy): domain Bacteria; phylum Abyssobacteria; class SURF-5; order SURF-5; family SURF-5; genus CAYZZY01. Next base: position 10,612 of record CAYZZY010000059.1, read on the forward strand.
GGCCATTACTTCATCCGGGATGTCGAAATTGGAGTACACGTGCTGGACGTCGTCCTGGTCTTCGAGCCCGTCCATCAGCCTGAGAATCGCTTCTGCAGTCTTGGTGTCCACTTGAAGGGTAGTCTTGGGCAGCATCGTTATCTCGGCGCTGGCGACGGTGATGCCGCCTGCCTCGAGCGCGTCTTTCACGTCCATCACATCATTCGGAGCGGTAGTCACCTCGTATGTATCGCCATCGGCCTCAATATCTTCCGCTCCGGCCTCGAGTGCGGCGTCAAGCATCGCTTCCTCCGACCCCTGTGAAACGTCGATCAGGATTACACCTTTTTTTTCAAAGTTCCAGGCAACGCATCCGCCCTCGCCGAGGCTGCTGTTGTGCCGGCCGAGAATGTGCCTGATTTCGGCGACGGTTCGGTTCTTGTTGTCGGTGAGCACGTTTATCATAATGGCGACTCCGCCCGGCCCGTACCCCTCGTACGTGGTTTCCTCGAATGCGGCCCCCTCAAGCTCGCCGGTGCCCTTCTTTATCGCACGGTCGATGTTGTCGTTGGGCATATTGGCCGCTTTGGCGGTTCCGATAATGGTTCGCAGGCGTGGGTTGAAGTTCGGGTCGCCGCCGCCTTCACGGGCGCACACCATGATTTCACGGATGAGCTTCGAGAACATCTTGCCGCGTTTCGCGTCAAGTGGTCCCTTTTTATGCTTGACCTTGCTCCACTTAGAATGTCCGGACATGTGCAAACTCCTTCCCGCGACAAGATGCCTCGCAACCGTCATCCTCAGCCCATACCGGGCCGATCGCAACAGCGCCGCGAACGCTGCACTTGAGATAAAGGCGTCAATCTTTCAGCCGCTCAATTATATCAGAATCTCGGAGTTTTTTTCAATGTGACTTGAGGCCAGGAATTTGGGCCGGCCAATGATTGAAGGGGGCATGATTGTAGCAATACGCTCAACCATGAATCACACAAACCGCGGGAACATATTTGCTGTCGCCCCTCTATGGCGAAAGCGATCTAAACTTGTTCAGACGCGTTCCCTGAACTCTTCGCCGTAGGGGAAGATGCCGGGGTAGCCGCCGGTGTGCATGAAGACGACGTTTTCGTCTTTGGAGTAATTGCCCTTCTTGATGAGATCGATCATGCCGGCCATCGTCTTGCCGGTATACACGGGATCGAGGAAGATGCCTTCGAGGCGGGCCAACAGCTTGATGGCCTCGATGCATTCGGGTGTGGCCTTGCCGTAGGCTTCGCCATAGTAATCGTAGAGTATGACCACGTCTTCGGGTGTCGCGTTCGGCTGTTCGCCGATGAGGTCGCCGACCTGGTTGACGATAACCTCGACGGGCGGGAGGCCGAGGTCGGTGAGCGAGCCTTCTTTGTTTACGGCGATCCCGACGACTTTCGTAGGCATATCGAGGCATTTCACGCCTGTCAGCAGGCCGGCATGTGTGCCGCCGCTGCCCATCGCGACAAAGATGTGGTCGATGCGGATGCCGAATTCCTTCGCCTGCTCGAACATCTCGACTGCAGCCAGGTAGTAGCCGACGTCGCCGAGCGGAGTTGATCCGCCGGGCGGGATCATGTACACGCTGCGGCCCTGCTCGGTCAGATCCTGAACGATGTTGAAAACAGCGAGCTGCATTTCTTCAAGACGCGACGGATCGTTGTAATCCGGCAGAAAGAGGAATTCGGACCCGAGTATTTCGTCGAAGAGAAGATTGCCGGTCAGGCCGTCGGGCTTTTCGCCGGATAGCACGAGGAAGCTCTTGAGGCCGAGCTTTCGGGCGGCGGCCGCGGTCATGCGGCAGTGATTCGACTGAACCGCCCCGAAGGTGAGCACGGTGTCGGCCTTGTTCGCGAGCGCGTCCGCGATCAGGAACTCGAGCTTGCGGGCCTTGTTGCCGCCGGTCGCGAGGCCGGTCATATCGTCGCGCTTCATCCAGATTTGAGGTCCGTCCAGATGCTTGGTCAGCGCGGGAAGATGTTCAAACGGCGTGGGTAGAAAAGACAGTGATACCCGGGGGATGTCGTTCAGTTTCATGTTCCTCTCCTCTCAAATACGGGGTGATTCTACTGCGGTCATTGCCGGGGCTTTTCCAGGGGACAGTCCCGAATCTACGAGACGGCTTCGCCGCCTCCGTAATTCTTGGGACAGTCCCCTTCAAGATTGCGAACCACGAATTAGACGAAAAAACCAGATGTCATGCGAATAAATTCGCACCTACAAGACATCGGAGGTCGGTATCATCTGCGTGAATCGGCGTGCATCTGCGGTTCCGAGGTTCTTTTTCTTTGTGTCTTCGTGCCTTTGTGTTTGAGTTCCTCTTTGGTTCAATGACTCTGTTTTTCTCCGTGTTCTCTGTACTACTCACGTCTAATTCCTTGAATTTTTGTCGTGATATTTATGCGATGTCCTCTGTAACTCCAACAGATACAATTTGTTCGGGGCGACGGGGACT
>CAYZZY010000060.1:0-12990 GCA_964482745.1 uncultured bacterium
GGACTTATAGACGATGGCGCATGAAAATCTCAACAAAATTTCACGATTCTGAATATTAGTACTACAGAGGAGATTGCGCGGTTGGATGCGGCCGGTATAAAAAATGGCGCCCTTTTCTGGATTGGCGCCTTTCTTTGCGACCTTTGCGATGGAATGTTCCTTCTCAGGCCCTCTTCATAGAACGATCAATCGCTCGGCTGCGGTTCCCGGGAGGCCTCTTCGACGAGTTCGCGATTGGCCTTCACGAGTTCCTCGAAATTGCGGGTTCCCAACAGCGTGGTCAGGTACTGCTGCGCATCTTTCCAGATCGGATGCACGGGACAGGTGGGACGATTGTCACAGGTGTTTCCATCGATCAGGCAGACGTTCAGGGAAATCGGGCCCTCTATCGCCTCCAGCACCTCGAGCAGGGTGATTTCGCTCGGATTCTTTATAAGCGCAAAACCACCGCCGGTCCCCCGAAATGAGCTGACGATACCGACTTTTGCAAGATTCTGGAAGATCTTGGAGAGAAAGCTGGGCGGAATCTTCTGGTTCTCAGATATTTCGCTCAGAAGGCAGACGGAACCTTCCGGTTGCGAACAGAGATATAAAACTCCCCGTATAGCATATTCGGCGGCGCGCGTAATCTGCATTATCCGTTTCCCTCTGCCAACGTCTACACATCCCAGTATGTCAGCAAGTGGCGCCTATGTAAAACGTCCGTTGCTCCGGGGCATCAACTTCTTTCCGGAATCACGTCAAACCCGCCAGGAGATTGAACAACTGCAACGGTGGGTTGATGATAAAGCGAAACACTCCGGTCATGAGAAAGAGAATAAGTATGATGAATCCGTATCGTTCGAATTGCTGAAAGCGCCATGCGGTCTGCATCGGAAGATAATGATAAAGCACGCGCGAGCCATCCAGCGGTGGAATCGGCACTAGATTGAATACTCCCAACACGACATTGATATACATCAGGTAACGCAATATGAATATGATCGGGCCCGCCACTCCGCCACCCCCCCCAAATGTTAAGATCGTTCTGATGGCGCTCGCGGCCAGGAGCGCAATCAGCAGATTGCTGCCGATACCGGAAAGCGACACGAGAATATCATCGCGGCGGTAGTTCTGGAATCGGCTCGGATTCACCGGCACCGGCTTTGCCCAGCCAAACAGAAAGCTGGCGCCCGTCATAATGGCCAGGAGAGGAAACACGATGGTACCGATCGGATCGATATGCACGACAGGATTCAGGGACATCCGCCCCGCGAGCCTTGCGGTGTCGTCACCGCACATATTGGCCGTCCATGCATGCGCGAATTCGTGTACACAGCATGAAAACAGAAGCGTCACATATATCACTACCATATATTCTATCTGCATGGTTCGTTCTTCACTTTCGCTATTCGGTTGAAACGTTCAATGGTTCAGCTTCGCCTCTTCTGCAAACTTGACAAACGCTTCCTTCTCCGACTCGCTGAGCGATTCGGGGATCTGCACCTTTATTTTAACGATGTGGTCCCCCCGGTCATCGCCGTGCGGCTTTTTCACGCCTTTTCCCTTAAGGCGGAGCTTGCTGCCTGGCTGGCTTCCCGGCGGAATGCGCAGATTCACCGGGCCGTCAATCGTGTCCACCTGCGCGGTTGCGCCGAGTACCGCCTGAGCAAGGTTTACTTCCACCTCGGAATGAATGTTGCTGCCTTCGCGCCGAAAGCTTGAATGCTCCTGGACCCGCACCGTAAGGATCAGGTCACCGGGCGGGCCGCCCTGTACACCTTTTTGTCCCTGCCCTGCAATGCGTATTTTCGCGCCGTTTTTTACGCCTGCCGGTATTTTCACTGACAGGGACTGCTTCCGCGTGGCCGAGCCTCGTCCGGCGCATTTCGAGCACGGCTTGCCGCCGACCGAGCCACGACCGAGACAGGCCGGACACGGCCGACTGATTGAAAAAGCGCCCTGGCTGGTCGCGACGTTCCCGCGGCCCTGGCATGTCGGGCATGTCTGCATATCCGACGAAGGATCCGCCCCCGTGCCTCCGCACTCGCCGCAGTCTTCCTCTCGACCGATCTTCAACGCGGTCTTGCCGCCGGATATGGCCTGCTCGAACGGTATCTGGATCTCCGCGTGCGAGTTCTCGCCCTTCATCGGACCGAAATGCGGACCTCTTCTTCCGCGCGGCCCACCGCCGCCCATTCCCATACCGCCGGCCCCGAATATCGAGCTGAAAAGGTCGCCGAGATCGCCGAAGCCGGAAACGTCTTCATACCGGAACTGTTGCCCGCCGGATCCCGGACGCGCCCCGAAGTCCTCAACTCCCCCCCCCGGCCCGAAACCGAAGAAGCTGCCGTCGCGCATCTGATCATATTGCTTCTTCTTCTTCTCGTTCCCAAGAACGTCATACGCCCCTTGCACCTGCTTGAACTTGTCCTCCGCCTGGTTGTCCCCGGGGTTTCGGTCGGGATGATACTTCTTTGCCAGCTTTCGGAAGGCGGTCCTGATCTGGTCTGCCGACGCGTCCTTCGAAACGCCAAGTATTTTGTAATAGTCCTCGGATGACACGCTGTTTTACCTCTTCAAGGCGGGAGTTGAACAAATTGCAACTTCTTCATAATATATCATAAACGCGCCGCGCTTGTCGAACGGGTCAGGGCCCATAGAAGGCTCCTTGCAAACCCGGAAGTTATTGTGATAATATTTCTTATAGAGTCACGGGAAGGAGCCCAACCATGGCCTATGATTACAAGCCGGGCGAGGATGAGGACGTTCTCAAGAAGTATCTTATTGTTACAACCATAATCGTCCTTATCGCCATCGGCACCGTTCTGGTGTTGTACATCGGGCTTGGCATCGACATCGAGATGTTTAAGCTCCTCGCCAAAAGAATCCAGATCGATGCGACCAACCTGACATTCCTGTTTGGATTCATCATGGCGGCGCTCGCTCTGTGGGCCCTTTTCCGCGAGCCTGCGGCGGGCGAAGGCGTCAACCGCCGGCAGACTTATTTCATACTGCTTCTCATTCTGGCCGGCTTCCTGATCGCAGGCACCTTTTTTTTCAAGCGGCTCTCAAGGCCCACTCACGAGGTCACGGCGACCGAACTGTGTCCGAACTGCATGGGCACGGGCAGGGCGAAGCTCCGGCCCGAATACCCATGCGGCACATGCGACGGGCTGGGCTACGTGGTACCGTGAGCGCGTTGACATCGCGGCGGTTTCTTCATTTCTCTCTCAACAAGAGTTGACACTGACGGCGGGCACATTCTATTGAAAGTTGCCGAACGCATTCATCAGATCCCTACGCCTACCCCTTTCTATGTGGGCGCAATCAACACCTACCTGATCGAGGACGAGCCCCTCACGCTCGTTGATTCAGGCCTGAAGACCGAGGAGGCGGAAGAGGCGCTGCGCGCCGGGTTGAAGGAACTGGGCTTTGGCTTCGGCGATATAGAGCAACTCGTCATCACTCACGCACATCTCGACCATTACGGGCTTATGGGAAAGATCGCCGCCGAGGGCGCCCCGCGGGTCCTCGCGCACCCGCTTGAGACCTATGATATCGAGAGCGAACTCGGTTATGCAGCGTCGAATGATCCTGTGTACGAACGCACCGAGAGATTTCTTCTCCGGTCCGGACTCCCGGAAGAGTCGCTTGAAACGATACTCATCAGGCATCCCATCTTCCAACAACTGCGCGAGGCCATAAAGGTCACTCACCTTATCGAGGATGGCGACATCCTGAAACTCAAGCACACGGAGTGGAATGTCATCCACTGCCCGGGTCATTCAAAGGGGATGATAAACCTCTATGACCCGACCACAAAGGTGTTGCTTTCGGGCGACAATATCCTGAGCCACATCAGCCCCGTCCCGCTGCTTCATTTCCCGAGAGATCCGTCCATGCCCCGCGTGAACAGCCTCGCCGAATACATTGCGACGCTCGGCCGCCTGAAAACATTCGACATCGACCTTGTGCTGGGCGGCCATGGAGACATCATCCCCGATATCAGGAAGGTCATTGATAGCATCATCGTGCATCACGAGGTTCGAAAAAGGAAGGTCTTCAAATTTGTTCGGGGTTCCGCGAAGACAGCGTTCGATATATGCAGTCATTTATTCCCTGACATCGATCCTTATCAGGTGTATCTGGGAATGTCCGAGGCTGTCGGCCATCTCGACATCCTCGAGTCCGAAGGCCTGGTAGAGATGGAAGAGCGGGACGAAACCTACTACTATCGGTCGAAGACAGCGCCATAATCCTGAGGAACAAACTCTATTGAACCGGGGGGTGGTACTTTGGGGATTGTCAAGACATCCGACATCATCGCGTCCTCGCCCAACGGCTGGGAGGATGCGGTGCGCGCGGCGGTGGAAAGGGCAGACCGGACACTGGTGGGCCTGCAGGAAGTGGAAGTCACACGCCTTTCGGCAAAGATCGAAAACGGCAAAATAATCGAGTACCGCGCCGACCTCACGATCTCCTTTATCCTCGACGAGCGGTACCCGATGCACGAGTGAGACGAACGCCGGCGGGGAGAGAGAGCCTTTCGGATTTTCACTTTTTTCCCGGGCGCGGCGGCGGCTTACATTGTCTTCGCCTGAGTGACGGATGAACACCACGCCCGCGCCGAAGTTCTTTTGCGGCCTGCAACGGCAGAGGGGAAGGACAGAGAGATGCCATTTTCAGATGAGTATTTCAGGCTGTTCGAGAGTGATCCGACATTCCATGACAGAGTGGCCCAGAAGTATTCACTCGTCTCTGATGGCGCCAAAATATCAGAACGACTCCTGCGGTGCCTCTGGTACGACAGGCTCTACGACGCAGAACAACTTGCCACGCGTGATGGGAAAAACATTGCTGTCCACTCGCCCGGCACATGGAATCTGGAAGCCGGGCCGGATTTCAGAAGGGCGGACATAAGCATCGGCGGACGGCGGATCAAAGGAGACATCGAGCTCCACATCGATCCGGCCGGCTGGCGACTCCACCACCATTCGCTCGATCCGCGATACGATGACGTTATCCTCCACGTCACGCTCATTCCCCGCAAAAAGCAGGCGGCCGCATTAAGTCGACACGGGGTTGAGATTCCCGACGTCGCCCTGTGGGATTATCTGGCCGACGACCTCAAAGTGCTCAAATGCGCGCTCCATCCTGAAGAGTATCCTTACGGGAGCATGCACAATTTCGGCAGATGCCAGGGGGTGCTTGAGCACATGGCTCCCGAGGTCGCTCTCAAACTGCTCTGCATCGCCGGCGACGCCCGCATGATCGCCAAGCAGCGCCGCTTGGCATACGAAACCGAGAAACACGATCATGACCAGGTCGCGTACGGAGCGGTGCTCGAAGGAATGGGATACAAGGCGCACACAAAACATTTCGGCGAACTCGCCCGAAAGCTTTCCTACGCCCGCTTGCGAAGGCGCATCCTCTCATCAGAAACCACGCATCCCACCAGCGAGAAGATCCGCCTGACACAGGCGCTTCTCCTCGGGGGCGCCGGGCTGCTTCCGCCCTTCGACGCCGATGATCCTGTCGAAGCCCGAAACTATCTGGGGTATCTTCTTCAACTCTGGCGGGATCATGGATTCGACGATTTGAACGACGGCGATATCGAATGGAAATCGGCGGCTGTCCGGCCCGCAAATATGCCTGAGAGGCGCATTGCCGGTGTCAGCCATGTGCTGGTGCGATCATATGAAGCCGGCCTGTTCAAGTCGATTCTGACCTGCGTATTGAGGCGCGAGGCGCGCGAGGCGAGAAAAGGGTGTATCGAATATTTCACTCAGGCGGAGGATGACTTCTGGTCGAACCGCTATAGCATCAAGGGGAAGGCGCTCTCGAAGCCGATCGCCCTTATCGGGAAGGACCGGGCGCTGACGATCGTGGTAAACTCCTTCGTGCCGCTGGCTTTGCTTCATGCGCGCTCGCAAAACTCGGCGGATGACGAGGAACTCGTGCACGGGCTGTACCGTGATCTTCCGTCTCCGCAACCCAATAATATCACGCGGCTGATGGAATACCGGATGTTCGGCGCCTCACCCGGGAAGCGGGTCCCACGCTCGGCCCGAACCCAGCAGGGACTGCTCCAGCTCTTCGCCGACTGGTGCAGCGAGGATCCTTCCTGCGAGAACTGCGGAATACTTGCCGGACTGCAGAGCGGACATATCGGCAAGAGCATACTGGACTCCCATAATCCCTGAGTTGTCATTTTCCCGGACGAAGACGCTTCTGTTCGCCATGAAACTGAGCCGAGAGAAATTCGAAGGAATTGTTGCCGACGCGCTCGATGAGCTTCCCGACGAGATCGCGCAGGCCATGAGCAATGTCTATGTCGTCGTCGAGCCGTGGCCCTCTCCCAAAATCCTGAAAAAGATGAACCTGCCCAATCGCTACTCGCTGTTGGGCCTCTATGAAGGCGTGCCGCTCTCGCACAGAAACACCGGGTACAGCCTTGCGCTCCCTGACAGGATTACCATATTCCAGGGACCGCTGGAAGCGACGCGAAAAACGGCGGCGGAACTGAGAGAGCAAATAAAGAGCGTAGTCGTCCACGAGATCGCGCACCATTTCGGCATCGGCGAAAAAAGGATTCGCGAACTGGGCTATTGAAAGGGACGTTGCAGGCCCGGGCTTCACATGTCGCTCTGTAATTAATCTTTCCTCAGAAGACGGAGTGAGAAAGCCGCAGCCAAACATCGGGCCTGGGTACAGTCCCCGTCGCCATTCGTATCAAAAGATATTCAAAAAATCAAAAAAACCAATGCGGAAAAAGAAGCCGTATCCGGTAGAAAAATCCCTGAAAAAGCACAGACAGACGGAGGTTTGAAATGATCATCTATGAGCGAATGGGGGAGTACGATTACGAAGAACTGGTGTTCTTTCAGGACCGCGCCACGGGGCTTAAGGCGATTGTGGCAATCCACGACACCACGCTCGGACCCGCCCTGGGCGGATGCCGATTCTGGCCATACACGTCCGAACGCGCGGCCATCGATGACGTATTGCGCCTCGCCCGCGGCATGACATACAAGGCATCGGTGGCGGGCCTCAATCTCGGAGGAGGCAAGAGCGTCATCATCGGCAACCCGAAGACGCACAAGACGGAGGAACTGCTTCGGATGTTCGGCCAATTTATCAATACGCTCAAAGGCAGATACATCGTTGCCGAAGATGTCGGAACCACCACGGACGATATGAGGATCATTCACAAGGAGACCCGGTACGTCGCGGGCCTGGAGAGCGTGCGCGGTGGCAGCGGCGATCCGTCGCCGGTGACGGCGTACGGCGTGCTCCACGGCATGCAGGCCTGCGCCAAAGCGGTGTTCAACACGAAAGAACTCGAAGGGCTCACCGTCGCAATCCAGGGAGCAGGCCACGTAGGCTATCATCTCGCCCGGTATCTGGCCAAAGAAGGCGCGCAAATCATAATCACCGATATCTACAAGAAAAATGCCACACGAGTTGTCGAAGAGTTCGGCGCGAAATACATGAAGCCGGATTCGATATTCTCGGCTGATTGCGACATTTTCTCCCCCTGCGCATTGGGCGGGATCCTTGACGATAAGAGCATCCGAAAACTCAAGTGCAGAATTGTCGCAGGCTCGGCCAACAACCAGTTAAAAATGGGACGGCATGGCGAGATGCTGGAAAAACACGGCATCTTATATGCGCCCGACTACGTCATCAATTCCGGCGGGCTCATCAACGTGGCCGATGAACTGCGGGGATACAACCACTCGCGCGCCCTCCACAAGGCCGCAAGGATATACAATGCGGTCACGCGCGTGATCAAGATCGCCAAGGAGGAGGGAATCCCTCCGCATGTGGCAGCCGACAGGATGGCGGAACGCAGAATCGATCGATGCAGGAAGGCGCGAACCATCCACGGCGCGCGAAAAAACCGGCGGCGACCGGACTGCACATAATGACAAAAGCCATAGGCGGGCAACCCGGGTGTTGATATAATCATATCGAAACTCCTGACAACCGTTTGGACAGATAAGCGACATTCGGAGAATCAAAATGGCCGACAGGCCATCCCGCGCCTCCTCTTTCCTTAATGCACATGTGCGCCTGAACCTGCCGGAATTCACGGTAATGATGATCCGGTACAAGCCGGCTCTTCGTTCCTCTGCCCTTTGGATTTAACTGGGGACATGATGCTGCATCGTGTCCCCAATTAAATTGTATTGCTCTATGGCAGATGCCAAATGAGTATGATCCAGCACAAACCGCCGTTTGCCATCGACCGTTTGCATAAATAATCCAGCCATATTGAAGCGCGAATTTGTGGTGTGTTATACTTAAACGCCGAGCCGGCGAACACTTGGAGGCCTCAACAGGCTCCAGTAACTCCCGGAAACGGTGCGGGGAGGTCGTCCCGGCCCGAATGGCGCTCATAATTCATTGGGGATTCATAAGATATGACAATCCTGGGCAACATGTTCGCAACAGGCATCGGAAGCGTGCCGCATCTCGATTCCGGCCGACCCGTCAGCCTGATTGTTGAGAACTTCTCCGAAGCGCCCTTCTGGCCCCAATTGAGCCGGAGACGCTTCTTCGAACAGATGCTCGTGCAGTTCACCGAGCAGATACCGGGAATCGTGGTAGATGAAACCGCCAGGAAGATCAGCTATTCGAACCCGCAGCCGGAGGACCAGGCTGAATTCTACGAGCACTATCTCGCCGACAACGTTGAATATTTCAGCGTGTCGCCGGAGTATGCCGCAGGCCTGCAGACCTTCCTCGAAACACTCCGGGCGGACGGACAGAACACGCCGCCAATCATCAAGGGACATATTGTCGGCCCGGTGACCCTTGGCCTCAGTATTCTGGATGCCGATGGGCGCGCGGTCATATACGACGACGTCGTGGCCGATATCGTCGTCAAATGCCTCGAAATGAAAGCGCGCTGGCAGGTGGAGCTTTTCAAAAAGATAGGCGCGGATTCCACCATTATTTTCATGGATGAGCCTTATCTTTCAAGCTTCGGCTCGCCGTTCGCCTCCTTGAGCCGCGAGCGCATCATCTCGATTCTGAACCAGGTGATTCACCCCGTAACAAAGGCCGGCGGGAAAGTTGGTATACACTGTTGCGGAAACACCGACTGGTCGATGATCCTTGAAACCGACGCCGACATCGTGAGCTTCGACGCCTCCGAATATTTTGACGGTTTCGCCTGCTATGATTCGCATATCACCCGTTTCCTCGATCGCGGAGGGCTGGTGGCGTGGGGCATAGTGCCGACGACCGCTTTCACCGGCTCGGAGACGGCCGCCCTCCTGGCCGATAAGATCGAAAGTGAAATACAGGCGCTGTCCTCGAAGGGAATAAGCGCGGAACTGCTCTGGAAGCAATCCCTGGTCACGCCGAGTTGCGGTGTCGGCCCGATCACCGACGAGAACATGGCCGAGACGATCCTGAAACTGGCGCCGGAGGTTTCACGCGAGCTTCGCGGTCGCAGGCAATTCTGATAGAAAATGCGCAATCTTCTTCTTTCCATCCTGTTAGGCTTGATAGCCCTGGCATCGCCCTCTTGCGGCGGGCAGCCCCGGGAAATGAAAGAGACCGGCCCGCCCAAAGCCGGCTACCCGGCGCGCATTGTCTCGATGGCGCCAAGCCTTACCGAAATTGTCTTCGCGCTGGGCCTGGGCGACAGGGTTGTTGGTGTGAGCGACTTCTGCGACTACCCGCCCGAGGCGCTGGAAAAGCCAAAAGTCGGGGCCGTCGTGAATCCCAACATGGAGGCAATCGTCGCGCTCAATCCCGATCTGGTGCTCGCATTGCCGAACGCGACGCATGAGAGCCTGTTCCGCTCGCTGAGACAACTTGGCATCAATGTGTTGACCATCCCGAATGACAGGCTGGAGGATCTGTTCACCACGATTCACGCCATCGGGGAGGAGACCTCGACCCGGCAGGCGGCGCAGGAAATGGCCGACAGGCTGCAGGCGAAGTTTTCCGCCATCCGCCAGAAAATGGCCGGGAGACCCCGGCGAAAGGTAATGTTTGTCGTGGGCATCGATCCTCTGTTCGTGGCGGGAAATGGCACATTCATCAACGAACTCATCGCCATCGCAGGCGGAACAAATATCGCGGGTGACAGCCTGGCAAGATATCCCCAACTGGGCATAGAACAAGTGGTATCGAAAGCGCCGGAAGTGATATTATACACCTCGCTCAACTTCGATCTCACGCCGGAACAGATCGTCGCGGCGAAGAAATTGTGGAGCCCATATCCGTCGCTGCCCGCCGTGAGGGACGATCGGATACACGGGCTCGTGGCCGACCATGTTACGCTTTCCGGTCCCAGACTCGTTATCGGAATCGAGGAGATGGCAAGGGCGATTCATCCCGAGGCGTTCGAGCACGAGGAGCAGCCGTCGTGAAGCGCCTTACCGCAAAACGCTGGTCCCTGACGGTCGGAGCCATGCTGGCGCTCCTGCTCGTCTCGATCCTGGTGTGCTCGCTCATAGGACCGACAACGCTCGATCTAAGGCAGGCGTTCGATTCCTCGCTCGAAGAAAATCCACAGGCAAATATCCTCTTCGGCATCCGGCTCCCACGCATACTGCTGGCAGGCCTGATAGGGGGCGCACTCGCCGCGGCCGGTGTTGTGTTTCAGGCGCTGCTGCGCAATCCGCTCGCCGATCCTTACGTGCTGGGAATCTCCAGCGGCGCGGCCCTGGGCGCGGCCACGGGCGTTCTGTTGAATGTTCAATACAGCCTGTTCGGTTTCAGCGCCATGACCGTCTGTGCGTTCGCGGGGGCGCTCCTGACGATTTTTTTCGTCTATGCGGTCGCCCAGAGTTACGGCCGGGTCATAACCCATTCGCTCCTGCTCACCGGTGTCATAATAAATTATGTGTTCGCCGCACTGATAATGCTGATAACGTCTATCATTGATTTCACGAAAGCGCGTGACATTATTTTCTGGCTTATGGGCAACCTCGGGAAAATAGAGTATCGGTATTCCACGGTTTTGACATGCTGTATATATATCCTTTTGGGCGCGGCTGTGTTAATGTGGTATGCGCGAGACCTGAACGTACTGAGTCTTGGCGAAGCCTCCGCGGGCCAGCTTGGCGTAGAGGTCGAAAAACTTAAGAAGATCATGTTTGTGGCAACTTCTCTGATAACCGCTGCGGCGGTTGCCCAGGGCGGACCGATAGGATTTGTCGGCCTGATTATCCCGCATGCAATGAGGATGCTCTTCGGCCCGGATCACAGGCTCTTGTTCCCGGTGGCTTTTCTCGGAGGAGGCGTCTTCCTGATTCTTTCGGATACGGTTGCCCGCGTCGGTGTGCGGGGAAGCGAGATCCCGGTCGGCGTGATTACCGCGCTGTGCGGTGGACCGCTGTTCATTTTCCTGCTGCGAAGGCAAATAAAGAAGGCGGGGTGATTCATGTGACGGTAGCCGTGTCGAAAGTAATCGAAGCGATGGAGCGGATTGCGCCGCCACGGATGGCGCTTGAGGGCGATCACATCGGATTGCAGACACCGTGTGTTCCCAGGATAGACAAGATCCTTCTCGCCCTCGATGTCAACGTGCGCGTCGTGGACGAAGCGACGAGGCGGGGAGCCGGGCTCATTATCACACATCATCCGATCATTTTCCGGAAACTGGAAAGGATCTCCGGCAAGGACTTCGCCGAGCGCGTCATAATCGCGGCGATCCGCAAAGAGATCGGCCTTTATGTCGCCCACACGAACCTCGACTGCGCGCCCGGAGGCGTGAACGACGTGCTCGCCGAGCGACTGGAGCTTCAAGGTGTCCGCCGGCTCGCGGCTTCTTACGAGGAAAAAGACTGCAAGGTTGTCGTGTTCGTCCCGGAGGACCATGTCGATAAAGTGCGGGCGGCAATGTGCGAGGCGGGCGCGGGTGGAATCGGTGAATACAAATACTGCAGTTTCCAGGCCCCGGGAACGGGCACATTCATCCCCTCGGAGGAGGCGTCGCCTTTTTCCGGTCGGATCGGCGCTCTCAACAGAGAACCCGAGTTGCGACTGGAGGTGCTGGTCCCCGAAAACTCGCTCGCTGGCGTCGTGGCGGCGATGACACGTTCTCACCCATACGAAGAAGTCGCCTATGACGTCTACGCCCTTGCGAATCAGGGCCGATTGTATGGTTTGGGCCGCATCGGCGAGCTTCCCGAGGCCGTCCCGTTCAAGGATTATGTCGAGCTGGTCAAAAGAAGGCTGGGCGTCAAGCGAGCCAAAGTTGTGGGCCGGGGCCAGGCGAGGATCAGGCGTGTCGCGGTGTGCGGAGGCGGAGGCGGCACGCTTATCCCCGATGCGCTGGCGGAAAAGGCCGATGCATTCGTTACCGGCGCCGTCAATTATCATCAGATGCTTGAAGCCGATGCCCTCGGCCTGTGCCTTGTCGAAGCCGGGCATGGCGCAACCGAACGCATCGTGTTGCCGGCCCTCGCGGAGAACCTGTTGAGCAGGGTCCCTGACATCGAAATCCTTTTCTCTCGCATAAAGTGCGACCGCTCCGACTGGGTCTGATCAAATGCGGCTTGTTTCATATTCACCCGAGCAGACCCGGCACATGGGGGAAGCGCTCGGGCATCTGCTTGAATGTGGCGTCGTCGTCGGATTAATCGGCGAGTTGGGCTCCGGAAAAACCGTCTTCGCCCAGGGACTGGCAAGAGGATTAGGCGTTGGCCCCGACGAATATGTCTCCAGCCCGTCATTCACACTGGTGAACCACTATCGGGGTCGGGTTCCCGTCTACCACATGGATACGTATCGCCTCGCGGACGCCGCCGAAATGGTCTCCCTCGGATACGAGGAATATTTCGAGCCGGCAGGTGTTACCATAATCGAGTGGGCAGACAAAGTGCGCGACCTTCTGCCCGAACTATGCGTCCTCGCCGACTTCACATTGATCGATGAAAACACGCGGGAAATCAATATCACGCTTTCGGGCGCCTGGCCCCCGGAGAAAGAATCGGAGCTTGCCAGCGCGCTGAGTAAGGTCGAATGATGATGTCGTTCGAT
>CAYZZY010000061.1:0-12988 GCA_964482745.1 uncultured bacterium
ACATGCAGTCGGACGCCAATTCGGAGAGAAGGAGATCATTATGAAGGAGAATAATGTCAAGCGCATGCTGAGAGAGGGCAAGACCGTCCTGGGAACTATGGTGGTTGAGTTTACCTCACCCGAGATTGCTCGAATGCTGAAGGTGGCCGGCTTCGACTACATCTTCATCGACACCGAGCATGGCGCGTTCAATCACGAGTCCGTCACCGACATCATCAGGGCTGGCCGGTCGATGGATCTGACATGCATTGTCAGGGTGCCGGATAACGCCTACCACCTGATTGCCAGGACCCTCGACCTGGGTGCACACGGCATCATGGTGCCCCGAACCGAGACGAGGGAGCAGGTCGAAAATATCATTCGGGCTGCGAAATACCCGCCCTGGGGATTGCGGGGCTGCGGGATAAGGCCGATTATTACCGACTATGAATTCGGGGCCATCCCCGATCAGATCGAACACCTGAATAAGGACACAATCGTCATAGCTCAGATCGAGAGCAAACAGGCTGTCGATGACATCGAGGATCTCCTGTCCGTCAAAGGCGTGGACGTGGCGCTCATCGGACCCAACGACCTCTCCATCTCCCTGGGGGTTCCGGGCGAACATGAGCATCCCTCTATGATAGAGGCCATGCAGAAGGTCGTGGACGCCTGCGCAAAGAAGGGCATAGCCTCGGGTATCCATGTCCGCGACATATCCGTGCTGCAATTCTGGATGGAACGAGGGATGACGTTCATCACATGCGACACCGATATAGGATTGCTGATATCGGCGGCGGCACAGGCGGTTGTGACACTCAGGCAGTCGGCAAAGACATAGTTTTTGACATCAGTGCTTGGATTAAATCGCTGATTGCGAAAGCACTAGGAGGATCGAGATGAAAATACTCTGTTTCCTGGGCAGTTCTGCAAAGGAGTGGATGGACGCCCGAATGCCCGATGGATGGGAATATGTAATTGTTCCACCCAAGCTTTGGGGCGATCCTCTTGAGGCAAAGGTAAAGGAGGACCTGGGCGACTCAGACTTCATATTGGTCGGAATGCGCACAATTACCGAAGAGCTGTTGGCGCACTGTAACCAGCTCAAGCTCGTCCAGCGCTTCGGTGTAGGCTACGACACCGTCGACCTCGCGGCCGCCGCCGCGCGTGGGATACCGGTAGCGAACGTTGCAGGGGTGACCAGTGTCTCCGTTGCAGAATACACGATCTGTGTCATCCTTTCCGTCTTGAGGAGAATCCCACAGTACGACGCTTTCGTGAAAAATGGAGAGTGGTACGGAGGTTTAAAAAACGAGCAGAACTACGAACTCTGTGGCAGGACAGTCGGCATCGTCGGTTTCGGGGCGATAGGCCAGGCGCTTGCCCGGCGCCTCATCGGTTTCGGAGTGCGAACGCTCTACAGCGACACGGTCCCGATCCCGCGCGAAGTGGAGGCCGAGTTGCACGCCGAGAAAGCCTCACTCGACGAGCTTCTTGCACAATCGGACATCGTGACTCTGCACGTCCCGCTCACTGACTCGACACGGGGCATGATCGGTGCCGAACAGTTGGCGAAAATGAAGCCTGCGGCCTACCTGGTCGCGGCAGCGCGCGGGGGAGTGGTCGATGAAGCCGCCCTGGTGGACGTCCTGAACGGCGGACGACTCGCGGGCGCGGCGATTGACGTGTTTGCAGAGGAGCCCTTGCCTGCCGGGCACCCGCTGACGGAGGCCAGGAACACCGTGCTCACCCCTCACATAGCAGGCCCGACACACGAGATGCAGCGGCGGGTGTTCGACTTTGCTTTCGAGAATTTCAAACGTGTCGCCGCGGGTGAACGTCCCATGTGCGTGGTAAACGACGTTTGATGCTATTTGCTGACATGCTAATACCACTTTCACATCACACGTAGAGTATTTCGATCGGATGTGGCAAATGAATGAATGGTCTTCATTCGTTCCTATTCGGAAAGATCCCATATGAAGATGAAATACATGTATTCCAATCAACGGCGCGGTAAATCCCCCCTGCCCCTCTTTGAAAAAGGGGGATTGAGGGGGATTTCTCAATCGGGATTGAATCCAACCAAATCTTTGCCGTCGACCAAATCTCATGCCTCGATGCTAGACATCAGATTGGTATAACCCATGCAGCGTCGGCGAAAATGATCAGGTAAAATCCGAGCCTATGGAATCTACGCAAGACACCGGCGGGGCGCAGATTACTCCTTCAGCCCAAAACCTCGACAAACATCGCATTTTCTACCTGGACAACCTACGGACATTTCTTACGGCCCTGGTCATATGCCATCATCTTGCCATCGCCCACGGGGCCTCAGGCGGCTGGTACTACAAGGCGCCTCCCCCGGAGGGCAGCATCGCTCCTGTGCTGTTGACATTTTTTGCAGTAATCAATCAGTCGTTCTTCATGAGCCTCTTCTTCATGGTTTCAGCGTTCTTCACTCCCCTGTCGTATGACAAGAAAGGCCCCGGGCTGTTCCTCAAAGACCGCCTTACCAGGCTCGGGATCCCGCTGCTCGTCTACTTCTTTTTGCTCAACCCAAGTGTGGTGTACCTTGTGTTTCGTTTCGAGGGCAGGATTCAAGAAGGCTATCTCGACTTCATGATCCACAATTTATTGAGAGTATCTGGTACCGGTCCCCTCTGGTTCGTTATGTCTCTGCTCATCTTTGCGGCCGCGTATGTTGCTCTTCGCGTTGCATTGCCGGCTCGTGAGAAAGGAGAAGAACATGTACTTCCCTTGCCGACGAACCTTCAAATACTCATCTTCCTCATCGGCATTGGTTTAATTACCTTCCTCGTGAGATTACGGTTTTGGGTAGGCTGGAATGTCATGAACCTGCAGATTGCCTATTTTCCTCTTTATATATGCATGTATGTCTTCGGCGTGTGGGCCTGCCGCTATTCGTGGCTAGATGACCTGAAAAACAAGCAGGTCAACCTGTGGTTTGGCATATCTGTTGGAATGATCGCGATGATGCCGATCGTCATGGCGCTCGGTGGAGCATTGGACGGCGGTACGAAAATCTTCGAAGGCGGCGCGAGCTGGCAAGCCTTTGTATACGCTACATGCGAACCGGTACTTTGCATCGGAATCAGCATGAAACTCCTGATGGTTTTCAGAAACAGGTGCACTATGGAGAATCGGCTAACACGGGCAATGGCAAAGAGCGCCTATACCGCCTACATCATCCATCCATTCTTCGTGGTCTGCGGAACGTATCTTTTCGTCGGCCTTCCTCTTGATCCACTGCTAAAATTTGTAATAATCTCTCCGCTCGTAGTTGCATCCTGCTTCTTTATATCGAACATTCTCAGGCAGACTCCCCTCCTGAGGAGAGTTTTGTAGACCCCGGATCATCTGCCAAAATCCTGCTCGCAATTCGTGAAAATCCCCTTGCCTTCTGATATATTCTTATCCATTAAGCAACAATATAGGTCTTATACTCTGCAATTCTGCGCAAGAGCAGCTTCTTAGACGATTCCCCTCTCAGGCGCACCGCCCATCGGAAAAGCCTGCCCTTGGGCCTTAAGAATAGTGAAGAATTGATGCCATATTCTTCATTTTGGCCCTTTTCAGGAGTGAAGAATATCTGGGCGAAAGTTGCACTCGGCAGAGTCAAGAATACCAGAATTTCCAAAACAAACCTTCTCCCGCTCGTCGCCGGCCGGATTTTTGACTCGTCGTACAAGAATCTATATAATTGTACGCCGATGCTGATCAACAGTCGCACAGATAGCTGATGAAAGTGTATGCAACAAGGAAAGGACAGGATTAAATGAGCGATTCCGCAGATGGAACTTCGATAAAGGTAGCTGATCTGTTCTCCATAAAGGGCAAAGTCGCGCTGGTGACAGGCGGCTCACGGGGAATCGGGCTGATGATCGCCCGTGGATATGTCGAGAACGGCGCGAAGGTGTACATCTCTTCGCGCAAGAAAGAGGTCTGCGACAAGGTCGCCGAGGAACTATCCAAGACGGGCGAATGCATCTCGCTTCCAGCCAACCTCTCCAAGGGCGAAGATCGCGAGGCCCTGGTTCAAGAACTCAAGGACCGCGAGCAGGCGCTGCATATCCTCGTCAACAACGCGGGGGCCACGTGGGGCGCACCGATCGATGAATTTCCCGAGGACGCCTACGACAAGGTCATGGACCTGAACGTAAAGGCGATCTTCCTGCTGACGAGGGATCTCCTGCCGCTGCTGGAAAATGCGAAACGGCCCGACGACCCGGCCCGCGTGATCAACATAGGATCGATCGATGGGCTAAAGTCCCCCGTCTTTGAGAATTTTGCGTACTCTGCCAGCAAGGCGGCCGTGCATCACTTGACGAAACATCTGGCGGTGAAACTCGGCCCTCGCGGGATAACGGTGAACTCCATCGCCCCGGGCTTTTTCGAAAGCAAGATGACCGACTGGATCCCGAGGGAGATGATGGGCGAGATCTCCGCCGGTTGCCCGATGGGACGCATCGGATCGCCCCCCGACATGGCTGGGCTCGCGCTTTTCCTCGCATCGCGAGCGGGCGCATATGCAAACGGGACAGTGATTCCGCTTGACGGCGGCTCGTGCATCAAGTGACACCCTTGCGGCTCCATGCACGATGCCGGGAAAACATAGGGGTAGCGTCTACATATTTTGCAGAACTAATCACGACAAGAAAAGTCTTAGAAAATCGATACTATCTTTTTGATCTCTTGTCCTTTTCTCGCGCGAAGCTTCGCTTCGCCTTCCCCATGCTCCCCGCGTCCCCCATGGTGATTTGGGGCGGGGAAAAAGGTTAAAAGGGAAAGAGGGAAATCTGCGTGTATCTGCGTTTTTCTGCGGTTGCAATTGGTTTCTGGTTCCTCGTTTCTGTTTTTCTCTGCGCCCTCCGCGTCTCTGTGGTGAGAAAGAGGCTGTTCTTTTGTCTTTCCAATTCCTTATGTCGTTTGCCTCTTTTATTAACAAAAAATTCCTTGCCAGCTTTTTCCATCCATGGTATATATATAGAAAGGATTTTTACAAATCAGGATAACAGGTTAAAAGGGGAAATGGGGAATAGGCCTTAGCAGGCCGGGGTAAAAGGGCAAATGGCGAAAAGGAACAGAGGAAAGTCCATGTTTATCTGTACTACATCTGAGGCTGAAGATTTCTCCATGTTCTCTGAGCCCTCTGTGGCTGAAAGAAAGGGGTTTGTTCAAAATAAAACTGAAAGCTGAAAAAACCCGGTCTACCCGGTCTACCTGTCCGCAGGCAGTGGAAGTGGCGCCCGAAATGGCCCGAAAAATCAGGCAATTCCGCCCCTCGGCCTTTCCGGCGGCGGCATTCGGAGCCAGCCGAAACCTGTCCGCAAACCTGTCCGCATATGCTCCAACCTGTCCGCAACGCAGCAGGCGAAAGACGAAAGTGGAATCACGAATGGACATCCTTCGACAAGCTCAGGAAAAGTAACACGAATGATAACGAATAATACGAATACATTCGCACCTCCAGGACGTTGGAAATCGGTGATAATCTGCGTGAATCTGCGAAATCTGTGGATAGAAAATGGGTTAAGGTTTTTGGGCGGTTCGCGAAACGCCCCCACATTTGTGTAACTCGTAGTCATATGAAGTTATTACAAAAGGAGGCCGTTTGAGCCGATGAATATTTTCAATCTTGAAGGTTATGCATTTTGCTTTCTGGCCCTTTTTATTTTGAATATGCCGCTTGCGACAAATGCGCAGGGAAATGATTCCGGTCCCAAGCCGGGAGTGCTGCGGACTCCTGATGAACGATTTGAGAATCTGCCCGGATATTCGTTCGAGCCGCATTATGTGGATATCGAAGGACTGCGAATCCATTACATAGACGAAGGCCCCGCCGATGCCGCGCCTATTCTTCTTATGCACGGCGAACCGTCATGGAGTTACTTGTATCGCAATATGATCCCGATCCTGGCAGAGGCCGGACATCGGGTGATCGCTCCCGACCTCATCGGCTTCGGTCGCTCGGACAAGCTGCCGCGGATGGAGGACTACTCCTACCAGATGCAGGTGGACATAATGACGGCGTTTGTCAGATCACTCGATCTTACCGAAACGACGCTATTCTGTCAGGATTGGGGCGGACTCATCGGATTGAGGGTCGTGGCCGAAGAGCCCGACCGTTTCGCGCGAATTGTGGCGGCAAATACGGGGCTCCCCGATGTCGGCGGCATCATGGGATATATTGGCCCGACCTTATTCCGTCTTCGGGTATGGATGCACGGCACAATAACCCGGGAGGAATTGCAGGAGAAGACAAGCTTCACCCGATGGGTGGCTTATTCGCGCACGACGCCGGAACTTCCGACCGGCGGTATTGTCCAACTCGGCACGGTGACCGAATTGCCTCCGGAGGTCGTAGCCGCCTATGACGCGCCATTCCCTGATGATACCTACAAGGCGGGGGCAAGGATTATGCCCAGCCTCGTTCCGACACAACTCAGGAAGAACCATGAGGTGTGGGAACAGGTGTTCTCGAAATGGGAGAAGCCCTTCTTGACGGCGTTCAGCGACAGCGACCCGATCACTCGCGGGCAGGACAAGGTTTTTCAATCGCGCGTGCCCGGCACGAAAGGCCAACCTCATGTCACGGTCAAGGATGCCGGCCATTTTCTTCAAGAGGACAAGGGCGAGGAACTCGCTCGATTAATTCTGCATTTCATTGAGAGCGATAAAGGGAAGGCGCGGTAGTACTGGGTGCCAGCCTTCAGAGGTCACGAAGCGGGCATCAAGCCAAATCCCCCTCGATCCCCCTTTTCCAAAGGGGGAAGAATGGATAGAGGCGCCGCGCCCTTGCGAGAGGCAATTAGATACGCCGGACCTGATAGCACTCACGTCTTTATCGACGCGAGGATATCAGCGATAAAGCCTTCGTAGTCCCATGTCTCGGATGAGCGGCTCAGGCCAAGGCGGACAACGACCAGGTCGCGCGAGGGAATGATGGCAACGACCTTGCCGTCGTGTCCCATCGCAAAGTAGGCGTCCACAGGCAGTCGCGGAAACGGTGGGTTATTCCAGTATCTCATCTGTCCCTGTTTCACATCCGCGAATTCCACGGCTCCTGCATTCAGCCAGAACAGCGCGCCGTAATGCTTGTATTCGGCCGCTGGAGCGGGTGTTCTCGTGTAATCCACCCAGCCTTCCGGCAGAATCCGCTCGCCTTCCCAGACTCCGTCATTGAGATACAGCAGCCCGAATCGCGCCCAGTCCCTGGCGGTCGCCCATCCAAAGGATGTCCCGATCAGGTTGCCATACGGATCAGGCTCTATGAGGGCGCTGCGCATGCCGATCTTGTTGAACAGCGCGCGTCGCGGGAACGTCAGGTACTCCTGATCGGTGCCGCCGACCGTATTGCGGATGATTCGCCAGAGCGAGTGCGGATTGGCGTTCGCATATTCCCATCTGGTACCCGGTTTTACCTCCATCGGACATTCAATCGAATATTTGGTCGAATCGATTGCGCCGAACAATGCCTGCTGTCTCTGACCGCTCGGATTCACATCATGATGAAAATCGAATCCGGCACTCATGCGCAACAGGTGATCGATTGTGATCTTTCCATGTTCATCGCCGGGAGTTCTCCATTCGGGTATGGGAGCCAGATCGTCCACGCTGAATTCTCCGCGCCCGACCAGGATTCCAATCAAGGCGCTCGTAATGCTCTTGGTCATCGACCACCCATGCATGCGCATGTCCCTGCCAAATCCGGGGGCATAGCGTTCCCCGACAATTTTCCCCTTGTAGACAATAACCACGGCCCGAGCCCGGCGGGGTTTCTCGGGGTCCGGCTCCGAGAACTCTTTATTCAACACCGCCTTCAGCTTTCCTTCATCTATTTCATCAGGAAATGTCGCCTCCGCATCCAGGTCGCCGGTCGGCCATGGTGTCGTTGCGGGATCGTAGGGTTCCGGCTCGACGCATGCAGACGGGAATTGTAGTTGACCGGTCTCCCAGGAAGGGGGAACAATCGTGCATCCAAGACATTCATTGAAAACAGCTTTTCTCGTAACAAGGCCAAACGCCGTTGCCGTGACTGACTTGTTCTCGTAGTCGACTTCGGCATCGACCATGCCAAGTAGAGGATTGAACGGCTCAAGATCGCTTTCGAGGACAGGCTCGACCTCACGGCCTGACACAAAAAGATATGAGCACAGCATCTTGGCTTTGTAACCGGCCCCGATGGGCGCAACCCTCCCGATCACAAAATAACCGATGACAACCACGAGCACAAGAATGGCAATTCCCAGACCCAATATGATCTTTTTCAGCATGCTTTTCATGATCCCTCCCCCGTCGGAAGAAGTTGAGTTTGGTGGCAGGCGTCTCTAGGTTAGCGTATGAGAGAGCTTGTTACAGCCAGCATCTTCTGGATCGGTTGTTTTTTCTTCCTGGCCAATTCGATATGCCTCTTCGATAAGATTATCCGTCCTCAGTTGAGGGATCGATCATATTCGTCGTTATCGAGGAGCCCTTCAGCCATGATCATGGCCTCGTCGACTGCCTCGACGATATCCTCGTCGTCGGAATCGGCAAGGTCAACCAAAACCTCCATCGCCTCATGCGGATTGACACCGGCCGCCGCCTCGATGGCTGCAAGCAAAAGAGGCTTGTCAGTCCCCTCCCCGGTGATAATGCTTAAAATATGCGGCCAGGCCGCATGTGCTTCCCAATTTCCCGCGGCACGCACCGCCTCATAATATATGTCCTCGTTTTCGCTTTCGAGCGCCTCGAGAATCTGGTCGTTGAATCCTCTAACAAATCGCATGCAGAAGACAGCGGTGAGTTTCCAGGACTCGTCGTTACTGGAAAATGCAGCACGGATAGCGTCCTTATGCCAGTCCTGCGGAGCGCGCACCGAGGCTTCGAGAACTCTCCGCCGCACCGGATCCGGCGTGCTGGCATTCGCATAGAGTTCCCGGAGCGTTTCCTGGACTCTTTGAAACATCTCTTCTGAGATCAGCGCATCGTCGGGGTCTTCGAATTCATCTATATCTGTTTGTTCGAGACAGGGTCCGAGGGATATCGCCGCTTGCCCACGAAGAGCTTCAACTTCATTGTCATTGTTTGCCATGGAGAGCAACGCATCGGCAAGCTCGTCATCGACGACAACAGTGTCGCCCGCCAGTTCGGCAGCAAGCAGGCGCTCTGATGCGTCAGCCTGCTCATCGCGAAGAGACGCCAGAATCGTCACAGCGGCATCTTCCGGCCATTCCCATGGCGGAGTATCATTCAAGGTATTCAGGTCCATATTATCCCTCCTAAGCTTTATTGGATTCTATTCAAATGGTTCTTCGGATTTCTTGTTTCTTCCCAGAATTGCCCTGCCCTTTGAATACACTTTCATGCAATTATACCCTGATTGCTCTCTTCAAGTTGTTCTTGTGGGTTCATCACTTTTGAAGACCTTGCAAAGAAACCCTTTCCATGCCTCCGATGCCCAGATGGGGTCGGCGGGATGCGGATCGACAAGCAGGTTCGCGCTCGATTCCTTCCAGCCATATTCCGGCGGCTCTTTTTCGGGAAACCACCACGCGTGCTGTATGGCCGCCATTCGCGGGTGGACAGCATCTGTCAGTCGTGCCCTCTGCCTGATCCGGGCGCGCGGCGATTCTATCCACACCCAGTCGCCGTCTTCGATACCCAGTTCTTCTGCAGTTATGGGGTTGATCTCAACAAGTGGATCTGGATTGCGTTTCCTTTGAGATTCAATTTGGCGGTATTCGGTGTGGAAGAACGGTTCGATCTTGCATCCCGTTACTGCGATGAGCGGATATTTTTCTGCAATGTCCGGAGTACTATAAGGGCTCTCGAGAGGTTCAGTGAAATCGGGCACGGGGTCGCCTCCCTGCATCTCAAGAAGAGGCAACGCAATCTCAAACTTGCCTGATGGGGTTGGAAAGCCTTCAGTCTCATATTTCCTGTAACGCATCTTCCCCTCGAGGATACCACGCTTCTTGAATTCTTCAAAATCAATTCCCGCACCCTCGAGCACGAAGTCGAGCCACTCCCTCACGTCCTTCCATGGGAAGTATTCTTCCATCCCCATCCTCTTCGCAAGCTCGATGAAGATCTTTTTGTCGTCCCAGCACTCCTCGACATCGACCACCTTCTGCCGCGCGGCGACACACCAGATAAAATGGAGATCGGCCACGTCGTCCTGTTCGAGCCATGTCGCGGCGGGCAGCACAATATCCGCCAACTGTGTGGTCGGTGTCATGAACAGATCAAGCGCGACCGAGAACTCCAGTTTTTTCAGCGCCTCCTCTCCCTTTAAAGAATCGCCGGCCGTCAGCAGCGGGTTTGTTCCAACAATGACGAGCGCTTTCACAGGATATGGCTTACCCGTGAGGACAGCGTCATAGAAAGCTGCATGGCGAAGCGTGAGGTTCATCAGGGATTGTCCCGAGCCAAGCTTCTTCGCATTCGCCTCGGGGGGCACCTTCTCGGGCAGGATGACGCCCGGGTCAAGGAAGGGAGAGGTCTGGAACACGCCCTCCGGCGGCACCCAGAGAACGTCGCCGCCGGGAACATCGATATTGCCCGTGATCGCTCGCAGAATCAAGAGCGCCCGTGCGGTCTGGAAACAGTTGGCGCTCTGATCGAGACCGTTGCCCCACAGCAGGCAGGCGGGCTTCGTTTGTGCATATAGGCGCGCCATCTCCCGTATCTGTACCTCGGGAACCCATGTTATCTGCGCAGCCTTCGACGGAGGGTACTCCCCCACCCTCTCGACCAGGCTATCAAAGCCTTCAGTGTAGTTCTCCACGAAATGTTTGTCGTAGAGATTCTCCTCGATTATGACGTTGAGCATTGCAAGCGCGAGCGCGACATCGGTTCCGGGACGGACCTGCGCCCAGACGTCCGCCTTCGACGCAATGCCCGTCCTGCGCGGGTCGATGACTATCAGCTTCGCCCCTCTTCGTTGTGCCAGCGTAATCTCGTAGCCGCACATACCGTCGGCAGAACCTGTCTCCGAGATGTTACAGCCCCAGATCAGCACGCATTCAGGCTTAACGCCGCCGAATCCGTAGAAGTCACAGATCGGGAGTTGGCCGCACGTGAATATTGACGAGATCACCCTGGGCAGATAGCAGGCATGGGCGTAGCTTACGGCATTCGGCGTGCCGAAAGAGTTGGCGAATCTGAGGCCGAAGGCCTGATACGGCCGGCCGGTGCCGAATGCAAAGGCGACCGACTCGGGACCGTATTCCTCCTTATATCGCATCAGTTTCCCGGCGACCGTGTCGAGGGCTTCATCCCAGCTTATCCGCTCCCATTTGTTCTCGCCCTTCTCTCCCGCCCTCTTAAGCGGATGGCGCAACCGGTCGGGATGATATACATAGTCAACCGACGCCACGCCCTTCGAGCAGATGTACCCCTTGCTCATGGGGTGGTCCTTATCGCCGGTCACTTTCATCACCCTGCCATTCTTCATGTGTACATTCACCCCGCATACACCATGGCACATGCGGCAGACAGACTTCAAAATTTGCTCATCATCTCTCTTCGACATTTTCCTACCGCCTCTTGCTTGCCGGAATCACGATTTCGGTTCCAGATAAAAGCGCGCGTGGTCCTCCTTTTTGATATTTGAACCAACACCTATTATATAACATGATTTGCGCGTGTTTCATCGTTGAGCTTTTCGAATATGCTCAGTTGGCAATCATCCATCATCTTGCCGGGAAAAGATTTATGTCTTTTATGTTCGAAATTGTACATCGCAATCCATTGCGGAGCCGGACAGTTTGATTTCGCAATATCATGTAAGATACTACAAATACATAAGTTATAATATATCCAAATAAAAAAGGGCCGAAATCGCATGCTCGGCATAAAAAGTGCCAGTATATCTGCTCAAACGCCTTCGGCCGAGGTATATTATCGGCTTTTGGAGTCCAGTCTATTCTCTGCGGGACCATTTGTACTCTCAGACCCGGGACTCGATCATCAACGATCTGTGGGTACTGTAAAATTTTATGGGGATGGAGCGTCAGATGAAGCCGTCAGTTTTCTCTCAAGGAAACGGTCACATTGACCCTCTTCACTTAAGAGGTGTGAAGGTTCGTTTTGGAATCATCGGCTTTCTCTTTATGCTCGCCATTCTGGTCGCTCCGGTCCAGGGTCTTGAATTCTTCTTTCCATCTGTCCTTGTCGTGATTTCACTGGCCTTTGTCAGCAACTTTCTTTCCTATGTATGGATAATCTCGGGGAAGAGGATTCAGTACAGGATCTATTTTGCGCCTTTCGTCGACATCTTTCTTGTCACGGCCGCCGTCCACTATATCGGAGGAATCGAAACCCCTGCTTCCTGGATATATGCGGTCGTTATTATAGCCTTTGCCTCGATTCACGGAGTAAGAATCGGCCTCTATACCGCAGCCGTAAGCTCTCTGATGTACACTTCATTGTTGTTCGCGGAATACTCAGGTCTCATTGAGCACATCGGCTTTGATTTTTTGAATCCCGTCTATATTCACCAGGCCAAATCATACATCACTATCAAGTTGTTAACTGACAACTTCCTTTTCTTCGTCGCCGCGGCGATATCGGGTCTCTTGTCCGAGCGATTGATTCGCAGCACAGGTGAGCTGGAGAAACGAAATGAACAACTCCAGAAAGAAATCGCCGAACGCAGGCGAGCAGAGGAATCGTTGCGAGAAAGCGAAGAACAATATAAGGGACTTTTTGAGAACTCGATCGAGGGAAGCTTCACCGTCGATTTCGAAGGTAATTTCACATCATGCAACCCCGCCGCTGAAGACATCCTGGGGTATTCGTTGGCGGAACTTGTCGGAATGAACTATCAGGACTGCATAGTGCCGGAGGACTGGGAGAAAGCCTCTAAGGAATATAATAATCTGTTTCGCACGGCAGCACCCCTCCGAAACGGCCTCTGTGACATCAAAAGAAAAAGCGGTCAACGAAGAACGCTTGAAAGCAATGCCACCGCAATAAAAAACGGTAGCCGAACCGTGGGTTT